>NZ_CAXTOQ010000005.1:0-55392 GCF_964245895.1 uncultured Amnibacterium sp.
TGTCCTTCGCCGAGTCCTACGCCTATCTCGACGACTGGGTGCTGCAGGCGCTGCGCTCCCTCGGCATCGACGCGACCTACCAGCCGCTGAACGACATCAGCTCGCCCGCCGGGAAGATCGGCGGCGCCGCTCAGAAGCGCCTCGGCGGCGGCGCGGTGCTGCACCACGTCACGATGTCGTACGACATGGACGGCGAGAAGATGGTCCAGGTCCTCCGCATCGGCCGGGAGAAGATGAGCGACAAGGGCACGACGAGCGCCGCGAAGCGCGTCGACCCCCTCCGCAAGCAGACGGGGCTGCCGCGCGCGGCGATCATCGAGCGGATGGAGCAGACCTTCGTCCGCCTCACGGGCGCGCAGCGCGACGACCTCACGGCGGCGGAGCTGGCGGCGGCCGAGGACCTGGTCCGGACCAAGTTCTCGACCCGGGAGTGGCTCGAGCGGGTGCCCTGACCGGTCAGAACGTCGGCGCGGCGTGGTTCGCGATCTGCTGGGCGGTGAGCGCGCTCGTGTAGACCGCGGCGGCGCGCAGCCGCCCGGTGAACCACGGGTTCGTGGGGGCGTTCGACCATCCGGGGCCGATGGTGTCGTACCCGACGCGCCAGTAGCCGTTGAAGACCTGCGCGGAGGTGGTGGCGGCGTCCGACGCGACCAGCCTCCCGTCGAGGTGGAGCGCCATCCCCGAGGCGGAGAGGGTCGCCGCGACGTGGTGCCACGCGCCGTCCGCGTAGGTCGACGCCGGCGACGTGAGCGTGCGGTAGGCGCTCGGGTAGACCCCGAACACGACCGCGCCGTTCTTGTTGAGGTACAGCTGGCGGTCGTACTGGGCGGACGCCCCCGTCGTGCTCGAGCCGAACCCGATCAGCTTCCCGCCCTTCACCGTCGTCTGGAAGTCCACCTCCAGGGTGAACACCTGCGGGTTCGTCTGCGAGGTGCCGTAGTACGCGGCGCTCGTGCTGCCGTCGAGCCGCCACGCGCTGCCGCCGTCGCGCGGGCAGGCGATCGGCGTCGACGCGTCGGACACCACGCTGCCCGTGTACGTGCCCGTGCGGTTGCTGCCGCTGATGTCGGTCGCGGTGGTCGCGCCGGAGGCGTCGGCGAGCGGCCACTGGAACAGCGCGGCCGCCTTGTCCGCCGCGATCGCGGGCTGGCAGGTGAAGTAGTTCGCGGTGCCGGCGGTGTCCGTCGAGTTCGTGATCCGCGCCGTGAACCCGCCGGAGGCGCCGGGCACGCCCGCGGCGAGGCCGCCGAGCAGCGCGAGCGCGGCGCCGGCACCCAGCGCGGCGGCACGACGGCGCAGGACCCGCCTCATGCGGCGCCCGGCTCGTCGCGGGGCAGGCCGACCGCGAGCACGACGAGCGACGGCAGCATCGCGACGGCGATCAGCACCAGCTGCATCGCCCACCCGAGGTCCGGCACGGCGGAGATCCGGCCGGCGGCCTGCGCGGAAGCCGGGAGGGTGACGACCTGCGGCGTGCCGTCGCTCAGCCGCGCCAGCACGGTGCCGGCGGCGTCGACGAGGCGGATCGGCAGCAGCCCGGTCGAGACGACGGAGGCCCTGACCGCGTCGCCGGCGGCCTCCGAGGCGATGAGCACGATCTGGACCAGCGGGTGCAGCCACAGCAGCACCCCGGCGGCGACGAGGTGCAGGCCGACGACGCGGGTGGAGGCGCGCCGCGCACGGGACCGGATCGGCGCCGTGACCAGCAGCACGAGGAGCGCGCCGGCCAGCAGCACGGGCAGGCCTCGGACGCCGAAGCCGATGCCGGGCAGCAGCGCGACCGCCTCCCCGGTCACCGCGGAGCGCGGCAGGGACCAGGCGTCCGGCGCGCCGTTGATGTCGCCCTTCGTGCGCACCGAGCCGTCGGCGGCGACCGAGACCACGCGGTGCGTGTAGCTGCGAGGGACGCCGGGCGGCCGGAACGCGATGACGTCGCCGACGCGCAGGTCGCCGGGCGGCGTGGTGATCACCAGGGTCCCGACGGGTGCGGCCGTCCCCATGGAGGGGGTCTCGACCGCGAACCAGCGGACCCCGGCCAGCAGCGCGACGCCGGCGGCGGCGCTGACGAGCAGCGCGACGACCGCGACGACGGCAGGACGCGAGCGGTCCTGCCGCGATCCGCCACCGCGGAGGCCTCGGCAGCGAGCGGCGCGGGCGCGGGCTCGGCGGTCGAGGGCTCCGGGAGGCCGACGAGCCACCACGGGGTGGCGTCGACCCGCGGATCGATCCCGTCGCGGACGGCCTCGTCGCTGAGCGACCAGGCCGTCCGGCCGGGAAGGAGGGTCAGCTGTTGAACGTCCACGTCATCGGCACGGAGGCCTGCAGGCCCTGGTAGGCGTTCGTCGCGGCCGCGTCGAGCGTCACCGTGAAGGTGAACGTCGAGGTGCCGCCAGCGGCGACCGTCGTGAGGTTCTTCGCGGCCGAGCCGGCGAACGCGGTCAGGGTGCCGCTGGAGATCTGGGTGCCGTCCTGCTTCACGACGAGCGTCAGCTTCGTGCAGAGGTCCGTGGCGGTGCCCGCCGGCGTCGCGATGGACGTCTGCGTGCAGGTCCCTCCGGGCGTGAGCATGAAGGTGCTCGCGTTCAGCGTGCCCGTGTTCCTGATCGTCACGGTCGTGGTGACCGGGGTGCCCGGGACCATCGTGGTCGTGCCGCCGAACTCGTTGACGGTGGAGCAGGTGGCGGCGTTCGTGGTGATGCCGCTGCCGTCGACGGAGGTGCACGTGACGGTGGCGCCGGCGTTCTGCTCCTGCATGACGAGCGTGCCGGTCGCGGCGCTGTTCACGCTGTTCGTGATCGCGGCGGTGAAGCCGGAGAGCGTGCCGGTGACCGACAGGGACAGCAGCCCCGCCGACAGCAGCACGGTGGTCAGCGCGAGCGGCGTGAACCGCATCCGGCTCGCGACGGTGGACTTGGACATCGGGATCCTCTTGTCCGCTCCCCCGAGCGGACAGACCGAACGGTATGTCGGTCACCGAACCATGCGCGCGCCCCCAACCTGGGGCGGTCTCGAAGCGATCCGAGGAGCACCATGGCTCCGGGAGGTGCTGATGGCCGGGAACGACGAGGGGGACGACCTCCTCCTCGGTGCCCACGACGCCCCGGTGACGCCCTCGGTGCGGGAGGTGCTGCGCGGCGTGCTCGCGCTGCAGCTGGCCCACCGGCGCGCGATGGCGGTCCTCGCCGGATCGCTCGGCCTGACCGAGAGCGACGTGCTCGCGCTCGCCCTGCTGGTGCAGCGGTCGCGGGTCACCGTCGGCGCGCTCGCGGCCGAGCTCGGGCTCACCCGCGGGTCCGCCTCCCTGCTCGTCACCCGGCTCGAGACGGCGGCCCTCGCGCGGCGGCTGCACGACGACCGGGACCGTCGCGTCGTGCACATCATCGCCACCGATGCCGGCGCGGCCGCCGTCCGCACGGTGCGCGACGCGTACGTCGTCGCGCTGGAGGCGGCGATCGACGGCCCCGACCGGGACCTGCGCGTCGCGGCGTCGGTGCTGCAGGGCACCGCGGGGCGACTGCTCGAGGCCGCGGAGGCGAGCATCCACCCTCCTGACGCGTCGTCCGCTGCCGGCGGACTCGAAGGCGGCTGGGAAGATCGGCCTCCAGCCTGCTGTTGACCTGGATGTCGCCGAGCGAACGGCGCGGATCGGAAGGATCGGATGCACCGCCACCACAACGGCCTGAAGACCGCCATGCTCTTCGGACTGCTCGGCGGGGTCGTCCTGCTCGCGTCCTACCTGCTGTTCGGCCGCAGCCTCGGCGCGCTGACCATCGGGCTCGTGATCGCACTCGTCGTGAACCTGATCTCGTACTGGTTCAGCGACTCCGTCGCGATCCGCGCCATGCGCGCCCGGCCGGTGACGGAGGCGGAGCAGCCGACGATGCACCGGATCGTGCGCGAGCTCTCCGCACGGGCGGGCCAGCCGATGCCGCGGCTGTACGTGTCGCCCACCGCGGCGCCGAACGCCTTCGCCACCGGGCGGAACCCGGAACACGCCGCGGTCTGCTGCACGGAGGGGATCCTCGCGATCCTCGACGAGCGCGAGCTGCGCGGCGTGCTCGGCCACGAGCTGATGCACGTCTACAACCGCGACATCCTCACCTCCTCGATCGCCGCGGCGATGAGCTCCGTCATCACCTACCTGGCCTACGCCGCGATGCTCTTCGGCGGCGGCAACGACCGCGACCGCGGCGGCAGCCCGATCGGCGCGCTGCTGATGCTGGTCCTCGGCCCGCTGGCCGCCGGCCTCGTGCAGATGGCGATCAGCCGCACCCGGGAGTACGACGCGGACGAGGACGGCGCCACGCTGACGGACGACCCGCTGGCCCTCGCCTCCGCCCTCGCGAAGCTGGAGCGCGGCGTGCAGGCGCGCCCGCTCGCGCCCGAGCCGCAGCTGCAGTCGGCGAGCCACCTGATGATCGCGAACCCGTTCAGCGCGCGCGACGTGGGCCGCCTGTTCTCGACGCACCCCCCGATGCAGCAGCGCATCGCGCGGCTCGAGGCGATGGCCGGGAGGCCGCTCAGCCGCTGAGCCCGCTCGGAGGAACCTGCGGAAGCGCTCGGAGAATCCGGTGGACGGGCGCTGAGGCGGGACGCTGAGCCCGCGCGGCGCCCCCGGCGCGCGCGGAGGGAGCGTCCGTGTCGATCAGCGAGCTGTTCCGCACCAGGAGCATCCAGGACCTGGTGAAGGAGACCGGGCGGGAGGGGGAGCAGCTCAAGAAGACGATGGGGCCGGTCACCCTCACCGCGCTCGGCGTCGGCGCCATCATCGGCACCGGGATCTTCGTCGTGATCGGCGAGGGCGCGAAGCTCGCGGGTCCCGCCGTGATCCTCGCCTTCGTGCTCGCCGGGATCACCTGCGCGTTCTCCGCGCTGTCGTACGCGGAGCTCGCGTCGGCCGTGCCGGTGTCCGGCAGCGCCTACACGTTCTCCTACGCGACGCTCGGCGAGCTCGTCGCCTTCATCATCGGCTGGGACCTGATCCTCGAGTACGGCGTCTCGGTCGCCGCCGTCGCGGTCGGCTGGGGCGGCAACGTCAACGAGTTCCTGAAGTCGGCGTTCTCGTTCGAGCTGCCGGCCGCGATCACCAAGTCCCCCTCCGAGGGCGGCGTGATCAACGTCTTCGCCGTGGTGATCGTGCTGCTGATCACCCTGCTGCTCACCCTCGGCACCCGGGAGAGCGCGACCATCAACGCGGTGATGGTCGGCGTCAAGATCGTGATCCTGCTGTTCTTCATCGTGGTCGCGTTCACGGCGTTCAGCGGCCGGCACTTCGAGCCGTTCACGCCGAAGGGCATCCCCGGCATCGCGGCGGCGGCCAGCACGATCTTCTTCGCCTACATCGGGTTCGACGCGGTCACGACGGCGTCGGAGGAGACGAAGAAGCCCGCCAGGGACCTGCCGATCGCCATCATCGGCTCGCTGCTGATCTCCACCGTCCTGTACGTGCTCGTCTCGTTCACCGCGGTCGGCATCGCGTCGACGAAGAGCCTGGGCGACAGCGACGCCCCGCTGTCCACGGCGCTGCGGGAGGGTGCCGGCATCCCCTGGGCCGGCGCCGTGCTGTCGCTCGGCGCGCTGATCGCCATCACCAGCGTCGTGCTCGTCATCATGTACGGCCAGACCCGCATCTTCTTCGCGATGTGCCGCGACGGGCTGCTGCCCAGGCGGCTCGCGCGGGTGAGCCCCCGGTTCGGCACACCGGTGCAGATCACGGTCGGCTTCGGGCTGCTGATCTCCGTGCTCGCGGCGCTCGTGCCGCTCGACGTGATCGTCGAGCTGACCAACATCGGCACGCTGTTCGCGTTCGTGCTCGTGAACATCGGCGTGATCGTGCTGCGCCGCACCCGGCCGGAGCTCGAGCGCCCGTTCCGGGTCCCGTTCGTGCCGGTGCTGCCGATCATCGGGATCCTGCTCTGCGGCACCCTGATCGTGCAGCTGCCGATCGAGACCAAGCTGCGCTTCGTCGCGTGGCTGATCATCGGGCTCGTCATCTACGTCGCGTACTCCCGGCGGCACTCGCGCGTGCGCACCGGCGAGCAGACCGACCTGCCGCCCGCGGAGGACGCGTGAGCGCGCCGATCCTCGCGGCCTACCGCGGTCCGGCCGGTCCGGACGTGCTCACCTTCGCGACGCGCCTGCGGGCCGCCTCCGGCCGCCCGCTGCAGGTGGTCACGGTGTACCAGGGCGCCGCCCCGATCGGCCGCGGGCGGGTCGACGCGGAGTGGGTCGCCCACAACCGCGAGCAGGCGGAGGCGGTGCTGGACGACGCGCGGGCGGCGCTGAGCGGGACCGAGGCGACCTTCGTCCCGGTCGCTGCGGAGTCCGCCTCGCGCGGTCTGCACGACCTTCTGGAGGAGGCGGGGCCGGGCGCCGTCGCCGTGCTGGGCTCGAGGCGCACGAAGGGCACGCGGCGCACCGCGCCCGGCAGCACCGCCGACCGGCTGCTCACCGGCGCGCCCGGACCGGTCGTGCTCGTCCCCTGGGACTACGAGGAGTCGACCGCGCCGGAGGTGCGGCGCATCGCGGTCGCGTACATCGACACCCCCGACGGCCGCGCGGCGCTGACCGCCGCCCGCGACCACGCGCGGGACGTCGCGGCGTCCGTCGACGTCGTCTCGGTGCTGCCCGACACCCTGGTCCGGCCGACGCTGGGGGAGCCGCGCCGGTTCGCGGAGGGGCAGCGGCAGGACTTCGCCGCCGCGCTGGCCGCCGCGGCGCGCGACGACGAGCGGCAGGTGCTGCTCGACGGCCCGGTCGTCGACGCGCTCGCGGACCTGCGGCCGGAGGACGCCGACCTGCTCGTGATCGGCTCCCGCGGCTACGGTCCCGCACGCCGGGTGCTGCTCGGCGGGGTCTCGGCGCGGCTGCTGAAGCACGCCCGCATCCCGGTGATGGTCGTGCCGCGTCCCTGATCGCGCCTTCCCGCCCCGCCCCGGAGCACTTCAGCAGGAAGAACGCACATCGGCAGGAAGTTCGAGCCGACTTCTTCCTGCCGTCGGGAGTTCTTCCTGCCCGAGTGCTCTGTGCTTCCTGCTGACGCGCTCGGTCCGCGCGGGTCCGCGGTGAGGTCGGCGCCCGCCCGTAGGCTCCCCGCGTGCTCCGTCCCGCCGGTCGTGCCTTCTGCGCCGCCGCCCTGCTGCTGATGCTCGCGGGATGCACGTCGCAGCAGCCCGGGCCGGGTTCGGTGCCCTCCTCCACGGCGTCCTCCGGCGCGGCGGGCGGCGCGACGCCCGCCTCCACAGCGCCCACCTCCCTCGCGCCCTCCGCTTCCGCCGGCTCGGCCACGAGCCTGCAGGCCGCGACGACGCCCGCGAAGCCGGCGAGCACCCCGAAGCCCTCCGGGTTCGACTTCTCGGCACGCTCGCTGGACGACCCCACCAGCCTGTGGGTGGTGGTCGACAAGCGGCGGCCGCTGCGACCGAGGACCTACGTCCCGCCGGACCTCGTGACGCCGCAGGTGCCGCACACGAACGTGCCGCAGCTGCGGAAGGTCGCCGCCACCGCCCTCGTGACGATGTTCGCGGCCGCGAAGCGGGACGGGGTGACGCTGTACTCGCTGTCGGCGTACCGCTCCTACGCGACCCAGAAGTCGATCTTCGACCGCAACCTCGCGTCGCTCGGTCGCGCGACGACCCTGAACCTCACCGCGAAGCCCGGCTACAGCGAGCACCAGACCGGCCTGGCGGACGACCTCGGCGACGGCTCCTCCTGCGACCTGCAGGTCTGCTTCGAGTCGCATCGCGCGGCGAAGTGGCTCGCGGCGAACTCCTGGCGCTACGGCTGGGTGCTGCGCTACCCCCTCGGGTACACGAGGATCACCGGCATCCAGACGGAGCCCTGGCACTTCCGATACATCGGCACGCCGGCCGCCACGGAGATGCACCGCACCGGCGTCAAGACGCTGGAGCAGTTCTTCGGCCTGCCCGCCTCCCCCGACTACTGAGCGCTCCCCCACCGCTCGATCGACGCACCGTCCCCGACTCGATGTCGCGCGTCGCCGGATCAGGGACAGGACGTCGATCGCGCGGCGCTAGCCCCCGAGGGCCGCGTCGACGATGCGCTTCGCCTCCGCCTGGACCTTCGCCAGGTCCTCCGGGCCCTTGAAGGACTCCGCGTAGATCTTGTAGACGTCCTCGGTGCCGGAGGGGCGGGCCGCGAACCACGCGGACTCCGACGCGACCTTCACGCCGCCCAGCGCCGCGCCGTTGCCGGGCGCCTTCGACAGCTTCGCGACGATCGGCTCCCCCGCCAGCTCGGTCGCCGACACCGCGTCGCCGTCCAGCCTGCCGAGCGCCGCCTTCTGCGTCTTGGAGGCGGGCGCGTCCACGCGGGCGTACGCCGGGTCGCCGAACTCCGCGGTCAGCTCGCGGTACAGCTCGCTGGGGGAGCGTCCGGTCACGGCGCGGATCTCGGAGGCGAGCAGGCACAGCAGGATGCCGTCCTTGTCCGTCGTCCACGTCGAGCCGTCGCGCTTCAGGAAGCTGGCGCCGGCGCTCTCCTCGCCGCCGAACGCGACGGACCCGTCGATCAGGCCGGGCACGAACCACTTGAACCCGACCGGCACCTCCACCAGCTCGCGGCCGATCGAGGCGACGACGCGGTCGATCATCGACGACGACACCAGCGTCTTGCCGACCTTGGCGTCCGCCGGCCAGTCCGGCCGATGCGTGTAGAGGTACTGGATCGCGACCGCGAGGTAGTGATTCGGGTTCATCAGCCCGCCGTCGGGCGTGACGATGCCGTGCCGGTCCGCGTCCGCGTCGTTGCCGGTGAGGATGTCGTACTCCCCGGCCCGCGCGACGACCGAGGCCATCGCGGAGGGGGAGGACGGGTCCATCCGGATCTTCTCGTCCCAGTCCAGGGTCATGAAGCCCCAGGCCGGGTCCACGACCGGGTTGACGACCGTCAGGTCGAGGCCGTACGTGTCGGCGATCGCCTGCCAGTAGGTGACGGAGGCGCCACCGAGCGGGTCGGCGCCGATGCGGATGCCCGACGCCTTGATCGCGTCGATATCGATGATCGACGCCAGGTCCTCGACGTAGCGGGTGCGGAAGTCGTAGGTCTCGACGGCGGACGGCTCGGCCCGTCGCACGTCCTGCAGGTCGGCCGCGATGATCTCGTTCGCCCGGTCCGCGATCCAGTTCGTGGCGTCGGAGTCGGCGGGACCGCCGTGCGGCGGGTTGTACTTGAAGCCGCCGTCGGCCGGCGGGTTGTGGCTGGGCGTGACGACGATGCCGTCCGCCTGCGGCTCCCCCGGGTGCTCGCGGTTCCAGGTGATGATCGCGTGGCTCACCGCGGGCGTCGGCGTGTAGCCGTCGAACTCGTCGACCAGCACGCGCACCCCGTTCGCGACGAGCACCTCGAGCGCGGTCGTCTGCGCCGGCGCGGACAGCGCGTGGGTGTCCACCCCGATGAACAGCGGCCCGCTGGTGCCCTGCCCGGTGCGGTACTCGACGATCGCCTGCGTGATGGCCGCGATGTGGTCGTCGTTGAAGGCGGTGTTCAGCGAGCTGCCGCGGTGGCCGGAGGTGCCGAACACCACCTTCTGCTCGGGGTTCGACACGTCCGGGTGGCCGCTCCAGTACGCCTGGACCAGCCCCTCGACGTCGATGAGATCGGACGACTGCGCCGGCGTCCCTGCTCGTGAGGTCATGGCCTCATCCTGGCGCAAGCGTCTGGCTCTTCGTATTGAAGGCGTTCTGGCGCGGTGCGACGCCGGACCGCCTCGTTGCGTGGCGCCAGAACGCCTTCACAACGGGATCAGGAGGCGTCGACGCGGACGACCGGGGTGCGGGGCGACCACGGCAGCGTGCCGAGCAGGCGCGCGCCCGCCGGCTCCTCGCCTCCCGCCGCGCTCGAGATCAGCAGGAAGCGCCCGGTCGCGTCGGTCAGCAGCTCCGCGAACGCGGCGGCGCCCGGGCTGCGGAGGAGGGGCAGGACGTCGGCGGCGTCCGCCCCCACCCGCACCGAGCGCAGGGTCGGATCCGAGCCGTCCTGCTGCGGCGCGAACTCCCCCGGCGACCCGAGCACGAGGAACCGGGTGATCGAGCCGGAGAGGTCGTCCACCTCCCGCTCGATGACGCGCAGCCCGCCCGTCGCGAGCCCCGCGCCGCCGAGCGCGACCGCGGGCGCCTCGGAGGCGAGCGCCCGCTCGAGCGCGCCGGCGGTGGAGTCGGTCTGCACCGGCCGCAGCCCCCACCTGGCGATGAAGCGCGTGCACTGCGCGAGCCCCTGCGGGTGGCTGAACACGGTCGCGCCGCGGAACGACTCGAGGGGGCCGCCGGCCGCCGTGTACGCGTCGAAGCGGACCGGCACGTCGACCACGCCGCTCGCGACGATCGGCGAGGCGTGCGCGAGCAGCGCGTCGACCGCCCGCCACACGAGGCCAGAGGCGGAGCTCGAGATCGGCAGCACCGCGATCGTGCCCGGCCGCACCGCGGCCAGCACCTCCGGGAATGTCGCGAGCGCGACCAGGTCCCCCGCCTCCAGGCCGACGCTCGTCGCGCACCGCCGCGCGGCCGCCTCCGAGAACGTCCCCGCCGGCCCGAGGTACGCCACGTCGAACGCGGCGCTGGAGAGGGTGCGCGCGACCCCGACCGGCCAGGCGTACGCGGCCTCCACCTCCCGGCGGACCGCCTCCACGGTCGCCTCGAGGTCGCGGTCCGCGCGGATCGCGAGGTGCACGACGACCGACCGCTGCCCGGTGCGCACGACCTCGTCGAGCAGCCGCACGTCGCGCAGGCCCTCGAACTGCGCGACGACGCGGGCGACGCCGGTGCCGGCGACCGACTCCGGCACGAGGAACCGCACGTCGCGGCCGAGGAAGGCGAGCTGCTCGTCGAGCACCGCAGCGAGCTCCGCGCCCTGCACCAGCTCGATGTGGCCGAGCCCGAACGACTGCGACCGCACCTTCGTCGGCACGCCGAGGTGCCGCGCGTTGTCGAGCCCCGCCCCGTCGAGCAGCGCGGCGCGGCCTGCGGGTCCGACGAGCAGCAGCGCGAGCTCGACCCGGGTGGGGGAGACGTCCACGATCCGGCCGACGCGCACGGGGCCGGCCGTGCCGACGCGGCGCAGCCCCACGAGCCTCCCGTCGATCCGGCGTCGGGAGATGTCGCGCCGCCGCGCCTGCGCCGCCTGGATGCCCGCGGTCGCGGACGCCTGCAGCTCCTCGAACAGCGCCCCCGTGATGCGGTCGCGCACCCGGACGACGGAGGTCTCGAAGTCCGCGTCCTCCAGGTCCGCCAGGGAGGCGGCGAGCCGGCCCGCCGCGACCCCGCCCCCGTCCGCCTGCACGGCGGCGACCAGCGCCTGCTGCCGCGGGTCGAGCGCCCGGGCGGTCAGCCCGAGCAGGCTGTCGAACAGCGGGGTGCGGAGGGTCCACAGGGTCTGGAGGTCGACGTCGCTGCGGGTCACCGCGTCCGCGAACGCGACCAGCGCGCGGTGGGTCGTCGCCTGCACGGTCGCCATCGCGGCGTCGTGCTGCGCCGCGGTCCCGGTGCGCAGGACGCCGCCGCTGCCGGTCACCGCCGCGTCGAGCCAACCCGGCACCTCCGGGCGGTCGCCGACGACGTAGACGCCCTGGCCGTCCACGGCGGTGACGCTCGGGTCGAAGAGGAGGTGGACGCCCCAGAGGGCGGCGTCCCCGGCGAGCGGCCGGGCTGCCTCCAACGTCGCCCGCATGGTGCTCGTGACCAGCACGACGTCGGTGCCCGGTCCGACGTGCGGGGCGAGGTCGCGCAGCACCGTCGGCATCGCGGCGGCGGGCACGGCCACGATCAGCGCGGCCGCCGCGCCCGGCGCGATGCGCGACCCGTCGGCGACGCGGTCGAGCGCGCCCTGCGCTCCGGAGACCGCGACGAGGGTCGTGCCGTCGTCCCGGTCCCGCAGCGCACCGGCCGCGGAGGGGGTGTCGACCAGGACCGCGGCGCGGCTGCCGCCGGCCAGCCGGTCCGCGAACCAGCGCCCCGGCCCGAGGGCGGCGCCGACGACGACGACGCGCCCCTCGGTCGTCCCGCCGCTGCCCGTCACGGCAGCAACGATGCCAGAGCAGGACGCGACCGTGGAGGCTCCCGGTCGACGCCCTCGCCGTTCCGCCGATCTTCGGCCGTTCCGCAGGACCCGGCCGACCCGCCGGTGGGTGGTCGCAGCGCGCCGGCGCGTCGGGGAGGAGCTGCGGATCCGCGAGCGCGCGCGCTCAGACCTTCTGCGCCTCGCGCTCCTCCTCGGAGTGGGGGAGGCGGTCCTGCTCCGTGGCGGGGATGCGGACCGCGAGCCCTCCGGGGTGCACCCGCGCGCGCACCGCGACGACCTCGCCCATCGTGTCGCCGTCGAGCTGGAACTGCTGCGGCGTCTCGGTGCGGAACACGACCTCCTCGCCCTTCAGGTAGCGCAGCGTCCGCACCTCCTTCGTGTAGCTGAGGATCTTGCGGCCGACCTCGCTGCGGCGCATCACGCCGTTCTCCCAGAGCACCTTCCACAGGATCTGGATCCAGCCGAACAGGCCGTCGGGGCGCAGCGCGACGATGTCGAAGATGCCGTCGTCGACCGCCGCCTCCGGCAGCAGCAGGATGTTCCCGGTCAACGTGCCGCAGTTGCCGATCAGGACGCTGTTCACCCGGACGGAGCGCGGCTCGCCGCCGTCCAGCTGGAAGCGCATCCGCACGGTGTTCTCGCCGCGCAGCGCGCGGGCGATGCCCTGCACGTATGCGAGCCAGCCGACCCGGGCCTTCAGCTTCGGGTCGGTGTTCGCGATCATCGCCGCGTCGATGCCGATGCCGGCCATCACGACGAAGGCGTGCGTGTCCTTGCTGCCGTCCTCCCGCCGCAGCTCCACGACCCCGAGATCGATCCTGCGGTCGACGCCGGTGAAGGCGGTGCTGACGGACTCCTCGAGGCGGTCGAGCGAGAGCCGCAGGTTGCGGGCCAGCAGGTTGCCCGTGCCGGAGGGGAGCAGCGTGATGGGCACGTCGGTGTCGCCGATGCCCTCCGCGACGGCGCGGATCGTGCCGTCGCCGCCCGCGGCGAGCACGACGGCGGCACCGTCGGCGGCCGCCTGCTTCGCCTGCCCGGTGCCCGGGTCCTCGACGGTCGTGGGGTACCAGCGGCTCTCGGCCCACCCCGCGTCAGCGGCCTCGCGCTCGACGGCGGCGCGCAGCCGGTCCTCGTCGACCTTCACCGGGTTGAAGACGACGGCGGCAAAGCGCGGAGGGGAGTCGACGGCCGCAGACATGCGCAGAAGAGTACTGAGCGTGCCCCGGGCGGGGGCTGAGCGGTCTGTGAGAGCGCTCTGAGGAGAACGCCCCGAATAGGCTGAGCAGGTGATCGACCCGCAGCTGCTGCGCTCGGCGCCCGAGGTCGTCGAGGCCTCCCAGCGGGCTCGGCGGGCCGACGTCGGCCTGGTGGCCGCAGCCGTGCGGGCGGACGCGGACCGGCGGGACGCCATCGCCGAGTTCGAGCGCCTCCGCGCCGAGCAGAACGTGTTCTCGAAGCGCGTCGGAGCCGCCGCGAAGGAGGAGCGCCCGGCGCTGCTCGCCCAGGTGAAGCAGCTCTCGGCCGAGGTCAAGGCCGCGTCCGAGCGCTCGTCCGCGGCGGAGGCGGTGGCGGAGGAGGCGGTCGGCGCGATTCCGAACGTCGTGCTCGCCGACGTGCCCGAGGGCGGCGAGGTTGACTACGTCGTGCTGCGCGAGGTGGGAGAGGTTCCCTCATTCGACTTCGAGCCCCGCGACCACCTCGAGCTGGGGGAGCTGCTCGGGGCGATCGACATGGTCCGCGGCGCCAAGGTGTCCGGCGCCCGGTTCTCCTACCTCCGGGGCGTCGGCGCCCGCCTCGAGCTCGGGCTGATGCACCTCGCCCTCGACCGGGCGCTGGAGGCCGGCTTCGTGCCCCTCATCACGCCCACGCTCGTGAAGCCCGAGATCATGCGCGGCACCGGGTTCCTCGACAAGCACGCCGACGCGGTCTACAAGGTCGAGGGCGAGGACCTGTACCTCACCGGCACCAGCGAGGTCGCGCTCGCCGGCTACCACTCGGACGAGATCGTCGACCTGACGGGCGGCCCCCTCCGCTACGCCGGCTGGTCGACGTGCTACCGGCTGGAGGCGGGCAGCGCCGGCAAGGACACTCGCGGCATCATCCGCACGCACCAGTTCGACAAGCTCGAGATGTTCTCCTACGTCGACCCGGCCGAGGCCGAGCAGGAGCACGCCCGCCTGCTGGCGATGCAGGAGCGGATGATGACCGACCTCGGGCTCGCCTACCGCGTGATCGACACCGCCGCCGGCGACCTCGGCTCCTCCGCTGCCCGCAAGTACGACGTGGAGGCGTGGATCCCGACGCAGGGCACCTACCGCGAGCTGACGTCGACCTCGAACTGCACGACCTACCAGGCGCGCCGCCTCGCGATCCGCCACCGCACCGAGAGCGGCCGCACCGCGCCCGTCGCGACGCTGAACGGCACCCTCGCGACGACGCGGTGGATCGCGGCGATCCTCGAGACGCACCAGCAGGCGGACGGGTCGGTGGTCGTGCCGGAGGTGCTGCGACCGTTCCTCGGCGGGCTGACCACCCTGCAGCCGCTGTCGTGACCGACCGCTACCTGGTCGGCCTCGACATCGACGGCACGATCCTGCACGAGGACGGCTTCATGTCGGACGCGGTGCGGCGGGCGGCGCTCGCGGCCGAGGACCGCGGGCACGAGGTCATGCTCGCAACGGGTCGGTCCTCCTCCTCCACGACGCCCGTGCTCGAGCAGCTGGGGCTCACCCCCGAGTACCTCGTCTGCTCGAACGGTGCGGTGACCCTGCAGCGCGACGCCGCCGCGCCCGACGGGTACCGCCGCGAGCGGATCGAGACGTTCGACCCGTCCCAGGTGCTGACGACCATCGCGGGCTCGCTCACGGACGCGCGCTACGCGGTCGAGGACGCGGAGGGGTACTTCCGCTACACCTCCCGCTTCCCGGAGGCGGCTGTCGGCCAGGACAGCGAGGAGGTCCCCTTCGAGGGCCTGCTCGAGGTCGCCGCGACCCGCATCGTCGTCATCTCGCCGAACCACGCGATGGAGGAGTTCCTCGGCGTCGTGGAGCGGATGGGTCTGTCCCGCGTCAGCTACGCGGTCGGCTGGACCGCCTGGCTCGACATCGCACCGGACGGCGTGAACAAGGCGACCGCGATGGAGTGGGTGCGCGGCCGACTCGGGGTGCCGCACGAGCTGACCGTCGCGGTCGGCGACGGGCGCAACGACATCGACATGCTCGAGTGGGCAGCGCGGGGCGTCGCGATGGGCCAGGCGCCCTCGGAGGTCATCGCCTCCGCGGACGAGACCGCCCGCTCGGTCCGCGACGACGGCCTCGCAAGGGTGCTCGACTCCCTCCCCTGAGCCGCCCGCTCGCGGATCCGCAGTTCTTACCCGACACGCCGCCCGGAGGCGCCGCCCGCCGGCGCGCCGCCGGATTTCTGCGGATCCGCGAACCCCGCCGCTCCGGCACCTCATCCGGGGTGGGCGATCAGGGACTGAGCAGCAGGAAGTGCAGCGCGAGCCCGCCTGCGAACAGGGCAGCCGCGCCCGCCGTGACGAGCAGCGAGACCCGGGTCGTCCGCCGTGCCGCCGCGTCCCGCCCGTAGACGTGCGCGCGCACGGAGGTGCGGTTCGCCTCGTCCAGCACCCGGCGCACCTCCGGATCGCCGTGGTCCAGCCGTCCGGCGGCGTCCTGCCTGCGGATGCGGGCCGCCTCCTCCGGCGTCATGCGCGCGTTCGAGGCCATGAGCCATGATGGGCCCGCAGCACGTGTGTGCCCTGCGGACATCTGCGTGCGCCACGACGTATGCATATGTCCGCAACTCGCTCACTCGAGCCCGCCGGTATCGTCTGAGGCTCTGGAGGGCTGTCCGAGCGGCCGATGGACCCGGTCTTGAAAACCGGTAGGCAGCGATGTCTCGTGGGTTCGAATCCCACGCCCTCCGCAGTCGGAGCGCCTCCGCTCCCAGATCCGCGTCTTCTCGGGCGCCTGCGACGACCGACAGGGCGCGGGGCTCGTCCGTCGGCGGGAGTGTGCGCCTGGCGCGTGCCCACGGACACGATCCCCCTCAGCCGGGCCGCCGGTGCGATGGGCTTCTCAGTCGGGGTCCCCTCATCGCCACCCGGCGTGATCCGCAATTGCTTGTTCACGGTTGTCCTGGTACACATTGTTTTCATGCGCATCGCGGTCGTCGGAGGGTACGGCGTCGCCACCACCTATCGGGTGACCGACCTCCCCACGCCTGGCGCAACACTCATCGCGAGCGAACGGCGTCTCGACCTCGGAGGGAAGGGCTCGAATCAAGCGGTCGGAGCCGCCCGCCTCGGCGCTCGCGTCGCGTTGCTCACAGCGACGGGTGACGACGAGGACGGCGAGGCGGGACGGCGCCTCTGGGTGCACGAGGGCGTGTTCGCCGAGCACGTCGTCCGAAGCGCAGCCGGCACGATGGCGGGAGCGATCGTGGTGGCGGACTCGGGCGAGAACCAGATCGTGCTCCATCAGGGTGCGCTCAGCGACCTGACGGCCGAGGACGTGGGGCGGTTCGGTGGAGAGATCGAAGCCGCCGATGTGCTGCTGGTCTCTCTCGAGGTGCCGCTTGCTGCTGCGAGTGCCGCTCTCCGCCGAGCACGAGCAGCTGGAACTCGGACGGTGCTGAATCCCGCTCCCGCGACCACCCTCTCGATGGAGGTCCTCGCGTCGGTCGATGTGCTCACGCCGAACTGGACGGAAGCACGGGCGATCGCGGGTGCTCGGATCGGTCTCGATCCGACGCCCGATGAAGTCGCAGCCGCGCTGCACTCGATGTTCGGAGGGGCCCTCGTCATCACGCTCGGTCCGGACGGCGCGCTGATCCTCGAGGACGGCTCGATCACTCGGGTCCGCGCGGAGCAGGTCGACGTCGTCGACACGACCGGCGCGGGGGACGCGTTCAACGCCGCTGTCGCCGTCGGGTTGGCCGTCGGCCTCCCGCTCGAAGCCGCCGCGCGGTACGGCTGCAAGGTCAGCGCGTTCGTCGTGCAGCGGCCCGGCGTCGTTCCCGCGCTGCCGTTCGCGATCGACGTGGGTCGTCCCGGTGATCAGCGGTGAACGGCCGACAGGAAGCGGAACGCGAGAACGGGAATGAGGGAGGCGGAATGACCGACCAGACCGAGCGCACAGCCGTAGTCGATGTGGCGCCCAGCCATCTGGCGCGCTTCATCCAGCACACGAGGATCGAGGTGGGTTCCACCCGCGACGACATGGTGGAACACGCGGAGGAGACCATCCGCTACGGGTTCGATGCAGCGATGATCCCCGGCTCCTGGGTGCCGCTCGTCGCTTCTGTGCTCGCCGGCACCGGGATCGGCGTGGCATCCGCGCTCGACTTCCCCACGGTCGGCGTGACCTCGAGCGCGGGGAAGGCCGCCGAAGCGGCGGAACTGGTCCGGCTCGGCGCGACCCAGCTCGACATCGGGGTGCAGATCGGGTGGCTTCGCAGCGGCATGTACGACGAGTTCCGGGAGGACATCGCAGGAGTCGTCCGTGCGGCAGGAGTTCCGGTGAAGGTGATGCTCGAGCTTCCGCTGCTCACGATGGCCGAGCGGGAGGCTGCGGTGGAGCTCTCGCTGGAGGCGGGAGTCGCGTACCTGAAGAACGCGAGCAGTGGAGCGGTCGAGACCGCCAATCCCGCGAGCGTCCGCTTCCTCAAGGATCGGGCGCCCGCCGGCGTGCGAGTGAAGGCTTCCGGTTCCATCAAGAGCCAGGCGCAGGCACTCGACCTGCTGCGCGCGGGGGCGGACCTTCTCGGCACGAGCGCCGGAGTCGCGATACTCGCAGGATCCACCGACGACGACGTCGCTGGTTACTAGCGCCGTGATCCAGCCCGATCCCGCTGCCCGAGGAAAGAGGATGCCGTGAGCACGGTGCCGGATGCCCTGCCAGGAGCCGGACTGCAGCGAGGGGTTCCCGTGTCGCTGCACATCCAGATCTCCGACGCTGTGCGAAGCAAGATCTCCTCGGGCGAGTGGCCGCCGAACTACCGACTCCCGGCCGAACCGGAGCTCTCCCGACAACTGGGCGTGAGCAGGGGGACGCTCCGCCGTGCGCTCAGCACCCTCATCGAGGAGGGGGTGCTGAAGCAGGTTCAGGGGCGCGGGACCTTCGTGACGTCGACCGTGATCGAGCCTGCGATCGCGCAGAAGCTCAGCACGCTCTCCGAGGACCTCGCGAGCCAGGGCATCATGACGGAGACGTCGGTGATCTCGGTCAGTCTGCTCGACGCCCCCCGCCCCATCGCCAAGCTCCTCGACGTGATGCCTGGACAACGCGTGATGAAGCTCGTCCGGCTCCGCACCGCAGCGGCGGGACCGCTCGCGCTGCTGCACAACTACGTCCGGGCCGACCTCGCACCCGACATCGAGCACGTCGACTTCGCGGAACGCAGCCTCTTCGGCACGCTCGAGCAGCGCTTCGGGCTGCGGATCGGTTCAGGGCGCCGCACGTTCAGCGCGCAGGCGGCGACGGACGACGTCGCTGACGCGCTGCACGTGCCGCGGGACACGGCGGTGCAGTACCTGGAGCAGGTGACCTATCTCAGCGACGGTCGGCCTGTCGAGTACTCGGACGTCTGGATCAACAGCGCACTGCTCCGGGTGACGTCGATGCTCGCCAGGCGGTGAGCGCTCGCGACGGTGACCTCGCCGCACGATTCGCGGCGCTCGAGGTCGCTCCGGACGACCCCGCGGAGCGGACGGCTTGGCGTCGACAGGTCCGTGAGTGGAGGGACGACGCGCGCGGCGCGATGCCATCGGCCGGGCGGTACGACGCGACGACCACGGCCTGGGCGAGGACCGCGTTCGTCTGCGGCGTGCTGATGCTGTGGGACGAGGAGTTCTTCGACCGGGAGACCCAGCGATTCGAGGTCGAACGGTACCTGGATCTGTTCGAGGCGGATTTCGGGCGAGCGGATGCACTCGTCCTGTGGCACGCGTACCCGCGCATCGGCTTCGACGACCGGAACCAGTTCGACTTCTATCGCGACATCCCGGGGGGCGTCTCCGCCCTGCGCGACATCATCGAGCGCCTCCACGCCCGGGGGACTCGGGCGATCCTCGACTACAACCCCTGGGACACCGGTACTCGCGCTGAGCCGTCGGGCGACGAGGCCGCCCTCGCTGAACTCGTCGTGGAGGTCGCCGCCGACGGGATCTTCCTCGACACCCTCGCGGACGCGTCCGCGTCGCTGCTCGCCGCGATCGATCGCGCCGGCGCCGAGGTGATCCTGCAGTCCGAGCACGTGGCGCCCTTGTCCGGGCTCCACGATCACCTCATGTCATGGGCCCAGTGGCCGGAACGCCTGAACGAGCGCCTGCTGCTGCGCAACAAGTGGGCGAAGCCACGTCAGATGCAGCATCTCGTTCGGAGGTGGCACGAGGATCACGCGGACGAGCTCTTCACCGCCTGGCTCAACGGCAGCGGGGTCGTGGTGTGGGAGAACGTCTTCGGGTCCTGGTTCCCCTGGAATCCGACCGACAAAGCCACGCTGCGTTCCATGCGCTCGGTCCATTCCGCGTATGGAGAATGGTTCGCATCGGGGGACTGGACGCCGTACGTCCAGACATCGTCGGCCGCCGTCGATGCCAGCGAGTGGACGCTCGGCGACATCTCGGTCTGGGCCTTCGTCAACCGCTCGGACGCCGAGGTGCACGAGACCCTCGTGCTGCATGGGCAGGACGGGGACGTGCTCACCGCCCCCCTCGGCGGCGTCCGGCGAGCTGCGGGCACGACGACCGTCGTGCTGGGGCCGAAGTCGATCGGTTTCGTGGCGCAGGTCGGCTCGTCATCCCCCGGGGTCGAGGTCGCGCGCCACTCGTCGACCGTTCGACGAGTTCGAGATCCGCTGCCGCCGATCGGACGACGCTCGTCCGCGGACCCCGCTCCGGCCGACATGGTGACCGTCGCATCAGGGATCGCCGGGCCGGCGCGATTTCGACTGCGCGAGTGCGGTGCGTACGACCGGGCACCACTGGTCGGCCGGAGCTACCCCGATCTCACGGGCGACATCGCCGTGCTTCGGGATCGACCCACTCGACCGATCGTGATCGACCCTGCAGCGGTCACCAACGATGAGTACCTCGACTTCCTCTCAGCGACCGCATACGTCCCTGCTCACCGCGAGCGCTTCCTCGACCACTGGATCGCCGACGCTCCCGCGCCAGGAACCGGAGGCGACCCGGTGGTGTACGTGGACCTCGATGATGCCCGGGCATACGCCGGATGGCGTGGATGCCGACTTCCCACCGAGGACGAGTGGCAGCTCGCGCTCGCCACGCCCGGAGTCGGCTACGGCGCTCGGCGGGTGTGGGAGTGGACGGAGAGCGAGCAGAGCGATGGGCACTCCCGTTTCGTCGTGCTCAAGGGCGGGTCGGATCGGAGCGTGGCCGGGTCGGACTGGTACGCGGAGAGCGGTCCGCTGCTACCCGAACGGAGCGCGAAGTTCGTCCTCTTCGCGCCGTCGATCGACCGATCCAGCACCGTCGGCTTCCGCTGCGCAGCCGACCTCGATGCTGTCGGCCCTGATCAATTGGACTATTGACAACCATGTACAAATCTGCTTGGCTCCTCCAAGATCGGGAGCTCCAGGTGCACCGCCCTCGGGTAGCGATCCCTTCCTGACGACGAGGTTTGGAGACGTGCATGCGTAAGAAATCGGCCGGGCTGGTCCTGGCACTTTCCGGGGTCCTCGCCCTGGCCGGCTGCTCGGCAGCCCAGACGACTCCTGCGGGCGCGAAGGACAGTGCCGACCTGAAGGGCGTGACCCTGACGATGTGGGTCGCCCAGTCCACCGCGACCGAGGCGAAGCAGCCGATCGACGCGTTCGAGAAGA
Source organism: uncultured Amnibacterium sp. (assembly GCF_964245895.1). Lineage (GTDB taxonomy): Bacteria > Actinomycetota > Actinomycetes > Actinomycetales > Microbacteriaceae > Amnibacterium. Next base: position 20,881 of record NZ_CAXTOQ010000005.1, read on the forward strand.
AGACCGGCGCGGTGATCAAGACCGTCGTGATCCCGGATCCGTACGAGGGCACCGTCCCGACGAAGCTCGCATCAGGGGACAAGCCCGACCTCGCGTTCTACCAGCCCTCCGTCAGCGCGCTTCCGGTCATCCAGCCGGCCAACAACCTGCTTCCGCTCGACGGCGAGCCGTACATCGCGAAGCTCGGGAAGGTCGAGCAGACCCTCGGCGTGATCAACGGCGTGCACTACTCCGCGGTGATCAAGCAGCCGTCGATGCTCGGCGTCTACTACAACAAGGCCGTGTTCGCGAAGGCGGGCATCACCTCGATGCCGACGAACTACGAGGACTTCATCGCGGTCGCCAAGGAGATCAAGGCGAAGGTTCCGTCCGTGGCGCCGCTGTACGAGGCCGGCGGCGACAAGTGGCCGCTGCAGTGGCAGGTCGACATGCAGCTGTCCGGAGTCGTCGGACCCGACTTCTGGAAGAAGCTCAACGAGAACAAGGCGAGCTGGACGGATCCGGCGTTCGTGAACGCCGTCCGCACCTACGACGACGACGTCATCAAGGGCGGCCTCAGCAACCCGGACTACAAGACGGGCACCTTCGCCCAGCAGGGCGCCGACCTGCTGTCCGGGAAAGCCGCGATGGTGGCGCAGGTCGACGCGCTGGTCCCGCTGCTGTCCGCGAAGCTCAGCACGAAGCAGCTCGACGACACGATCGGATGGTTCCCGGTCGCCGCGAAGAGCGACACCGCCCAGTTCGTCGCCGACGTCACGAACGGCGTCTCCGTCTTCAAGACCGGCAGGAGTCAGAACGAGGCCGCGGCGAAGCAGTTCATCCGCTTCTGGCTCGGCGAGGACTACCCGGCGTTCATCAAGGCGCAGGGCTACCCCTCGATCGAGCCGGCCGTGCCTTCGCCTTCGGGGCTGCCCGAGATCGTGCAGCAGGCAGCAACAGCGTTCCCCACGGCGACGCAGATGTACTACGGGTACCTCATCGCGACGCCCGACATCCACATCTACCTGAACGAGATGATCGTCGGACAGAAGACGCCCGACACCCTGGCTCAGGCCATGCAGCGCCAGTTCGTGCAGCAGGCGAAGGCCCAGGGCGCCAAGGGGTTCTGAGCGGTCCCATCGGAGGCCGGCCGCCGCTGCGGCCGGCCTCCGCCCGAGCGAGATGTGGAGAGCACCGATGACGGTGAGCACCAGGAAGTCCAGCCTTCCGATCGCCCCGCCGCCCCTTGCCGGGCTGCGCAGGGGCCTCGTCTCCCGTCGCGCTCCGTCGGGCAGTGCGAACTACCCCTGGTGGTTCGCGATTCCTGCCGTCCTCGTCATGGTGGTCCTGTTCGTGGTGCCGAACGCCGCCAACTTCGTCCTGCCCTTCACGGACTGGTCCGCGTTCAAACCGCAGATCGACTTCGTCGGTCTCGACACCATCGCCGCGGTGCTGCAGGACGGCACCGTCTACTCGGCGATCCGCGCGACCGTCGAGTACGCGGTGCTGGTCGCGATCATCCAGAACGTCGCCGGGCTCGCCCTGGCGGTTCTGCTCGAGCGGGACACGAGGATCAACCGGTTCGCACGCTTGCTCTTCTTCTTTCCCATGCTGCTCTCGGCGCTGGCTGTCGGCTACGTCTTCCAGGGGCTGCTGAACACCCAAGGCGCAGTCAACGCCGGCCTGACAGGGATCTCCGGCCAGCCGGTGGCGATCGAGTGGCTCGGCAGCACGACGTGGACCATCGTCATCCTCACCCTCATCCACTCCTGGAAGTGGATGGGGTTGTCGATGCTGATCTATCTCGCGGGGCTGAAATCGGTGCCCGAAGACATCGTCGAGGCGGCCCGGATCGACGGAGCGGACCGCTGGACCACGTTCCGCCGCATCCGCTTCCCGTTGATCGCGCCGGCAGTCACGTTCAACGTCGCGACCGCCTTGATCGGCGCGCTGAGCTCCTTCGACATCATCCTCGCGACGACGAAAGGTGGACCGGGGAACGCGACGAACGTGATCAACGTCTACATGTACCTGATCTTCGGTGAAGGACTCTTCGCGCAGGCGACCGTCACGAGCCTGGTGCTGTTCCTGCTCGTCGTGGTCTTCGCCGTGCCGCTCATCATCGTGCTGCGCAGGCGGGAGAACGTGCTGTGACCGCATCCCTTGCTCCGCAGACCCGGCGACGCGCGATGCCGGTGACGCGTCTCGTGCAGCCGGTCGCGGCGCTCCTGCTCTCACTGGCGTTCATCGGCACGCCCGTCTGGCTCGTACTGGTCACATCGGCGAAGCCACTCGGTGAGACGCAGGTGCCCAGCTTGGCGCTTCCGCAGCACCTCGCCGCAGGAGCGAACTACGCGACGGCGTTCGTGGACGGCAGCATGATCCTCGGACTGGTGAACAGCCTGCTGGTCGTGATCCCTTCCGCCGTCGTGATCCTCGTGCTGGGTTCGATGGCGTCCTGGATCTTCGCTCGGCGGACCGGGCGATTGGTCTCCTGGGCCTACGCGGTGGTGATCGTCGGGCTCCTGATCCCGCCCGCAGTCGTGACGTTGGTGCTCGAGCTCCGCGGCCTCGGCATCGCGAACACGCAACTCGGACTCATCGCCACCTACGTGTCGATGTACCTGCCGTTCGCCGTCTTCTTGATCACCGGCTTCATCCGTGCGCTTCCTCCGGAGCTCGAGGAAGCGGCACGGGTCGACGGAGCGGGCCCCATCCGGGTCTTCTTCCAGATCGTCCTGCCGCTCATCCGGCCCGTGATCGCGACCGCCACGATCATGATCGTCCTCTTCACGTGGAGCGATCTGTTCTACGCAGCGTTCGTTCTCGGCGGCGGCGACAAGGCGACCCTTCCCCTCAACCTCCTGAACATCGCCAGCGCGAACCTCTACCAGAACTCGTGGAATCTCGTGTTCGCTTACGTCGTGCTGATGAGCCTCCCGATGGTGCTCGTCTTCATCGTGGCGCAGCGCCGCATCGTCAGCGGAGTCACGAGCGGCGCCCTCAAGTAGCCCGTCGCTGCCGTTCGACTGGGAACAGCCGGTTGCTGATGCGTTCGACGGACCGGCCGTCCCACACGCGGCGGAAACGACTCCGAGCGGGTGCAACCGCCGCCCCGAAGGTCTCATAGTTGACTGACCGCTCACTCATCGCTACGGTCGGACGCATGGCCCGCTCTCGCAACCCGGCGTTCCGCGCCGGGCTGCTCGCGGCCGCGACCCGGGTGTTCGGCGAGCGCGGGCTCGGCGCATCCACGGCGTCGATCGCGAAGGAGGCGGGTGTGTCCACGGGCACGCTGTTCGTCTACTTCGAGTCCAAGTCGGTCCTCGTCAACGCCCTCTACGTCGAGCTGAAGACTGAGATGGCGCGTGTCGCGACCGACGGCCTGCCGATCGATGCGGGTCCCCGCGAGCAGCTGCGGCACATGTGGGACCGGTGGATCGAGTGGAGCACCACCCAGCCGGAGAAGCGGCGCGCGCTCGCGCAGCTCGGCGTCGCCGAGGACCTCACCGACGAGAGCCGTGCTGCGACGGGCGAGGCGTACGCGGACATCGGCGCGCTGGTCAGGGCGATCGCCGAGGCAGGACCGATGCGCGCCGCGCCGCTCGCCCTCGTCCTCGCCCTGATGTCGTCGATCACGGACACCGTCATCGACGACCTGCTGCTGGACCCCGACCCCGCCGGAGCACGCAGCGGCCTCGCGTTCGACGCGATGTGGCGCGCACTCGCCGGCTGACGCGTTCCAGGAACGAGGAGATCATCGTGGCTGAGACACAAGACGCCTGGGTCGTGACCGGACCGACGTCCGGCTACGGCCGGGCCACCGCGCTCGAGCTCGCGCGGCACGGCACCGTCGTGCTCGTCGGGCGCTCCCCGCAGAAGCTCGCCGCGGTGCGGTCCGAGATCCAGGCCGCGGGAGGCGAGGCGGTGGCGGTCGTCGCCGACTTCTCGGACGTCGTCAGCGTCCGTCGCGCGGCGAAGGAGGTCGTCGCGCTCGACCTGCCCATCCGGGGGGTGCTGAACAACGCCGGCATCCAGACCGCGGACACCACGCCCACCGCGCAGGGCTGGGACCCCTCCTTCGCGACCAACCACCTCGGTCCGCTCGCGTTCACGGAGTCGCTCTTCCCGGCGCTGGCCGACGGGACGAACGTGGTGTTCATCGCGTCGGCGGTCGAGGACCCCGAGCGGAAGCCCGCGGTGCGAGTCGGGTTCCGCGGCGGGCGGTACCTCTCCGCGGAGGCCGCCGCGCGCGGCGAGTACACGCCCGGCGGGTCCACCCGTCCCGGGTTCGACGCGTACGCCACGTCCAAGCAGGGCAGCCTCGCGGCCGTGTTCAACCTCGCGCGGCAGCACCCGCGCCTCCGGTTCCGCGCCATCGAGCCCGGGGTGAACCCCGGGTCCAACCTCGGGGACCTGCCCGCTGCAGCTCGCGCGATCGCGAGGGTGCTCACGCCGGTCCTCACGGTGATCCCGCACGTCACCACCTCGAAGCGCGCCGCGAAGGTGATCACCCGGATCGTGACGGATCCGTCGGGCGCGACGGGGATCTACTACGACGAGAACGGCGCGCCGCTGCAGGCGTCGAAGCAGGTCTCCGATCCCGCCTTCAGCGACCGGTACATCGCCGAGAGCCGGGCGCTGCTGGCCACCGTCCCGGACTGATCCCGAGTCCTGCCGGCCGCCCTCAGGCGTCCGTCCCCGAGTCGGTCCGAGCGGCGAGATGCTCGGTGAGGCGCCGCGTCGCCTCCTGCAGCACGCCGCGGGCCACGGCCAGGTCCGCGGGGTCCATGCCGCCGAAGGCGACCTCGGTGGCGACGGCGACGGGGTCGGGCAGCTCGGCCCAGAGCGCCATCCCGGCATCGGTGAGGTGCAGGGTCCGCTGGCGCTGATCGCCCGTGTCCGCCTCCTGGCTGACGAGCCCCTTCCGCACGAGGGCGCCCACGATCCCGCTGAGCGTCGCTCGCTCGATCTCGAGCAGCCGGCCCATCTCGCGCTGGGGCGTCGACCCCCCGTGGACGAGCTGCCAGAGCACGAGCCACTGCGTGCGGCCCAGCGACCACGGGCGCAACGTCGCCTCGGTCAGAGCCCGGGACAGGAGGTACTGCTTCTTCGCCCAGGCCCCGACGGAGTCGGTGCGCGCTTCGGAGCCGTCAGGCACCCGACATGGTTACCACGGGATCGCGGCGTCCTCCCATCGGGTGAACGTGCCGGTGGGGCCGTCGGGGCCGAGCAGCGCGACGCGCACGACCTCGCGGGACCCGTCCTCGATCGACTCGGTGCCGCTGAAGTTGTTCAGCGCCGTGCTCGTGTACGCCGGTGAGACGAGGTTGATCCTGATGTCGGTCGACTCCAGCTCGACCATCATGGCCAGCGTCATCGCGTTCTCCGCGGCCTTCGACGCGGGGTACACCGGACCGAACATCGCGTGGTACGGGTAGCTCGGGTCCGCGTTCGTGGTGAGCGAGCCGACGCCGCTCGAGACGTTCACGATGCGCGCGTCGACGCCCTTCCGCAGCAGCGGCAGCATGGCCTGGTAGACCGCGAGCACGCCGAAGACGTTGACGTCCCAGACGGCGCGGATCTCATCGAGCGACGCGGTGCTCGCCCGCGACCGGGCTGCCCGCTCCTCCGGTGTCGCGTCGCCTCCTCCGGTGTTCGAGATGCCGGCGTTGTTGACGAGCAGGTCGAGACGACCGAACTCGGTCTCCACGAACACCGCAGCAGCGGCGATGGAGGCGTGATCCGTGACGTCGATCCGGACGGCGCGGGCGCCGGCGCCGATCTCCGCGGCGGCGTCCTCGCCGCGTCGGAGGTCCCGGGATCCGACGAGCACGGTGACGCCGTGCTCGGCCAGCTCCTTGGCGACCTGTTTGCCGACACCCTGGTTGGCGCCGGTGATGAGCGCGATGCGATCGGACATGCGTTCCTCCCTCGATTCTGTTTGCTACCTAGCAAGTAGCCTACGTCGCGGGCCCGTCGCCCGGAAGGGACGTCCCGTGGGTCGTGCGTGCCAGGCTGACGTCATGCGTGCCGCGGTCGTCACCGACTTCTCCCAACCGCCCGTGCTCGGCGAGTTCGCGGAACCCGAGCCCGCCGACGGCGAGGTGGTCGTCGACGTCCGCGCCGCGGCCGTGTCGAACCTGGTCCGTCTGGTCGCCGCCGGCAAGCACTACTCGAGCGCGGCGAGGCCGCCGATGGTGGCGGGCGTGGACGGGGTGGGGCGGCTTCCGGACGGCTCGCTCGTGTACGTGCCGGGCGTCCGGTCGCCGTGGGGGACCATCGCCGAGCGCGCTGCCGTCTCCCGCGCGGCGATCCGGCCGGTCCCGCAGGGGCTGTCCGCGGTGCAGGCCGCTGCCGTCGTCAACGCCGCGTTCGCCTCCTGGCTGCCGCTGACGAGGATCCTCGAGCCCGGCGCGACGCCGACCGTGCTCGTCATCGGTGCGACGGGCGCCGCGGGGACCGTCGCGGTGCCGATCGCGAAGCACCTCGGCGCGAAGCGGGTCGTCGCGGTCGGCCGCGAGGGCGACGCCCTGAGGAGGACCGTCGAGCGCGGCGCCGATGAGGTCGTCCCGATCGACGACGGCCTCGAAGGCGCGCTCGAGCGCATCGGGTCGGACGGGGTCGACGTCGTGCTGGACTTCCTGTGGGGTGAGACCGCGGCGAGGGCCCTTCCCGTGCTCGCGCGCACCGCTCCGAACCCGCAGCACCGCATCGACTGGGTCAACCTCGGGGCGCTCGGCGGGGTCCACGTGCCGCTCGACTCGATGCTGCTCAGGATGAGCGACCTGCACGTGTGGGGGAGCGGCGCGGGTGCGTACTCGCACGAACGGCGCCGTGACATGGTCGACGCGGCCCTCGACCTCGCGGCGAAGGACGTCATCGCCGTGGAGGTGCAGGAGCGCGCGCTCGACGACGTCGCCGCCACCTGGTCGGACCGCGGGCGTCTGGTCTACGTGCCCTGAGCCGGTGAGCCGACGCGCCCACTGGTCTACGCGGTGCCCACCAGCGCGTCGCTCGGCTCGGGCGCCGGTCGGGCCGACTGGACCGCGCACTCGAGCGCGAAGGCGAGCTGCTCGAGCTGGAACGCACGGCCGGCGAGGTGGAAGTCGATGCAGTGGCCCGCGGTCGGCACCAGTCGCGCGTCGACCCACGGCGCAGCGGTGAACGCCGACCGGAACTCGGCGACCTCGCCGTCGTCGGTCACCCAGAGGTGATCGAACTCGCCCTGCCGGCTGTGCACGGGCACCCGCACCTCCGCGGCGACGTTCCGCATCCGCTCCACCCAGCCGCCCGTGATGTCCAGCAGCTCGGCCTTCGGCACGGGGGCGTCGGCGGCGTGACCCGCCTCCGGCATCGCTGCGGTGTGCGTCCACTCCGGCCCGTACATCACGAAGTCCTTGATCTGGCCGGGCAGCTCGACGAACTCGAGGTCCGGCAGCGCGGCCCACGCGGCGCCGCTCTCGCTCGGCACCCGCACCAGGCAGCCCGAGACGGCGATGCCGAGCAGCGGCCAGGATGGGTGCCGCGCGGCGAGGGCGGTGGTCACCGCTCCGCCGATCGAGTGGCCGATCACCACGACGCCCGCGAGGCCGGCCCCGAAGGCGGCCCACAGGTCGCCGATGAGGTGGTCCAGCACCTCCGCGTTGCGCAGGATGATCGACTCGCCCGGCTCGACGGCGGTGCTGCCGCGGTAGCCGGGCCGGTCGACCGCGATCACCGGGACACCGACGGCTTCTGCGCTGTCGAGCAGCGACTGGCCGGGGACGTCGAAGTAGATCGACGAGTAGGTGCCGCCGGGCAGCGCGACCACGAGCGGCGCGCCGTCCGAGACTGGGGCGTCGTGCCGCCGGCGGGCGGAGAAGGTCATGCCGTTCGCAGGCCCGTCGGAGGTGACGGTGTGGGTGAACTCGGTGGTCTCGCTCATGGTGCGGTCCTCTTCGATCTGATCGGTGGGGTCCGGCGTCGGTGCCGGAGGGGGGTCACGCGGTGGGGAGCGCCTCGGCTCGAGCGGTGCGCTCGAGCAGACCGCGCGCGAGCACGCCGTCGAGGACCTCGTCGGCCTCGGCGGGCGTGAGGGCCTGGCCGAGCCAGGCGATGTGCTGGTCGGGTCGGACCAGCACGACGGCGGCGCCGAAGCGCTCGAGGGCGTCCACGAGACCGCCGGGGACGGCCGCGATCGGGATCCCTCGCCGCACGGCCGCAGCCACCAGGGAGGCGGTGTCCGCGTCGTCGCCGATCGCCGTCATCCCGGCGCCGAGATGGTCGTACAGCGAGTCGCCGGGACCGATCCAGTGGTGCGGCAGGCGGTTGCCGACCGCCGCCACGGGGTGGAAGTCCGCGCCGTCCGTCGTCTGGTCGCCCGCCCCCTCGCCGTAGCCGTACCCGAGCACCAGGCCGAGGCAGTGGAACTCGATGTGCTTCGTCCGCTGCACGGTCGCGGCGGCGGCAGGCCTCGCGGCGGCGAACCGGTCGGGGCCCGCCATCAGCTCGTCGGAGGCGAGCTCCGTGGCCAGGGTCCTCGCGTTCCGGCCGGCGATCGCGATCGTGGCGGCGGCGACCGGGCGGCGCTCGGTCTCGTAGGTGTCGAGCAGCGCCGGAGGCGCCCATCCCTGCAGCACCGCGGCGAGCTTCCAGCCGAGGTTCGCGGCGTCGCCGATCCCGGTGTTGAACCCGTGCCCGCCCCAGGGCGGGTTCTGGTGCGCCGCGTCGCCGACGAGCAGCAGCCGCCCGCTGCGGTAGCTGCCGGCGAGCAGCGACCGCGCCTGCCACGGGTCGGTGCCGAGCACGTCGACGTCGATGTCGGCGCCGACCATCGCCCGGACCAGGGCGGCCGGGTCGGCGTCGCGGTCGTCCTCGGGTCGGCCGGTGGCGATCGCCCACCACACGTCGCCGAGATCGAGCGGGCCGACGACGCCCGGGGCGGCCGGGTTCAGGATCCAGCGGTGGACCGCGCGGTCGTGGATCAGGCCGCCGAGCCGGGCGGAGCGGAACACGATCGAGAGGTTGGGCTTCCCGGCGTTCCCGCCCTCGTACCCGGCTCCCATCGCCTCCCGCACGATGCTGCGCGCGCCGTCCGCACCCACGACGTAGCGGGCGCGCAGCGCCGACGACCGCCCCGCGGCATCCTCGACGAGGACGTCGACGCCGTCCTCGTCCGCGTCGATGCGGATCGCCCGGCTGCCGAGCAGCACCGTCACGCCGTCCGCCTCCGCGAGGGACTCGCGCAGGACCTGCTCGACCACCGGCTGGCCGATCTGCTGCCCCGCCTCGGCGACCAGGTCGCTTCCGGACAGATCGAGCCCGAGCGTGCCCGTGAAGCGGGTGACCTCGGCTCCGGCGGCCGTGGTGCAGAAGACGACGTCGCCGGACCAGTCGACCGGGATCGGTGCGCGGGCGCGAAGACGGTCCGCGAGACCCCATCGGCGGAAGAGCTCCATCGACCGCGCCGAGGTGGTCTTGGCCCGCGGCCGGACGGTCGAGACCTCCGCGCGCGGCTCGATCACCGCGCACGCGATCCCCTGGAGGCCCAGCTCGGTCGCGAGGGCGAGGCCGACCGGCCCGCCGCCGACGACGACGACGGGGACGACGTCGGCGTCGACGGCGCTCGAACCGGCGGCGGTGGCGGTCATGGTGGACGGTTCCTTCAGGGGTGGAGGGGTCCGGGTGCGACCGCCCCACCGGTCTCAGTAGAGGTCGGGCAGGAAGATGTCGTCGGGGATGTGCGCCGGCAGGTACTCGCCGGCCCGGGCGCGCTCGTGGATCTCCTTGAACCCGAGGCCCTGCTCCCTGGCGGCCACGAGCCGCTCCGGATCGAAGTAGGTGCCGATCGGGTTCGTCGCGAACTCGATGTTCGAGGCGATCCACTGCTTCGAGTCGGCCCAGTCGCCGAAGCCGTCGACCTGGATCTCCACGCGGTTGCCGTCCGGGTCCTGGTAGTACACGGACATCGTGATGCCGTGGTCGAGGGTCAGCCACGGCAGGATCCCGTGGTCCCGCAGCCGGATGTAGTTGTCCAGCCACTGGTCGAAGGTCGCGAACTCGAACGCGGTGTGGTGGATCCCGGTCGTGTGGCCCTTGTCCTCCGGGTGCTTCAGCCCCGGAGGGGAGAGCAGCGCGATCCGGTGGTTCGCCGCGTCGTTCGACAGCCATGCGGCGCCGTCGCCCCAGAACACGGGCAGCAGGCCGGCCACCTTCTCGTACCAGCCGACCATCTCGTCGAGCCGCATCGTCGTGAAGGTCGTGTGGTGCAGCGTCGGCGGGATGACCGGCCGCGCGGTGGCGCGGTTGAGCGGCGCCTGCGGCTCGGCCGTGGGGGTGAACCGCTCCTCGTCGACCTTCAGGGTCTCGGAGGAGTCGGTGACGGTCTCGTTCGACATCGGTGTCTCCCTCTCGTGCGTCGGGTGCTGGTCAGTCGGTGGGCTCGAGCGCTCGGATCCGGGCCAGCGCGGCGCGGACGTCCGGCACGTGGGCGAGCGCCGCGGCGCGGTCGACCCGGCTCGCGCGGAGGGCGAGGATGGCGCCGCTGCGCGACTCGGGCGGGACGTCGTCCCCGCGGACCGTGACGACGGCGTGGAAGTGCGGGTAGGCCTCACCGAACGTCATCAGGTAGCGGGCCGGGGCGTCGAACGTCTCCTCGAGCGCCAGCATCAGCCGCTGGGCCGTCGGGCCGAATCCGGTGAGGTCGGCGCGGGTCAGCTCGCCCCAGCCGAGCGCATGCCTCCGCAGGCGGAGGAAGTACCACCCGGGTACCTCGAAGCCCGGCAGGACCTCGCACGCCCAGTCGTCGTCCCGGAAGACGACCGCCTCCTCCGGGGCGCCCTCGAGACCGCAGATGATGCACTCGGCGGGATCGGTGACGCTCCCGTCCGGGAAGCGCGTCGGTGCCACGCTCACGGTGCGACGAACCGGGTGGTCAGGGTGCCGATCCCGTCGATCGTCGTCTCGATGCGGCTTCCGGCATGGAGGGTCTCCCGCGGATCGCGGCTCCAGCCGACCCCGGCGGGCGTGCCGGTGAAGATCAGGTCGCCGGGGTGCAGCCGGACGCGGGAGGACAGGTAGGACACGAGTGCGGGGACGCCGAAGATCAGGTGTTCGGTGTCCGATGACTGCTTCGTCACGCCGTCGACCTCGCAGCGGATGGCGAGGTGCGGCTCGGCGCCGATCTCGTCAGCGGACACCACCCAGGGGCCGATCGGCCCGAAGCCGGGCCCGGACTTGCCGAGGCCGAACTGCGGGTTCGCTCCGCCCTCGAACTGCACGACCCGGTCGCTGAGGTCCTGCCCGATCGTGTAGCCGGCGACGACGGCGAGCACGTCCCCTTCGGCGACCTCGAAGCACTCGCTGCCGATCACGACGACGAGCTCCGCCTCCCAGTCGAGCGCCTCCGTGCGGACGACGACCTCGTCGTTCGGCCCGGTGATCGAGGATGAGAACTTCGGGAAGACGAGGGGGTTCCTCGGCAGGTCCATCGCGGACTCACCCGCGTGGTCGAGGTAGTTGACGCCGATGCCGAACGCCTGCAGCGGCACCGGCACCGGGCGCTCGAGCCTCGCGGGATCGAGCGGGGCCGAGCCGCTGCCGTCGGCGTCGCCGACCTGCTCGGACAGGCGCAGCAGATCGGCCCAGACGGCGAGGACGGAGGCCGGTGACGCGGGGACGGCGCCTCCGCTGGCGGCCTCGACGTCCACCGCCCGGTCGCCGACGACGAGCACGGTCCGGCCGTCCAGCACGCCGACCTTCATCGAGCGGGCTCCGCGGGGTGGATCGGGTGCGTCATCGCAGGTCCTTCAACGTCGTCGTCGACGCCCGGCGGGCGGATGGGGTGACCATACGCCCGCTATATCGTGTAGCGCTACTCGTCCGATCTCGGTTCCGCTGCGTGGCCGACGCGGTGCAGGATCGCCTCGATCCGATGGGCGATCTCGTGCTCGTTCGCTTCGAGATGCGCGGACAGCTCCGCCTCGAGCCCTCCGGCGTCGCCGGCGGCGGCGCGGTCGAGGAGTCGCTGGTGGCGTGCGTGCCGACGTTCCCGCTCGTCGTCGTCGACCACGATCGGGTCGAAGACGAGCAGGGTGTAGCGCTCGGCCGCGGTCCACAGCGTGTGCAGCAGCCGGAGGTCCCACGACGAGGCCGCGGGCGCGACGAGACCCTCGTGGAAGTCGTAGTGGCCCTGCCACGCGCGATCCGGATCCGAGTTCCGGCTCTCCTCCAGGTCGCGGGCCAGCCGATCGACCCACTCCGGCGTGCGCGATGCCGCCGAGCGCGCTGCGAGATCGGGTTCGATGCGTAGGCGCAGCCGGTAGATCGCGGTGAGATCCTCCGTGCTGAGCGGTGCGACGGCGGCGCTGCGCGCCTGCGTCAGCACGACCAGCCCCTGTCCTTCGAGCCGGCGCAGCGCCTCCCGGATCGGGATGTGGCTGACTCCCAGCTGCCGGGCGAGCTCGCGGATCGAGAACTGCTCCCCGGGCGGCAGGGCGCCGGTCAGCACGGCCCGGCGGATCTCGGCGGTCACGAGATCGACGGCCGAGATGTTGCGGTCCGCGATGGACCGCACCGCACCGGTCGTGGTCATCGGGCCTCCTGGTCGTCCGGCCGCAGCATCGCGCGCTCCGCGGCCGATGGTGTCACGGCAGCGGCTGGCCCACCTCGACCGGTGGTGCTATACCGTATAGCGAACGCGTCGAAGGAGACCGTGATGACCCTCACCGACCGGATCGGCTCGACCGGAGGGGCTGCGGCCGGCGACCCGCTCGCGCAGATCGAGGAACGGGTCCTCTGGCTCTCGGCGTCGATGGTGGATGCGGCCAACGCCCCGGACCGCCGGGACCCCGACGGCCTGAAGGTCGGCGGCCACCAGGCGTCGTCCGCGTCGATGGTCTCGATCATGACGGCGCTGTGGTTCACCGCGCTCCGGTCCGAGGACCGGGTCTCCGTCAAGCCGCACGCGTCGCCCGTCCTGCACGCCATCCACTTCCTGCTCGGCGAGCTCGAGCCGTCGCAGATGGGTTCGCTGCGCGCGTTCCACGGCCTGCAGAGCTACCCCAGCCGCTCGAAGGATCCGGACACCGTCGACTACTCGACCGGGTCGGTCGGCATCGGCGCGACCGCGCCGATCTGGGGGGCCATCGCCCGTCGGTACACGGCGGACCTCACCGGCGCGGAGCGGTCGCGGGGTCGGCAGTACTCGTTGGTCGGTGACGCCGAGCTGGACGAGGGGGCCGTCTGGGAGGCCCTGCTCGACCCCGCCGTCGCGGAGCTCGGTGAGCTGGTCTGGGTCGTCGACTTCAACCGGCAGTCGCTGGACCGGGTCGTGCCGAACATCTCGGCGACCCGCCTCCAGGGGATGTTCGCGGCCGCGGGGTGGCAGGTCATCACGCTGAAGTACGGCCACCTCCTCGAGGAGCTGTTCGCCCGGGAAGGCGGGTCCGCGCTCCGGCGCCGGATCGACACGATGACGAATCCCGAGTACCAGCGCCTGCTGCGGTGCACGCCCCAGCAGGTGCGCGATCGGCTCCCGGGCGAGGGGGAGGACGCGCCCGCGATCGCCGCCCTGCTCGGCGGGCTGTCGGACGCCGTGGTGCTGCGGACCATCAGCAACCTCGGCGGCCACGACCTCGCGGCCCTGCGGGACGCGTTCGATGCGATCGACGACACCCGCCCGACCGTGGTCTTCGCCTACACGATCAAGGGCCACGGCCTGCCGAGCGCCGGTCACCCGCAGAACCACGCCAACCTCCTCACCCCCGCGCAGATGGCGGAGCTGGCTTCCGCGCTCGGCATGCGGGTCGAAGCGCCCTGGCAGCGCTTCCCCGCGGGATCGGCGGAGGCGGACCTCTGCGCGACGGTCGGTGCTCGGCTGCGACGCGAGCCGGTCCGGCTCCACGCCCGGATGGCGGTGCCGAAGGACTTCGGGCACCGGATCGTGGGCCACAGCTCCACGCAGCAGGGTCTCGGCCGCTTCCTGCTCGACCTGACGAGGGAGTCGCCCGCGATCGCGCGGCGGGTCGTCACCGTCGCCCCGGACGTCGCATCCAGCACGAACCTCGGCGGCTGGCTCAACAAGGTCGGCGCGTGGTCGTCCAGCGAGCGGCAGAACTGGTTCTCCGACGACGCGGAGACGATCCTCCACTGGCGTGAGCGGCCGACCGGGCAGCACATCGAGCTGGGGATCGCGGAGGTCAACCTGGTCGGCCTGCTGGGGGAGCTCGGGGCGACGTGGAGCCGGTGGGGCGAACCGGTCTTCCCGATCGGCACCCTCTACGACCCGTTCGTCGGCCGCGCGCTGGAGCCCTGGTCGTTCGGCATCTACGGCGGTGGCCAGTCGATCCTCGTCGGCACGCCGTCCGGGGTGACCCTCGCGCCGGAGGGCGGCGCGCACCAGTCGATCATCACGCCGTCGATCGGTCTCGAGCAGCCCGGCTGCGTCGCCTTCGAGCCCGCCTTCACGCAGGACCTCGAGTGGTGCCTGCTCGACGCCGTCTCACGGCTCGGCCACGAGGGCGGTTCGTCCAGCTACTTCCGGCTCTCGACCCGCCGACTCGACCAGGCGCTCGCCGCAGTGCCGTCCGACGCGGTGGCGCGGGAGCGTCGTCGCGCCTCGGTCGTCGCCGGCGCGTACGCGATCCGCCGCGCCGAACGGCCCGCCGTCACGCTCGTCGGCATGGGTGCTCTGATGCCCGAGGTGCTGGAGGCCGGCGACCATCTGGCCGCCCTCGGCATCGGTGCGGACGTGGTCTGCGTCACGAGCGCCGACCGCCTCCACCGGGCGACGAGGGCACGACGTGGTCGTGGGGACGGCGATCCGTCGGTCCTCGAGTCGGTGTTCCCGGCGGATCGCGCCGCACCGATGGTGACCGTGCTGGACGGCCACCCGCACACGCTGTCCTTCCTCGCCACCGTGAACCGGGTACGGAGCGTCGACCTCGGCGTGACGGAGTTCGGGCAGACCGGCACGATCCAGGACGCCTACCGCGAGCACGGCATCGACGAGGCATCCATCGTGCGGGCGGCGCTCGACCTGTCCGGGGCAGCATGACGATCGAGCGAGCAGGGCGGTCCACCCGGGCCGCCGGATGCGGGCGGGAGCAGCGATGACGGAGATCTTCACCGGGGTCCGGGTGTTCGACGGCGACCGCCTCCTCGACGGCCGATGGGACGTGGCGACGGACGGGTCGATCATCGCGGCCGTCGAGCGGGCCGGCTCGCCGATCCCCGAGGGGGCGGCGACGATCGACGGGTCGGGCGCAACCCTGCTGCCCGGACTCATCGACGCGCATGTGCACCTGCGCGGGCCGGACGACCTGCTCGCCCTCGGGCGCTGGGGCGTGACGACCGCGCTCGACATGGGCAGCTGGTCGACGATCATCGGCGACCTGCGTCGCGCCGGCTCGACGGACGTCCGGGGCACCGGCGCCGCCGCGATGGGTCCGGGCAACCCGCTCGGACGGCAGCCCGGGCGCCCGGGCGACAGCATCGTGGCGGACGCGGAGGCGGGACGCCGATTCGTCGCGGCCCGGGTGTCGGAGGGCGTCGACTTCATCAAGGTCATCGTCGATCCGCCGGGGCGAGGGGGGCTGGAGACCGACGCGATCGGTGCGATCGTCACGGCCGCGCATGCAGCTGGCCGGCTCGTCGTCGCCCACGCGTCGAACACCGACGCGGTCCGGATGGCCCAGGACGCGGGGGTGGACGTCCTGACGCACGCGCCGCTCGACGCCGATCTCGACGCCGCCGGCGTCGACGAGGTGCTGCGGTCCGGACGGACGGTGGTCCCGACGCTGGTCATGATGGAGGGGGTCGCGGCCAACGTGCCCGTGCCCGGCCTCGACTACGCACATGCTCGGGCGAGCGTCACGGCCCTGCACGCCGCCGGGGTCCCGATCGTGCTCGGCACCGACGCGAACCAGGCGCCCGGCGTGCCCGCGAACGTGCCGTACGGCGAGGGCGTCCATCGCGAGCTCGAGCTGCTCGTCGAAGCCGGCCTGACCCCTGCGGAGGCGCTGCACGCGGCGACCGGCGCCGCCGCCGACCGGTTCGGCCTGCCCGACCGGGGCCGCATCGCCGTCGGCCTGCGTGCGGACCTCGTGCTCGTCGAGGGCGATCCGGCCGGCTCGATCACCGCCTCCCGCGCGATCCGCGAGGTGCGCCTGTCGGGCCGGGCCGCCGGGTGACGACCGTCCTGGTCACCGCCGCAGCCGGCAACCAGGGCCGGTTGCTGGTGCCGAAGCTGCTCGCCGCCGGGTTCATGGTGCGGGCCTGCGTGCGGTCCGCGGCGTCCCCCGATCGTCTCCGCGCGCTCGGCGTCGACGACGTCGTGACCGGGGACGTCTCGGATGCCGCAGTCGCGGCGCGTGCCGTCACCGGCGTCGACGCGGTCTACCACGTCGGCCCGACCCTCCACCCGCGGGAGCGCGAGATGGGGCTCGTCCTCGTCGATGCCGCCCGCGCCGCCGGCGTCGGGCACCTCGTGTTCAGCTCCGTGCTGCACTCGATCGTCACGGACCTGGTGCAGCACGAGATCAAGCGGGATGTGGAGGAGCACCTGCTCGCATCCGACCTCGAGTTCACGATCCTGCAGCCGTCGAACTACATGCTGCCGCTCAAGCTGCAGCCGGCGTTCGAGCGCGACGTGTTCGAGCTCTCCTGGTCGCTCGACCGCAGGCAGTCGCTCGTCGATCTCGGCGACGTGACCGACGTCGCCGTGCAGGTGCTGTCGGACCCGGCTCGGCACCGCGGCGCCACCTACGAGCTCGTCGCTCCTGGGCGGTACACCGCGCACGACCTCGGGGAGATCATCGCGCGAGTGGTGGGGCGCCCGATCGCGGTGCGCGAGATCGACGCGGACACCTACCTCCGCGCCTGGGTCGGCGACCGGGATCCCGCGCAGCTCCCGCACGAGGCCCGGGTGCTGCGCGCCATCAGCGCGCGATACAGCGCGCACGACTTCGTCGGCAACCCCAACGTGCTGACCTGGTTGCTCGGCCGCGAACCGACCGGCTTCGAGGCGTACGTGCGGCGGCAGTGGGCCGAGTACCGGCTGGAGCACCGATGAGGACGACCGGCAGCACCATCCTGCTGACCGGGGGCGGCAGCGGCATCGGGCGGGCGCTCGCCGAGCGGTTCCATGCCCGCGGCGACACGGTGATCGTCGCGGGTCGCCGAGCCGACGTGCTCGCCGAGGTCGTCGCGGCCAACCCGGGCATGGACTCCGTCCTGCTCGACGTCGCCGATCCGGCCAGCATCACGCGAGCGGCAGCGGAGGTGCTCGACCGGCATCCCGGCCTCGACGTGCTGATCAGCAACGCCGGGATCATGTTCGGCGACGACCCGGCGGCACCCGTCGACGACGAGGCGCTCGAACGGATCGTGGCCACCAACCTGCTCGGCCCGATCCGGACGATCTCGGCCTTCATCGAGCATCTCCGGGCGACACCGGACGCGACGATCATCACCGTGTCGTCGATGCTCGGCTACGCGCCACTCGCGTCGTCCTCGCTGTACTCGGCGACCAAGGCCGCGCTCCACTCCTACACGTTGTCCTTGCGGTACCGCCTCGCCGGATCGGGGGTGGAGGTGATCGAGATGGCGCCGCCCTTCACCAGGACCGGCCTGATGGACGTCAACCTGACCGACCCGCGGGCGATGCCGCTCGACGAGTTCGTCGAGGAGACCATGGCGGCCCTCGACGCAGGCGAGCCGGAGGCCTACGTGACCCGGGCGAAGCAGCGCAGGGACGCGCAGCGCTCCGACGACATCCTCTGGACCGCGCAGCTGAACGACGCGATGGGGTTCTCCGCGAAGGGGTGACGCCGCTCGCCGCGGCTCGATTCCCGACGACGACGCCGCCCCGGTTCAAGCCCGGTCGTGGAGGGTGATCCGGTAGCCGTCCGGGTCCGCGAAGGTGAAGGTGCGGCCGAACGGGCCGTCGACGGGAGCCGACACGATGGTCGCTCCGGCGGCGACCAGGGCGTCGTGGATCGCCTGCACGTCGTCGCCGTGCAGCCAGACGGCCGCGCCGACCCCAGGATGCGGGGCCGCGTCGAGATCGACCCCGGGAACCAGGTCGCGGAGCGCGAACGCGATCGGCCGGGTCTCGAAGACCACCGCGTGCGGCGGGCCGGCGTGCGACCGGACGAGCCCGAGGTGCTGCTCGTAGAAGGCCGCCGAGCGCTCGAGGTCGCGGGTCTGCAGCGAGATGAAGTCGGGTCCGGTGACCGGCATGATGGCACTCCGTTCCATGTCAGAAGATTGACATGTCTGACTCTATGTCAGACTCCTGACATGAGTGGAACCGATGCCGGAATCGATCTGGAGACATCGATCGGGTACCTGCTCAAGGAGGCCTCCACCGCCCTCCGCGGAGCGATGGAGGCCGTGCTGAAGCCCATGGGCATGACCGTGACGCACTACTCCTGCCTCGAGCTGCTCGCGCAGCGTCCTGGCCTGTCGAGCTCGGCGCTCGCGCGCGGCGCGTTCGTGACCCGGCAATCGATGAACGTGCTGCTGCAGTCCCTCGAGCGCGACGGCGCCGTGACGCGGCCGACCGCCGCGCCGGTCGGCAGGGTGCTGCCGGTGCGGCTCACGGAATCGGGTCGACGCGATCTCGCCCGCGCGAGTGCCGCCGTGGCAGTCGTCGAGCGGCGCATGCTCTCGGCGCTGACTGCGGAGGATCAGGACGAGGCGCGCCGGATCATGAGAGGGCTCGTGGTCGCCCTTGCCCCGCCGCTCGGTGCCTAGCCCCGCCGGCCGACACCGCAGGTCCCGTCGCCCGCTCCCCTCACAGCAGGACGACTATGCCGAGGATCGCGCTCGCCAGCGCGAGCGCGGCGAGGACCAGCGGTGGTACCGGCGTCTCCTGCCGGCGGAGGTGGACGACCGCCGCGCCGATCATCAGGATCGCGAGCGCGAACCCGGCAGCCGGCGCGAGCGCGGGCGCGATGCGGGTCGCGAGCGGCAGGACGAGACCGAGCGCTCCCAGCACCTCCGCCGCCGCGATCAGCTTGATGACCGGCGGCGTGTAGTCCGCCGCCCAGCCCATGCCGCCGGCGACCAGCGCCTCACGCGGTCGCGCGAGCTTCATTCCGCCCGCAGCGAGGAAGGCGAGGGCGGCGACGGCGCTGACGATCCAGAGGGCGATGAGCACAGGGGTCCTTCCGAGGTGGTCACTTCTTGTGACCGACCACATGATGTGTCACCGTGGACCCCGTCGGCAAGGAGGCACATCGGTGTGCCCGGAGGGGGGATGAACCGGATGCCATGGTCCGCGGACGCCCGCGCGAAGTCGGGCTACGAGTCGCGGTGCCGCGGCCACGACGAGGACGGCGCCGCGATCCGCACCCTGCTCGACCGCATCGGCGACAAGTGGTCCCTGCTCGTGATCGTGACCCTGCGCGAGGGCACGCTGCGCTTCAGCGAGCTGCGCCGGCACATCCCCGGGGTGTCCCAGCGCATGCTGACCCTGACGCTGCGGCACCTCGAGCGCGACGGCCTGCTGAGCAGGGTCGTCCATGCCGAGGTGCCCCCGCGGGTCGAGTACACCCTGACCGGCCTCGGGCACACCCTCCTCGAGCCCGCGGCGGCGCTCGCGGACTGGGCCGTCGCCAACCACGGCACGATCGAGTCCGCTCGCGCCTCCTTCGACGCCCGCACGGCGACGGGGATCGAGGTGCAGCGCGCCCCCGCTCCCTGATAACCGGCTCCCAGCCGAAGTCCCTTATGGTTCCGCGACGCCGGTCGCACGAGTCGAGGGGGATCCGGGCATGGCAGGTTCCGTCACGCGTTTCCAGGCACGCACCTCCGACCTGGACGAGGGCGTCGCCGTCACCCGCGCCGCGTTCGGCGACGGGGTCGACATGGCGCCGCCCGAGCGCGGTGCCACCGACGTCGCCGTCCGGCGCCTCGAGGCCCAGGGGCTGCGCTCGATCCGCTGGCGCGCGGCCGGTGCCGGGACCGGCAGCCGGGACGGACGTCACGACTGCCGCCGCATGCTGCTCGCCAGCACGCTGCTGCGGGGCGGGCTGGTCTTCCACACCGACGACGAGCGATCCGTCGACACGTCCAGGCCGTTCCTCCACCCGGAGCTGCTCGACTGCGATCTCGACGCGCCCGATCTCGCGTCCCTCGCGGTGCCGGAGGAGCTGCTCGTCGCCCGCGCGAGGGCGATGACCGGGGACGACGCGTTCCAGCTGCGGTTCCGGAGCGCTGCGCCCAGCACACCGACCCTCGACCGGGTGTGGCGCAACACCATGGTCTACGCGGAGCGGACGCTGACCGAGCTGGTCGACGAGCCCGATGCCGATCTGGCCGCCACGGGCCTCGTGGACCTGGTCGTCACGCAGCTGCTGCACGTGTTCCCGAACTCCGCCCTGGAGGTGGAGGACGAGCGCGCCGCGGGACCGGCGACGGCGAACGCCGCGGTGCGCCGCGCGCTGCGGTTCATCGACGAGAACCTGCAGCGGCCGTTCTCGGCCGTCGAGCTCGCCGGGTCGAGCGGTCTGAGCCTCCGCGGGCTGCACGCGGCGTTCCTGCGCGAGCTGGAGACGACCCCGATGCGGTTCGTGCGCGACACCCGCCTGATGGCGGCGCGCGCCGAGCTGCGGGAGGCCGGCGACGCCCCGATCGACGTCCGGCGGCTCGCGATCAGGTGGGGGTTCCCCAGCGAGGCCTCGTTCGCGCGGCGCTACCGCGCCGTGTTCGCGGAGGCGCCGGACGCGACGCGCCGGCTCGGGTCCTCAGATCGCGACGAGCCCGCAGCCCGGGCAGCGCAGGACCACCATGCCTGAGTCGAGCGCGTAGGGGTCCATCCGCGCGTCGCACCGCTGGCAGTCCGGCTCGATGAAGGCGAAGCCGTCGTCGGCGTCCTCATCGTTCTCGCACACGTGGTGCACCCTACGAAGATCAGTGCAGAGGATGGTGCGAGGGGTGCACGTACGTACGCAATCCTGAACGCGTGGGCTGCGCGCACGCGGCGGACGGTGGAGCGCGGCTCATCGCGACGGCGTGATTCGGGACGGCGCCGGATCGCTCGCGCGCGTCTCGGTCCAAATCGCTCTTGACGAGGAACTTGCTTTTTGCAAGTGTGGACGACGTCCACATCCGGACCGACCGAGGGAAGCACGATGACTTCGATGTTCGTCAACCTGCCGGTGACCGACCTGGAGCGCTCGAAGGCGTTCTACACGGCACTTGGCTTCACCATCAACCCGCTCTTCAGCGACCACAACGCGGCGTGCGT
This sequence comes from uncultured Amnibacterium sp., assembly GCF_964245895.1. GTDB lineage: Bacteria > Actinomycetota > Actinomycetes > Actinomycetales > Microbacteriaceae > Amnibacterium. Next base: position 42,095 of record NZ_CAXTOQ010000005.1, read on the forward strand.
GGTGGTCGAGGAGGACCACAGCTACTTCATGATCCTGGTCCGGGACTACTTCCAGACCATGACCGAGCTGCCGATCGGCGACCCGGCCGTGAGCCCCGCCTCCGCCACGGCGATCTTCCTCGACAGCCGCGAGCAGGTCGACGCCGCGGCGGCGGCCGGCCTCGCTGCCGGAGGCGCGGAGCCCGGCCAGGCGCAGGACTTCGGCTTCATGTACCAGCGCGGCCTCACCGACCCGGACGGCAACGTCGTCGACTTCGGCTGGATGGACCCGGTCGCCGCGGCGCAGGGGCCGGAGGCGGCGCTGAAGCAGCAGGGCTGAGGTCGGTGGCCGCGCGCGAGTACGGGCAGTACTCGGCCGTCACGAGGGCGATGGAGCTCGTCGGCGAGCGCTGGGCGCTGCTGATCGTCCGCGACCTGCTGGTCGGGCCGCGGCGGTACAGCGAGCTCGCCGAGGGGCTGCCGCGCATCCCGAGCAACATCCTCACGTCGCGGCTCAAGGAGCTGCAGGCGGCCGGCGTGCTGCGCCGGGCGCCGCGGTCCCGGGTCATCGTGTACGAGCTGACGCCGTACGGCCGCGAGCTCGAGCCGGTCGTGCTGGCGCTCGGCGCGTGGGGCTTCAAGGCCCTGGGCGACGCGCGCGAGGAGCAGGTGATCACGCCCGACTCGATGACGATGGACCTGCGCACCGCGTTCCGGCCCGAGGTCGCGGCCGGCCTGCCGACGACCGCGTACGCGGCGCGGCTGGGCGCGGCGGAGCTGCTGATCCGGGTGGACGGCCCGGCGCTCGAGGTGGTGCGCGGGGACGGTCTCGTCGACCTCGCGTTCGCCGCGGGCCCCGACATCCGCCGGCTCATCTCGGGCGAGCTCGCTGCCGATCGCGCGATCGCGACGGGGGTCGTGGAGGTGCTGCGCGGGCGCGGCGACCTGCTCGGCCGCTTCGCCAGCACCTTCCACCTCGCCGCGTGAGCAGCCGGCCCACCCCGGCTCGAGCGGTCAGATGTCCCACACGTGGGGCGTCTCGTCGTGCGCCCAGCCGTCCCGGAACCGGGTGACCGCGCGATCGAAGGATGCGACGACGTCCATCGTCGGACGCAGCATCGACTGCAGCTGCAGGCCCTCGTAGATCGCGATCAGCTGCTCGGCGGCGTCCGCGGGCTCCATCGACGGCGACTCGCGGCCGATCCCGACGTCGTGCGTCAGCGTGCGCTGCACGTGCGCGTGGAACTGCCCCCACTGCCGCTGCAGCGCCGGTGCGAGGGGGTGGCCGGGGGTCGCAGCGAGGTCGACCATCGCGGTCAGCAGCCGCATCAGCGCCGGGTCGGCGAGGTTCGCGGTGAGCATGGCCCGCAGGAACGCGACCGCGCCGGCCTGCTCGGCGACGGGCAGCAGCGGACCCGTGCGCTCGGCGTTCCAGGCCCGAACGGTCACGATGACCAGGTCGTTCAGCGTCGGGTGCAGCGCCTGCACCGCGCGGAGCTCGAGCCCGGCTGCCGCGGCGACGCCCTGCAGCGTCACCTCGTTGAACGCCTGCTGGCGGAAGCACCGGATCGCCGCCCGCAGGACGTCCATCCTCGTGGCGTCGAGGTCGGGCGTCGCCGCTCTCAGGGCGAGTTCGGGCGCGGTCATGCTCACGCCGGAGAGTCTCGTGAGCGCGCACTCTCACCGCGACCCTCAGTCCGCGGGGTACCGAGCCGGAGTCAGCGCTGCACACGGTTGAGTACTTGACGATCAGCCACTTGATGATTAAAGTCTTGAGCATGACCGGATCCGACGCGCAGCGCGCGAGCAGCATCGACCTGATGCGCTGGGCGACCTGGGCCGCCGGCAAGGCGGGCGAGGACTGGATCCGCGAGCGCGAGCTCACGCACCAGCAGGCCTTCACCCTCGGCTACCTCGTCCGGTTCCCCGGGTCGATCCAGCGGGACATCGCCGACACGACCAGGACGACGCCCGCGAACGTCTCGCTGCTGCTGCAGGGTCTCGAGCGCCGCGGCCTCGTCGAGCGCCGGACCGAACCCGGCGACGAGCGCAGCAAGCGCGTCCACGCCACTCCCGCGGGCGAGGAGGTCATCGCCGGCTGGGAGGTCGCCATGCGCGAGGCGACCGACTCGATCCTCGCGCCCCTCGCAGCGGAGGAGCGCGAGACGCTCCACGCGCTGCTCGTGAAGCTCTCCGACGGGCTGCCCCCGCTCACGCGCTAGCCGCACGCCGGCGCGACGCGCGCCCTCTTCTCGCCGCGCCGGCGATCGTCGGCGCGTGCTCCCACCTGCCCGGAAGGAAGTCCACCATGTCCATCAGCCCCGCATCCGAGCCCGCTGTCGGCACCGACCGCTGGTACCTCTCCGCCGCCCCGCTCGTCCGCGCGCTCGTGCACCTGTGCGTGCCGATGGCGGCAGCGATGATCGTGAGCGCCGTCTACAACGTCGTCAACGCCGGATTCATCGGCTCGCTGCACGACACGGCGCTGCTCGCCGCCGTCACGTTCGGCTCGCCGCTGCTCGGGCTCGTCATGGCGGTCGGCGGCGTGTTCGGCGTCGGCGGCGGCGCGATGATCTCCCGCCTGCTCGGCGCGTCCGAGAAGGACCCGTCGCAGGCCGGCGCGATCAAGGGCGTCGCGTCGTTCGCCCTCTGGGGCTCCGTGACCGTCGGCGCGGTGCTCGGCGGCATCGGCCTGCTGCTGCTGCGGCCGCTCGTCGTGCTGCTCGGCGCGAACGGCCCGGCCCTGCAGGCGACCACCGCGTTCGTCGCCGTGACCCTCGGCTTCGTGCCGGTGCTCGCTGCCGCGTTCTGCCTCGAGCAGCTGGTGCGGGCGGGCGGTGCCGCGCGGCAGGCGATGATCGGGCTGATCGCGTCCACCGTCGCGAACCTCGTGCTCGACGTCCTGTTCATCCTCGTGCTTCCGTGGGGCGTCGCGGGAGCGGCGCTCGCCACCGGCCTGGCGAACCTCATCACGGTCGTCTACTTCGTCGTCGTCCTGCAGCGCACCAGCGAGCACGTCAGCCTGTCGCCCCGGTGGTTCACCGTGGCGCCTCCGATCGTGCGGCCCGTGCTCGGCGTCGGTGCGGGGGAGCTGCTGCAGTCCGCCTTCCTGATCGTCACGTCGCTGGTGCTGAACAACCTCGCTGCCGGGTACGGCGACGGCCCGCTGGCGGCGATGGGCGTCGCCGTCAGGATCGCCCAGGTCCCGGAGTTCTTGATCATGGGCGTGACGCTCGGGGTGCTGCCGCTGCTCGCGTACGCGTTCGGCAAGGGCGACCGGCATCGGCTCGTCTCGGCGGTCCGCGCCGCCGCCGTCGCCGTCGGCGGCATCGCCGCGGTCTTCTCGGTCACGGTCTTCGTGCTCCGCGATCAGGTGCTCGGCCTCTTCATCACCGATCCCGCCGTCCTCGGGATCGGCGTGACGATCATCACGGCGCAGCTGGTGGCGATGATCGCGAACGGCTTCACCGGCCTGCTCACGTCGCTGCTCCAGGCGACCGGCCGGGTGCTGCCGTCGATCGTGCTGTCGATGGCGCAGGGCGTGCTGCTCGTCCCGATCGTGGTCCTCGGGAACCTGTGGTTCGGACTGGCCGGGATCATCTGGGCGCTCACGGTCACCGAGGCCCTGGTGCTCGTCGTCGCCGGCGTGATGGTCCTCGCGTCCCGCAGCGCGATCGATCGCGGCCTCGCGGAGGGCAGCACGGAGCGCGCGGAGGAGGTGCTCGAGGCTCCTGCGGGCTGAGGCGGTCAGCCGGTCGGCGCATCCCGGCGCACGGCGTCCCACGGGACGTCCCCGGCCCGCACCTGCACGTGCCCGGCCCAGAAGGTCCATCGGCGGTCGCGCTCGAGGTCCTCCTCCACCGCCCGCCACGGTCGGGCGTCCAGGTCGCCGAGGCCGACCGCGGAGATCCAGCGCGACCAGGCGGCGATCGCCGGCCTCCCCGGCACCGGCCGCCCGATGTCCGCCACGGCGACGCGGGCGCCGGGGCGGGCCGCGGCGAGGGCCGTCCGCCAGGCCCTGCGCCAGTCGGGGATGAGCGAGAGGGTGTTCACGGCCAGCACGGCGTCGACCGGGATCTCGCCGGGCGGCAGCACCGTCCGCGCGCGGGTCAGGTCGGCCAGGACCGGGCGGATGCGGGGCCAGCCGGCGCGGGGCCGGCCGAGCAGGTCGCGCCCGCGCCTCCGGCTTCGGCGCAGCATGACGGCGCTGTCGTCGACCGCGATGATCGTGCCCTGCTCGCCGATCGCGGCGGCGATGAGCGGCAGGTCGAGCCCGGTACCGGCGCCGACCACCAGCACGCGGTCGCCCGGCGCGAGGCGGAGGGACTCGACCGCCGCGACCCGACCTGGCCGGTACAGGGGGCGCTCGCCCGAGAAGACGTCGTAGAGCACGGCGGTCACGACCCCGTAGCGGCGCATGCGCTCATCCTGGCCCCGGACCGGAGGATCCGCCGCAGCTGCTCGCGCAGAGCGCTCGCCGGGTGTTCACTGCGACGATGAGCACTCCGGAGAGCGTCATCGTCACCGTCGCGCTGGCCGTGTCCGACCAGGACCGCGCGCTCGAGTTCTACCGCGGGGTGCTGGGGTTCGAGGTGCGGCGGGACGTGCCGATGGGCCCGGGCTCGAGGTGGATCGAGGTCGCGCCGCCCGGCTCGCCGGTCACGGTCGCGCTCGTCGCCGAGGGGAGCGGTGTCCCGCTCGGCATCCGCATCGCGACGCCGCACATCGACCTGACGCGCGAGGCCCTGCAGCGGGCGGAGATCGACGTCGACGACGCGGTGATCCGCACCGCGTTCGCGCCCGCGATGTTCGCGCTGCGCGATCCGGACGGCAACCCCGTTGTCGTGCTGGAGGCGCAGGAGGAGTCCTGAGCACGACGGCAGGAAGAATCCGGTTCGGCAGGAAGAGATCGGCCGGATCCTCCTGCTGAAGCGAGTGCTTCCTGCCGTCGTGCTCGGGAATTCCTGCCGTCGTGCTCGGGGCCTCCGGCGGCGGCGGCTCCGGGTCGGACGCTGCGAGCGGCGGTCAGCCGTTCTGCTGTGAGCGGAGGGACCTGGGGGCGCCTGCGCCGTCCGTCCTAGCATCGCGCATGGCCGAAACCGCTTCCCCGTCCCGCCTCCGGCTCGCCGGGGCCCCGTCCCGCCCCGAGCCCGCTGCGAGCGGCATGGAGCCGCTGTGGCGGCACATGCTCGGCGACCGCCTCCGCGCGGTGCGGCACGATCGCGGCGAGACGCTGGGGGAGACGGCGGCGCGCGCCGGGGTGTCGCCGCAGTACCTCTCGGAGATGGAGCGCGGCGCGAAGGAGCCCTCCAGCGAGATGATCGCCGCCGTGGCGGGCGCGCTGGAGACGACGCTGCTGGATCTGACGGTCGCGGTCGCGGACGGCCTCCGCGAGGCCCGGGCCGCGGCGACGTCCGGCGCGGTCTGCCGGGTCGGGCTGGCGCTCGCGGCGTAGCCCGCGCCTCCCTCCCGCGCGCGACGGCGCCCGGGAGGGGTGCGCTCGCCCTCAGCGGCGCTCGATGACCTGGTCGATCAGGCCGTACTGGCGAGCGGCGGCCGCGGTGAAGATGCGGTCGTGGTCGGTGTCGGCCCGCAGCCGCTCCACGGCCTGCCCGGTGTGCCGGGAGAGCACCGCCTCCAGGTCCGCACGGATGCGCACGACCTCGTCCGCCTGCAGGATCAGGTCCGGGATCGTGCCGCGGCCCTGCGCCGCCGGCTGGTGCAGCACCACCCGGGTGTGCGGCAGGGCCGACCGCTTCCCCTCCGCACCCGCGGCGAGCAGCACCGCGCCGACGGCGACCGCCTGGCCCACGCACGTCGTCGCGACGGGGGAGCGGATGTAGCGCATCGTGTCGTAGACGGCGAGCATCGCGCTCGGGTCGCCGCCCTCGCAGTTGATGTACAGCTGGATGTCCCGCTCCTGGTCGTTGCCCTCCAGGTGCAGCAGCTGCGCGATCAGGGCGTTGGCCACCCCGGAGTCGATGCCGGTGCCGAGGTACACGATGCGCTGGTCGAGCAGGTGGGAGTAGACGTCCATGATCCGCTCGCCGCGGGAGTCGCGGGCGATCACGTTCGGGATCGTGTAGCCGCTCATCGCGCGACCGCCATCGGGCCGAAGCCGGCGCGCTCGCGGTCCGGAGGCACGACGTCGTCGAACCGGTCCACGATCGCGTCGATGAACCCGTAGTCCTTCGCCTGCTGGGCGGTGTACCACCGGTCGTGCAGGGAGTCCTTGAACACCCGGTCCAGAGGCTGCCCGGTGTCCTCCGCGATGAGCGCCAGCACCGTGTCCCGGGTGTGCCGCAGGTCGTCGGCCTGCAGCTCGATGTCGACGGCGGTGCCGCCGATGCCGGCGGAGCCCTGGTGCATCAGGATCCGCGCGTGCGGCAGCGCCCGCCGCTTCCCGGGGGCGCCGGAGGAGAGTAGGAACTGCCCCGCGCTGCACGCCAGCCCGACGGCCAGCGTCGCCACGTCGCACGGCACGATCCGCATCACGTCGCGGATCGCGAGCATCGACGGCACGGAGCCGCCGGGGGAGTGGATCCACAGCGCGATGTCGCTGATCGGGTCCTCGGCCGCGAGCGCGAGCATGGACGTGGCGAGCAGGGTGCCGTTGTCGTCGTCGAGCGGTCCGTCGAGCACCAGCACGCGCCGCTCGTGCAGCTGCCGCCTGGCTCGGTCGTCGAACATCGGGGGTCTGGGGGAATCGGCCATGCGTCCACCGTCGCGTCCCGTGGCGGCGTCCGGTCCGCCTACGGCCCACGGCAGCGCTGCTGTGGGCGGCGGCCGTGCTGGGATCAGGCGTTCGTGATGCGGTCGAGCCAGTCCGCGAGCAGCGAACGCTCCGCCGGGGTCAGCGCCGCGAGGTCGTCGAGGGAGGCGCGGAGCGCGACGGCAGCCGACTCCGGACCGGTCGTCGAGGCAGGGGCGTCGGTCAGGATCGCGGCGCACACCGCTTGCCAGGCGGTCTCGGGCAATGCGGTGTCCCGCGCCGCGTCCGGCTGCTCGATCTGCTGGAGGACGATCCCGGTGCCCGTCGCGCCGATCAGCTCGACCGCCCGACGCTCGGTCACGCGGAGGCGGCCGTCCTGCGCGACGCGGCGCACCCTGGCGCGAAGCACCTCGGTGCCGCTCGCCAGGATCTCGCGGGCCCTCGGGGTACGCAGCCCGGTGTGCATGAGACGGAAGAGTGCGGGGTTCGCCAGGCCGAATCCGACGTGCAGGTTCCAGCCGTCGTGGAGGCCGTCGACGGGGTCGCCGGCCTCCTCGACGTGCTTCTCGCCGACATAGTTCGCGAACCCGTGCTCGGCTACCGCGGCGAGCAGCCCCTCCTTGTCGCCGAACAGCCGGTAGATCGTGGGCGCCTGCACGCCTGCGGCGAGAGCGACCGACCGCGTGGTCACCGCCTCGGCGCCGCCGTCGGCGAGCAGGCGGGCGGCGACGGCGACGAGCTGCGCGCGGGTCCGGTCGCGGCTGGACGCGGCGACGGGCTCGATCACGCTATCGATGCTAACGGATCGGTGCGAACGGTGGGTTTCCTCTGCTACCGTCCCTCTTGAATCATCGATAACAGAACGAGGCGTCCCATGATCGTCATCACCGGAGCGACCGGCGCCTTGAACGGCGCCACGGTCGAGCACCTGCTGGGGCTCGTACCCGCCGACCGCGTCGCCGTCAGCGTCCGCGACGTCGGCAGGGCGCAGCACCTGGCCGACCGCGGCGTCCGCGTCCGGCGCGGGTCGTACGACGACCCGGCAGCCCTCCTCCACTCGTTCGAGGGCGCCGAGCAGGTGCTGCTGGTCTCCTCGAGCGACCCTCGCGCTGACGGCCCCGCCCTGCACCTGGTGGGCGTCGAAGCGGCCGTGGCGGCGGGGGCGCAGCGGATCCTCTACACGAGCCATCAGAACGCGAAGCCCGACACCGCGTTCGGACCGGGTCGGGACCACGCCGAGACCGAGGCGCTCCTCGCGCAGTCGGGTGTCGCGTGGACCTCGTTCCGCAACGGCTTCTACGCCCACAGCATCGACTGGATGCTCGGCCCGTGGCAGTCGGCGGGCGCCATCGCGACTCCCGCCGACGGCCCGGTGTCGTGGACTGACCGGTCCGAGCAGGCGGAGGCGGCCGCCGTCGTCCTCTCCCGGCCGGGCGGCTTCGACGGCCCGATCACGCTCACCGCGTCCGCGGCGCCGGACTTCACGGAGATCGCGGCGATCGCGGCCGGGCTCACCGGTCGGCCGATCGAGCGCGTGGTGCTGGACGACGAGGACTGGGTGGCCGCGCAGATCGCCTCCGGTGCACCGGAGGCGCAGTCACGCTTCACGCTCGGGTTCTTCCAGGCGGCCAGGCGCGGCGACTTCGCCGGCGTCGATCCGCTGCTGCGCGAGCTGCTGGACCGCGAGCCCCGCGGCGTCAGCGACCTGCTCGCCGAGCGGGTGTCCGCCGCCTGAGGGTCCGCCGAGCCCCCGCGGAGCCGACCGGGGGAACGATGGGCGCGTGATCACGCTTCCGGAGCGGCCGCACCTCGTGCCGCCGACCGTCGACGTCCGGATCTCCTACCTCACCGGCGAGCAGGCGGACATGCGGGTCCGCGGCGAGGACACCGCCTGGCTCGGCCCCGCGAGCCTCGACTTCGCCGCGTTCGTCGCCGACCGGGTCGGGGTGCGGGAGCGCTGGGGCGTGCCCTCGACGCTGCTCTGGTACGTGTCGGGTCCCCACTACCTCGGCACCCTGGTGGTGCGGCACCGGCTGCTGCCGGAGGAGGCCGGCGGGCACATCGGCTACCACGTCGTGCATCCCTGGCAGCACCAGGGGCACGCGACGCGGATGCTCGCGGAGGGACGGCTGCGCGCGGCGGAGCTCGGGATCGACCGCGCGCTGCTGACGGTCGCGCCGGTCAACCGGTGGTCGAGGCACGTCGTGCTCGCGAACGGCGGCGCTTCGGACGGCCGCAACCCGGACGGCGAGGACCGCTTCCTCCTCCCCACCGTCGGGGATCGGTGACTCTGCCCGGAGGCGCTCAGCCGCCCACGTACGCGGCGAGGTGCTCGCCGGTGAGGGTGCCGCGCGCGGCGACGAGGTCGGCGGGGGTCCCCTCGAAGACGACGGTCCCGCCGTCGTGGCCGGCGCCCGGGCCGAGGTCGATGAGCCAGTCCGCGTGCGCCATGACGGCCTGGTGGTGCTCGATCACGATCACCGACCTGCCGCCGTCGACCAGCCGGTCGAGCAGGCGCAGCAGCTGGTCGACGTCGGCGAGGTGCAGCCCCGTCGTCGGCTCGTCGAGCACGAGCACCCCGCCGGGCTCGCCGAGGTGGGTGGCCAGCTTCAGGCGCTGGCGCTCGCCGCCGGAGAGCGTGGTGAGCGGCTGACCGATCGTGAGGTAGCCGAGCCCGACGTCGCCGAGCCGGGCGAGCACGGTGTGCGCGGCAGGCACCTTCGCGTCGGTGCGGAAGAACGCCTCCGCCTCCGCGACGGCCATGCCGAGCACCTCGCTGATGTCCCGGCCGCCCAGCCGGTACTCGAGCACGGAGTCGGCGAAGCGCTTGCCGCCGCACACCTCGCAGGTGGTCGAGACGCCGGCCATCATGCCGAGGTCGGTGTAGACGACGCCGGTGCCGTTGCAGCTCGGGCACGCGCCCGCCGAGTTCGCGCTGAACAGGGCCGGCTTGACCTTGTTGGCCTTCGCGAACGCGGTGCGGATCGGATCGAGCAGCCCGGTGTAGGTGGCGGGGTTGCTGCGGCGCGACCCTCGGATCGGTGCCTGGTCGATGGTGACGACGCCCTCGCGCCCGGAGACCGACCCGCCGATCAGCGAGCTCTTGCCCGAACCCGCGACCCCGGTGATCGCCACGAGCACGCCGAGCGGGATGTCCACGTCGACGCCCCGCAGGTTGTGCGACCGAGCGCCCCGCACCGGTAGGACGCCGGTCGGGCTCCGCACCGCCGCCTTCAGCGCCGCGCGGTCGTCGAAGTGCGCGCCGGTGACGGTGCCGCTGCGCCGCAGCTCGTCGACCGAGCCCTCGAAGCAGACGGAGCCGCCCGCCGCGCCGGCCCCGGGGCCGAGGTCGACCACGTGGTCCGCGATCGCGATCGCCTCCGGCTTGTGCTCGACGACCAGCACGGTGTTGCCCTTGTCGCGCAGCGCGAGCAGCAGCCCGTTCATCCGCTGCACGTCGTGCGGGTGCAGCCCCGTGGTCGGCTCGTCGAACACGTACGTGACGTCGGTCAGCGACGAGCCGAGGTGGCGGATCATCTTCACCCGCTGCGCTTCGCCGCCGGAGAGCGTGCCCGACGAGCGGTCGAGGGAGAGGTAGCCGAGGCCGATCTCCTCGAAGGAGTCGAGCAGCTGCTGCAGCGACTCGAGCAGCGGCGCCACCGACGCCTCCTCCAGCCCGCGCACCCAGGCCGCCAGGTCGCTGACCTGCATCGCGCAGGCGTCCGTGATGCTGACGCCGGCGATCCGGGAGGAGCGCGCCGCCGCGGACCGGCGCGTGCCGTCGCACTCCGGGCAGGCCGCGAAGGTCGCCGCCCGGTCGACGAACGCCCGGATGTGCGGCTGCAGCGCGTCGCGGCTCTTCGAGAAGAAGGACTTCTGCACCTTCGGGATCAGTCCCTCGAAGGTGAGGTTCATGGTCTCGAAGCGCACCTTCGTCGGTTCCCGGTGCAGGAAGTCCTGCCGCTCCTGCGCCGTGAAGTCGCGGATCGGCGTGTTCGGGTCGAAGAAGCCGGATTCCGCGAAGACGCGGACCATCCAGCCGTCGGCGGTGTACCCGGGCACGGTGATGGCGCCCTCGTGGATCGACTTCGACTCGTCGAACAGCTGCGTCAGGTCGATGTCCGAGACCGTGCCGCGGCCCTCGCACCTCGGGCACATGCCGCCCACCTGGGCGAACGAGCGCTCCACCGTCTCGCCGTCCCCGCGGGCGACGGTCATCGCGCCGGACCCGGTGACCGAGGGGATGTTGAACGAGAACGCCTGCGGCGACCCGATGGCGGGCTCGCCGAGGCGGCTGAACAGGATGCGCAGCATGGCGTCGGCGTCGGTCGCGGTGCCGACGGTCGACCGGACGTCGCCGCCCATCCGCTGCTGGTCGACGATGATCGCGGTGGTCAGCCCGTCCAGGACGTCGACGTCGGGCCGGGCGAGCGAGGGCATGAAGCCCTGCACGAACGCGCTGTAGGTCTCGTTGATCAGCCGCTGCGACTCGGCGGCGATGGTGCCGAACACGAGCGAGCTCTTGCCGGAGCCGGACACGCCCGTGAACACGGTCAGCCGGCGCTTCGGGATCTCGATCCGGACGTCCTTCAGGTTGTGCTCCCGCGCTCCGTGCACGCGGATCACGTCGTGCGTGTCGGCGACGTGCGCCGGATCCGGGGTGCCGGCTGCGGTCATCTGGCGTCCTCCCGTCGGGGGGATCAACGGTATCGGGACGGCGCGGGATATGTGCCCCGCACTGGGGACCGAATTCCGGCTGCAATTCGAGAAGCGGGCGATTATGCTGCTGGCTATCGGGCTTCTTCCTCGCTGGGGGGCAGGAATCGAGGCCTGAGTCGCTACGGAGACGCCGCGACGGCCGATCGGGGGGTCGGCCGTTCGCGGCGTTTCTCGTCTGCCCGTCTCGAGGGCTCCGCGCGGGGACGGGGAGCCCTCTGTTCCGCGTGGGGGCGCGGGACCGGGGAGGAGCGGTGCTCGTCAGCCGTTCGGGTGCGTTCCGACTCGGGCTGGGTCCAGGGTCGTACGGCACGGCGGTCGAGCCGGTGCTTCATGGGTGTTCGGTATTCGGTCTGCGACGGGTATCGCATTCTCGCGACCGGTATCGCGATGGAATGACTGTAGCAGCCATGCGGACAGACAGATCGGTCTGTCCGCATCCATTCCGTCCCCAGTAGAGGGGGATGGGAATGCGTTGTCGAATTCGAGGAGATCCGATATGGATTCCCGATCCGCGCCACGACACGCGCCCGAAACGCGGCGCCGCAAGGATGGGCGGATGCTGGAGCTCGCGGACCGCCTGCTGCCGCTGGTCGCGGCCGGGGAGCCGCTGGCGGTCGCGACGGCGATCGACGTGCTCGGCAGCGCGCCGCACGGCGCCGGCACCTCCATGGCCGTCACCCGCTCCGGCGCGGTGCTGGGGTCCGTGTCCGGCGGGTGCGTCGAGGAGGCCGCGCTGCGGGAGTGCCTCGGGCTGCTGCGCGGCGGCAGGGCGCGCGTCCGCCGGTTCGGCTTCGGCGACGCGGCCGCACTGCACGCCGGGCTCGCATGCGGCGGCGAGCTCGACGTGCTGGTCCACCCGCTCGGGGGTCCTGCGGTGGAGGCGCAGCTTCGCGTGGCGGCCGCCGGAGAGCCCGCCGCGCTCGCCGTCGTGACGTCGGGTCCCGCGAGGGTGCTGGGGCGGGCCGTGACCGCGCGCACCGTCGACGAGCTGTCAGCCCTGGTCCCGGGGCTCTCGGCCGCACGCCTCCGGTCCGCGCTCGAGGGAGCGCAGGACGCGGCCCGGCCCGGGCTGGTCGAGGTGGCCTGCGATCCGGTCGCGATCCGGCTGCTCGTCGACGTCGCGGCTCCCGCGCCGCGCATGGTCATCGGCGGAGCGACCGAGACGGCGGTCGCGCTCGCGGCAGCAGCCACCGCGGTCGGGTTCCGCGTGACGGTCTGCGATCCGCGCGCCGCGTTCGCGCAGCGCGACCGGTTCCCCTCCGCGGCCGCCGTGCACGTCGGCCGGGTGCACGAGCTGGTCGCGGCCGCCCGCCTCACCTCCCGGGATGCGGTCTGCCTGCTCGGCCACGACGAGGACCTCGATCCCCTCGCTCTCGCGGCGGCGCTCGAGTCGCCCGCCGGGTACGTGGGCGCCCTCGGGTCGAGGAGCACGGCGCAGCGGCGCCGGCAGCGGCTCGCGGTGCTCGGCACCGCCCCGGAGGCGATCGCCCGGCTGCGCATGCCGATGGGGCTCGATCTCGGGTCGCGCACGCCGGCCGAGATCGCGGTGTCCGTGCTGGCGGAGGTGCTCGCCGTCCGGGCCAGCGGTGACGCGACGCCCCTGCGGTCCGGGGCCGGCCCGATCCACCGGACGACCGCGGCCGTCTGACCCGCCGCGGCAGCAGGCCGCGGCGACGCGGCTGCCCGAGCCGGGACCGCGACCGGAACGGTAGGGTGACGGCATGCTCGAAGCGACCCCGCTGATCTACGGCGTGCTCGCGCTGCTGACGGCCGGCTTCGGCGTCGGGATGCTGGTCTGGCAGACCGGTGCGACGCAGAACGCGCTGACCACCCGGCGGGGCATGCTGGTCGGCGGGGTGCTGCTGATCCTCGGCGGGATGGTGGGCGT
>NZ_CAXTOQ010000006.1:0-37664 GCF_964245895.1 uncultured Amnibacterium sp.
ACGACGAGTCCCGGGTGCCGTTCTTCGTCGCCAACACCCTCGCGACCCCGTACCTGCTGCGGCCGCTCGAGCACGGCGCCGACGTCGTCGTCCACCCGACCACGAAGTTCCTCGCCGGGCACGGCACCGCCATCGGCGGGATCGTCGTCGACGGCGCGACCTTCGACTTCGGCGCCGAACCCGAGCGCTGGCCCGGGTTCCATACCCCGGAGGCCGGCCACCCGGTGGACGGCTACTGGACCCGGTTCGCGCCGATCGGACTCGCGTTCAGCCTGCGGCTGCGCACCACCGTGCTGCGGGACCTCGGGCCGGCCCCGTCGCCGTTCAACAGCTTCCTGCTGATCCAGGGGCTCGAGACCCTCAGCCTGCGCATCGAGCGGCAGGTCGCGAACGCCGAAGCCGTCGTGGCCCACCTCCAGCAGCACCCGCTCGTCGAGCGGGTGCACTACCCGACGCTGCCCGACGCGCCATCGGCAGCCGTCGCGAACCGGTACCTCACGAACGGCGGCGGAGCGATCGTGTCGTTCGACCTGCACGGCGGCGTCGACGCCGGCCGCCGGTTCGTCGACGCGGTCGAGCTGTTCAGCCACCTCGCGAACATCGGCGACGTCCGCAGCCTGATCATCCACCCCGCATCGACCACGCAGTCTGGCCAGTCCGAGGCCCAGCGGCTCGCCGCCGGCGTGGGACCAGGCCTCATCCGGCTCTCGATCGGCATCGAGGACGCCGCCGATCTGCTCCTCGACCTCGACCTCGGCTTCGCCGCCGTGTCGAGCGCGCTCCAGACCGAACGTCCCTGACCACCGCACACCACAGCAACCGGAAGACCATCATGCGAACCAAGAAGACCCTGCTCGCCGCGGGCATCGCCGCCGGCACCGCCATCGCGCTCGCGGCCTGCTCCAGCGGTCCGGGAACGAAGAGCACCAGCAGCACCGGCGCCGCGGACACCTCGGCGACCGTCGACGTCGGCCTGGTGCTCGAGCCGACCGACCTGAACATCCGCACGACGTCGGGCGTCGCGCTCGACCAGGTGCTGATCGACAACGTCTACCAGGGGCTCGTCGGCCTCGACCCCTCCGGAGTGATCCACGACGTGCTCGCGAAGTCCCACACCGTCTCCTCCGACGGTCTGACCTACGACTTCACGCTGAACCCAGGCACCACGTTCAGCAACGGCGACGCCCTCGACGGCGCGGACGTGGTGTGGTCGCTGAACCAGGTGAAGAACACGAAGACGGACGTCGGCAACCTCGACCTCGCCGCCGTGAAGTCGATCACGGCACCCTCCGCCGACGCCGTCAGGATCACGCTGGCGAAGCCGGACTCCGAGCTGCTGTACGCGCTCGCGGGTCGCGCCGGGCTGGTGCTCGACGAGAAGGCGACGAACGACCTGAAGACGACCGCGATCGGCAGTGGGCCCTACCTGCTGAAGTCGTGGAAGCAGGGCGACAGCATCACTCTTGCGCGGAACACGAAGTACTGGGGCACGAAGTCGAAGGTCGCCTCCGTCGTGTTCCACTACTACACGGACCGTTCGACGGCGGTGAACGCGGCGCTCGCCGGCGACCTGCAGGTGCTGACGGCCGTCGACCCGACCCTGAAGGTGAAGTTCGAGAACAACCAGGACTTCACCCTCACCAAGGGGAAGTCGACCGACAAGTTCACCCTCGTGTTCAACTCGAAGAAGGCCCCGCTCGATTCGCTGGCCGTACGCCGCGCGCTGCGGCAGGCGATCGACCCGAAGGCGATCATCGCTGCGGTCGGCGGCGACGGCGTCGCTCAGGGCGGCCCGATCCCGAACGGCGACCCCGGTTTCCAGGACCTGACGGCGGTGGACGCCTACGACCCGGCCGCCGCGAAGACCGCGCTGGCTTCGGCGGGCGTCGCGGGGAAGACCCTGACCCTGACCATCCCGAACTTCTACGGCACCGCGGTCACCGATGTGCTCACCAGCCAGTTCAAGGCAGCGGGAGTCACCCTGAAGGTCAACAGCGTCGACTTCACGACCTGGTTGAAGAACGTGTACACGAACAAGGACTACGAGCTGAGCATCGTCGACCACGCGGAGGCGCACGACTTCGCGAACTGGGTGACGCCCGGCTACTACTTCAACTACAGCAACCCGAAGGTGAACGCGCTCTACGCCCAGGCGACCGCTGCGCTCAGCCAGTCGGAAGCCGACGCGAAGCTCGCGGAAGCGGCGAAGCTCGTCGCCGACGACGCTCCCGCGGCGTGGCTGTACACCGGGGTGAACCAGACCGCGATCGCCAAGACCGTCACAGGTTTCCCGACCGACTTCACCAGCAACCGGCTGAACCTGCAGAACCTGCAGGCGACGAAGTAGGCACGTGCTCCGGTTCATCGCCACTCGTCTGCTGCTGCTGCTCGTCGGCCTGCTCGTCGCCGCCGCGCTGATCTTCGCGACACTCCGGATCCTCCCGGGCGACGTCGCGCAGGTCATCGGCGGAACGCGGGCGACGGCGGCGCAGATCGCGGAGATCCGGACCCAGCTGGGCCTGGACCGCCCGGTGCCGGTGCAGTTCGCGGACTGGATCGGCGGTCTGCTGCACCTGGACCTCGGCCGCTCGCTCGTCACCGGAACACCGGTGGCGAGCGAGCTCGGCCAGAAGCTGCAGGTCACCCTGCCCCTCGCCGGGCTCTCCCTGGTGTTCGGCCTCGGACTGGGCATCCCCCTCGGCGTCCTCTCGGCGACGCTGCACCGGCGGATCGGCGGCTTCCTCGTCGCCGCCGCCGCGCAGCTGGTCGCGGCGGTGCCCGTCGTGTTCGCGGGGGTGCTGCTGATCCTGCTGTTCGGCGTCTGGCTGCACGTGCTGCCCGTGCAGGGCTTCCCGCTCGACGGCTGGCAGGAGCCGGGGCGCGCGTTCGTCTCGCTGATCCTGCCCGCACTGACGCTGGGCATCGTCGAGGGAGCGGTCGTGCTGCGCTTCACGCGCTCGGCGACGCTGGAGGCGCTGGGCCAGGACCACGTGCGCACCGCGGCGGCGAAGGGCATGACCTTCACCCGGGCGCTCGTCACGCACGGGCTGCCGGGTGTGATGCTCTCCGTCGTGTCCGTGATCGGTCTCTCGGTCGCTGCGCTGCTGGTCGGCGCCGTGATCGTCGAGTCGCTCTTCCAGCTGCCGGGCGTCGGCCGCATGCTCGTGGTCGACGTCGGCAACCGCGACCTCGTGAAGGTGCAGAGCGAGCTGCTGGTGATCACCGGGATGATCCTGGTCATCGGGGTGCTCGTCGACCTGGCGCACCGGATGATCGACCCGAGGCAGCGGGAGCACGCATGAGCGGGGCGTGGGCGGGACAGCTGCTGCGGCGCCCCGCCGGCCTGTTCGGCACGATCGTGCTCGTCCTGCTGGTCTCCACCGCGATCGCGTCCTCGTTCTGGACGCCCCAGGACCCCTTCGCGACCGACCCGTTCCACCAGTGGCTGCCGCCCAGCCCCGCACATCCGTTCGGCACGGACGCGGTCGGCCGCGACCTGTTCAGCTACGTGCTCGCGGGATCGCGGACGACCGTGCTCGTCGCGCTCCTCGCATCCCTGGTGGCCGCCGTCGTCGGCATCGTGCTGGCCGCGCTCGGATCGCTCGGCCCGCGCTGGGTGCGGGAACCGGTCGCGGTGCTGATCGACATCCTGATCGCCTTCCCGGTGCTGCTCATCGCGATCATGCTGACCGCGGTGTTCGGGTCGTCGCTCGCCGAGGTCGTCGTCGCGGTCGGCATCGGCTTCGGTGTGAACATCGCCAGGGTCAGCCGCGGGGAGATCCGCCGGGTCGCCCGCACCGGCTACGTCCTCGCCGCCCGGGCCGCCGGCCTCGGCCCGGCGCGTACCCTGGTCGATCACGTGCTGCCGAACATCGGCCCGGTCTTCATCGTGCAGCTGTCGCTCGGAGCCGGTGTGGCCGTGCTCTCCGAGGCGGGCCTGTCCTTCCTCGGCTACGGCGCATCCCCCTCGACGCCCTCGTGGGGCCGCCTGCTCAGCGTCCTGCAGAACTACGTGACGGTCTACCCGCTCACCGCGCTCTGGCCGGGCCTCGCGATCACCGTCACCGTGCTCGCGTTCAACCTGTTCGGTGACGCCCTCCGCGAGGCGACGGATCCGCGGCTGAGGTCGAGCACGCGGCGGCGGCGGGAGCTCGTCCGATGACGCTCACCGTGACCGACCTCACGATCCGGTTCGGCGACCGCACCGTCGTCGACCGCGTCTCCTTCACCGTCGCCGACGGCGCCCGGTTCGGCATCATCGGCGAATCCGGCAGCGGCAAGTCGCTCACCACCCTCGCGATCCTCGGCCTGCTGCCGGAGGCCGCGGAGGCGACCGGCAGCATCGACCTCGACGGCGTCCAGCTGCTCGGGCTGCGGGAGCGGGAGCTCGCCCGCCTCCGCGGTCGCCGGGTCGGCGTCGTCTTCCAGGATCCGCAGACGGCGCTGAACCCGCTGCGCACGATCGGCAGGCAGCTCGCCGAGCCGCTGCTGCTCCACCGGCTCATCGCCCGTCGGCAGGCGCGGGCGGAGGCGATCCGCCTCGCCGACCTGGTGCGGCTGCCCGAGCCGGACCGCATCGTCCACCTCTACCCGCACCAGCTCTCCGGCGGCCAGCGGCAGCGCGTCGCGATCGGGATCGCGCTCGCCGCCTCGCCGGGGCTGCTGCTGGCGGACGAGCCGACCACCGCGCTGGACGTGACCATCCAGTCGGAGGTCCTCGACCTCTTCGACCGGCTGGTCGCGGTCACCGGGGCGTCCCTCGTCTTCGTCACCCACGACCTCGCAGTCCTCGCGCGGATCAGCACCGAGGTGCTCGTGCTGTCGCAGGGGCGCGCGATCGAGTCGGGCCCGGTCGCGCGGATCCTCGCCGAGCCTCGGGAGGCGGTCACGGCCGGGCTGGTCGCCGCTGCCCGCGCGACGAGCTTCACCACCCGGGAGGGGGCCGCATGACCCTCGTCACCGCCACCGACGTAGTCCGCGACTACCGCCTGCCTCGACGCACCCTGTTCTCGGCGGGGGAGGTGCGCCATGCCGTCCGCGGCGTGAGCCTCGACGTCGAGGCGGGGGAGACCGCCGCCATCATCGGCGAGTCCGGGTCGGGCAAGTCGACCCTCGCGCGCCTCCTGCTCGGCCTCGACGCCCCGACCTCCGGCACAGTGACGTTCGACGGACGACCCGTCGTCCCCGGGCCAGCGGCGGCCACCAGGTGGCTCCGCCGCGACACCGGCGTCGTCTTCCAGGACCCCTACTCGTCACTCGACCCGCGGATGACCGTGGGCCGCACCGTGGCGGAACCGCTCCGCGCCCTCGACATCCCCGGGAATCGTCGCGCGCTCGTCGCGACCGCGCTCGCCGACGTCGGCCTCGAACCCGAGCTGGCGGAGCGGTACCCCCATGAGCTCTCGGGAGGCCAGCGGCAGCGCGTCGCGCTCGCCCGCGCGATCATCCACCGTCCGCGGCTGCTCGTCGGCGACGAACCCCTCAGCGCGCTCGACGTGACGGTCCGCGCGCAGATCCTCGACCTCCTCCGCCGCCTCCACCGCGACCTCGGCCTGACGCTCGTGCTCGTCTCCCACGACCTCGGCCTGGTGCAGCACTTCGCCCAGCGGGTGGTCGTCATGCGCGGCGGCGAGATCGTCGAGGCCGGCGACACCGCCGTCGTGCTCGGCGCACCCGGCCACCCGTACACCCGCGAGCTGCTCGCTGCCGTGCCGCGGCTCCCCGGAGAGGACCACCGGTGACCGACGACCGACCGTTCCACCTCGGGTTCCTCACCCACCTCGCGCCGCAGCTGCCGCCGCGCGAGCTGCTCACCGCCGGCATCGACCTGTTCGTCGCCGCCGAGGAGCTCGGGTTCGACAGCGGCTGGGTCGCGCAGCACCACCTCGGCCCGCTCGAGGGCACCCTCCCGTCCCCGTTCGTGCTCCTGGGCGCGGTCGCCGCCCGCACCAGCCGGATCCGGCTCGGCACCGCGATCGTGAACCTCGCGCTCGACGACCCGATCCGCGTCGCCGAGGACGCCGCGGTCCTCGACGCGATCTCGGGTGGTCGCGTCGAGCTCGGGATCGGCAGCGGCAACCCCGAACCGGGGGTGTTCGCGGCGTTCGGGAAGGACGTCGCCGCGCGTCGCGACCTCTTCACGACCGGCTCCGCGCGGCTGCGCGCGGCGCTGCAGGGTGAGGACCTCGGCGGCGGCCTCACCCTCCGCCCCGCCGCACCCGGCCTCGCCGGCCGGATCTGGGACTCCCCGCTCGACCCCGACCGGGTCCGGACCGCCGGGGCTGCCGGCGACGGGGTCCTGCTCGGCATCGGGCCCGCGTCGAGCGCCCAGCTCGACCTCGCCCGGGCCTACCGGGCGGCAGGAGGCGACCGGCTCGCGGTCGTGCACAGCGCCTTCTTCGGCGCCGACCGGGACCAGGTCGCCGACCGGCTCTGGCCGATCGTCTCCGAGCAGTCGCTGGCCTACTACCAGCACGCCGGCTGGGTGGGAGTCGACCCCGCGCCCGCGGAGCTGCTCGCGGCCATGAACGTGCACCACGGCACCGTGGACGACGTCGTCGCGTCGATCGCCCGCGAACCGGTCATCGACCTCGCGTCCGACCTGGTGCTCGCGCTCGAGGTCCGCACCTCCACCCCCGCCGAGGCGCTCGCCGCGCTCGAGACCATCGCCTCCGAGGTCGCACCGCGACTCGGCTGGCACCCCGCAGCCGCCCCCGCGGTCACGCGCTGACCCCGCCGACGAACGAGGAACGCACCATGCCACGACCCGACACCCTGCAGCTCGGCGCCCTGCTCCACGGCTCCGGCGGCCACATCGCCGGATGGCGGTACCCCGGCGCCCACGCCGCGGGCGAGCTCGACTTCCCCTTCACCGCCCGCCTCGCCAAGACGCTCGAGGACGGCGGGTTCAGCGCGATCTTCATCGCCGACGTCGTCGCCGTCTGGGGGCACCAGCTCGACTCGCTGCACCGCACCGCTCGCGCGGACTTCTTCGAGCCCTTCACCCTCCTTTCCGCGCTGTCCAGCGTCACCGACCGCATCGGCCTCGTCGCCACGGCCACCACCTCGTACAACGAGCCGTACACCGTCGCCAGGAAGCTCGCCTCCCTCGACCACCTCTCGCACGGCCGCGCCGGATGGAACGTCGTCACCAGCGTCGTGCCGCTCGAGGCCGCGAACTTCGGCCGCGACGCCCACTACGGCCACGAGGAGCGGTACGTGCGCGCGGCCGAGTTCGTCGACGTCGTCGAAGGGCTCTGGGACAGCTACGCGGATGACGCCGTCATCCGCGACAAGACCTCCGGCATCTACTTCGACCGCGCCGGCAGACGGGCGCTCGACCACGACGGCGCCCACTTCAAGGTCGCCGGCCCGCTCAACATCGCCCGCCCGCCGCAGGGCTGGCCCGTGATCTTCCAGGCCGGCGCGTCGGAGACCGGTCGCGCGTTCGCCGCGCGCTACGGCGAGGTGATCTTCACCGCCCCGCGGACGCTCCTGGACGCCCGGGACTACCGCACCGCGCTCGATGCGCAGATCAGGGCGTCCGGCCGGGACCCCGGCGACGTGCGGGTCTGGCCGTTGCTGAGCCCCATCGTCGCCGACACCGACGCGGAGGCGCAGGAGGCACTCGCGACCCTCGGCTCCCTCGTGCACGAGGACGTCCTCCGGCGCATCGTGCAGGACAACTTCGGCGACGAGGACTTCTCCGACCTGGACCTCGACGAACCGCTGCCGGACTTCGGAGCTGACACCGACCGCTCGCAGAGCCGTCGCGCCGGCATCCTCGCGCTTGCGAGGGAGGAGGGGCTCACGCTGCGGCAGCTCGGCGTGCGGTTCGCCGCCGCGAACGCCGTCGCCGGCTCGCCCGCGACGATCGCGGACCGGCTCGTCGACTGGCACGCCTCCGGCGCCGTCGACGGGTTCAACGTGTCCTTCCCGTACCTCCCGCAGACCGCCGACCGGTTCGTCGGCGAGGTGCTGCCGCTGCTCGCGGAACGCGGGGTCTTCCGCCCGCCCGCCCCCGGCACGCTGCGCGAGCAGCTCGGACTGCCCCGCCCGGCACGGACGGCGGTGCCCGCATGACCCGGCAGGTCCACCTGAACGCCATGTTCCACACCGCGGGGGAGCACCTCGTCGGCTGGCGCCACCCCAGCAGCCCCGCCGATCCCAGCCTCGACCTCGCCTACGCGACGCGGCTCGTGCAGCGGGCGGAGGCGGCCCGGTTCGATGCGCTGTTCCTGGCCGACCTCACCGGCATCCCGGACTCCAAACCGTCGGTGCTGGAGCGGGTCGCGGTGACGAACGACTCGTTCGAGCCCATCACCCTGCTCGCCGCCCTCGCCGCGGTCACCAGCCGGATCGGGCTCGTCGCCACCGCCTCCAGCTCGTACAACGAGCCGTACACCGTCGCCCGCGCCTTCGCGTCCCTCGACCACATCTCCGGCGGGCGCGCCGGCTGGAACCTCGTGACCTCCCTGAACGACAGCGAGGCCCGCAACTTCGGCTACGACACCCACCTGCTGCACGCCGACCGGTACCGGCGGGCGGAGGAGTTCTACGACGTCGTCGAGGGGCTGTGGGACAGCTTCGACGACGACGCGTTCGTGCACGACGCGGCGAGCGGTCGGTACTTCGACCCCGAGCGCATCCACCGCCTCGACCACCGAGGCGAACGGTTCCGCGTCGCCGGACCGTTGAACGTCCCGCGCCCGCCGCAGGGCCGCCCCGTCATCGCGCAGGCAGGCGCCTCCGAGCCGGGCCGCGCGCTCGCCGCCCGCATCGGCGAGATCGTCTTCATCGCGGGCGGCGGCCTCGAGGGATCCCGCGAGCAGTACGCGGACCTCAAGGCGCGGGCGGCTGCGCTCGGGCGCGACCCGGACGGGCTCCTCGTCCTCCCGGCGCTGTCGCCGATCGTCGCGCCCACGCGGGCGGAGGCGGAGGACCGCTTCGCCGAGCTGGAGGCGCTGCTCGACCCGGTGGTCGCGCTGGGCGATCTCGAGTACTGGCTCGGCGGCGTCGATCTGACCCGCTACGACCTCGACGGACCGCTGCCCGAGCTGCCGCCGTCGAACAAGAGCGTGAGCACCGCCGAGCGGATCTACACCGAGGCGCGCGCATCCGGGCTCAGCATCCGGCAGTTCGCGAAGGCCTCGAGCGCCACGAACGACCGGTACACGATCGGCACCCCGACGGACATCGCGGACCACATCGAGGAGTGGTCGACCACCGGCGCGGCCGACGGGTTCAACGTGGTCTTCGCGCAGCTGCCGGACACCCTCGACGCCTTCGCCGACCTCGTGATCCCCGAGCTGCAGCGGCGCGGCCTGTTCCGCACCGAGTACGAGGGCACCACCCTGCGCGAGCACCTCGGACTCGCCCGGCCGGCGAGTCGGTGGGCAGCGTGACGGCGTGCTTCGCGGATCCGCAATTCCTGCTCGACACGCCGCGCCCGGGTCCGGAATCGCGGCGTGTCGCCGAAGAACTGCGGATCCGCGAGAGGTGAAGCCGTGACCAGGAAGCTGCACCTCACCGGGTTCGTGAAGCCGGCGGGGGAGTACCCCGCCGGCTGGCGGCACCCCGACTCGCCCCCGGCGGCCGGCACCGACATCCGGTTCCTCGCGGAGCAGGTCCGCCGGCTGGAGGCGGCGACGTTCGACGCGGTCTTCCTGCCCGACCTCACCGGCGTGCCCGACGTGAAGCCCGACGTGCTCGAGCGCCTCGCCGTCGTCAACGACGCATTCGAGCCGCTCACCGCGCTCTCGGCCCTCGCGCCGCTGACGGAGCGGATCGGCCTGCTCGGCACCGTCTCCACCAGCTACTCGCAGCCCTACACGGTGGCGAGGGCGCTCGCCTCCCTGGACCACCTGTCGGGCGGTCGTGCCGGCTGGAACGTCGTCACCTCGCTGAACGACGCGGAGGCGCGCAACTTCGGCGCCGATGCGCACCTCGCCCACGCCGACCGGTACCGACGGGCGGAGGAGTTCTTCGACGTCGTCGCCGGCCTGTGGGACTCGTTCGACGACGACGCCGTCACGCGCGACGTCGAGTCGGGCCGGTACTTCGACCCCGACGGCCTCCACCGGCTCGACCACGACGGCGAGTTCTTCCGCGTCGCGGGTCCGCTGAACATCCGGCGCCCGATCCAGGGACGGCCGGTCATCGCGCAGGCCGGGTCGTCCGGCGCCGGCCAGGCGCTCGCGGCGCGGATCGCGGACCTCGTCTTCACGCGGGCCCTGCCGGTGGAGGACGCCCTGCCGCACGCGCGGGCGATCAAGGCGCAGGCCGCGGCGCTCGGACGGGACCCGGATCACGTGCTCGTGCTGCCGGAGCTCGCGACCGTCGTCGCGCCGACCCGCGCGGAGGCCGAGGACCGGTTCGCCGAGGTCCGCGACCTCCTCCACCCGAGCGTCGCCCTCGCCGACGTCGAGTACTGGACCGGGACGCGGCTCGCGCACCTGCCGCTCGACAGCCCGCTGCCGCCGCCGGCCGACTCGAACGCGAGCCGGGGCGCGCAGGCGGAGATCTACCGCCAGGCGGTCCGCGACGGCCTCACCGTCGGCGACCTCGCGCGGGAGGTGGCCGAGGGCGACGGCGCCGTCATCGGCAGCCCGACCGACGTCGCGGACCACATCGAGCAGCTGTTCACCGCCGGCGCCGCGGACGGGTTCACCGTCTCCTTCCCGTGGCTGCCGACGACCCTGACCGCCTTCACGCAGCTGGTCGTCCCCGAGCTGCGCCGCCGGGGGCTGTTCCGCACCGACTACGAGGGGACGACGCTGCGTGAGCACCTCGGACTCGGCCGACCCGCCGCTCGCTGACCGCGCTGCCGGGCTCGACTGGCGCCTCGGCGGCCAGTCGGGCATCCGCATCGGCCCGACCAACACCATCGCGGACGTACCCGGCATCCGGGTCGGTCACGCCTCCCGCGTCGGCGACGGCTGGCTCACCGGCGTGACCGTCGTGGTCGCCGAGGGCGGCGCCGTCGCCGCGGCCGACGTCCGCGGAGGCGGGGCGGCGACGCGGGAGACCGCCGCCCTCGAACCCACCGGCGTCGTCGACCGGATCGACGCCGTCGCCCTGTCCGGGGGCAGCGCGTACGGGCTCGAGTCCGCCTCGGGCGTCCTGTCCGCGCTGCAGGAGCGGGGGCTCGGCTTCCGCGTCGGCCGGTCGCGGCACGAGGTCGTTCCCGTCGTGCCGGGAGCGAGCGTCTTCGACCTCGGTCGCGGCGGCTCCTTCCGCAACCATCCGGGTCCGCCGCTCGGCCGCCTCGCCGCGGAGACCGCGTTCGGGCAGCGGCACGGTTCCGCGGCGGAGCAGGGCAGCATCGGCGCGGGCACCGGGGCCATCACCGGCGACATGCGCGGCGGCGTCGGCAGCGCCAGCGCCGTCCTGCCCGGTGGGGTGACCGTGGCGGCGCTGGTCGTGGTCAACGCGGACGGCACCACCCTCGACCCGCGCAGCGGCGCACCCTGGGGACTGTTCGCCGAGCTCCGCCGCGCCGACGGCCGAGGCGAGTTCGGCATCCGCCCGCCGACCGCCAGGGAGCACGCCCGCGCGCTCGACCGGCTCACGGCGGAGTCCGCCGGGCGACCCGCGCTGCGCCCGCTGAACACCACCCTCGTGGTCGTCGCGACGGACGCCGACCTCGACAAGGCGCGGCTCGGCCGTCTCGCGGGGACCGGCCACGACGGGATGACCCGCGCGATCCGTCCGGTCCACACGCTCGGTGACGGCGACGTCGTCTTCGCCCTCGCGACCGGTCGCCGCGGTCTCCCGCCCGCCGCCGCAGGCGTGCTGCCGGAGCACCGGCACGCCGATGCCGTCAACCAGGTGCTGTCCGCCGGCGCCGACGTCGTCACCCGGGCGATCGTGCACGCCGTGCTGGCCGCGACCACCATCACGACCCCGGCGGGCACCGTCCCCTCCTACCGCGACCTCTACGCGTCGTGAGCCCCGATCGTCCGGCACCGGACCATGACGATGCGTTGCCCCACGTGACGTCATGAACGGATCAGCGGGGAACGGCGAACGTAGGGTCCGGGCATGAGCCTCACCTCGGCCGACCCGATCCACCAGCGAACCGTCGAGCTGGCCCGCGAGCAGCGGCTCGTCGAGGCGACCGGCCCGCGCGGGGCCGCCTCCTTCGTCTGGGGCGACTTCGTCACGGCACCGGGCACGACCGTCGCCGGCGCCGCGGGCCGCTGGTCGCCGCCCGCGGACGGCCGAGCCGGACTCGTCGTCGAGGCGACCGCCGGCGAGGGCGTGCGGATCGGCGGGCAGCTCGTCGACGGCACCGCGGTCCTCTTCCTTCACCCCGAGGACGGCGAGACCGCCGCGCAGTTCGCCGACGGCGCCGAAGGCGTCCTCTTCAGCTACGACCAGGCGAGCTTCGCGCTCCAGGTCTGGAACCCGGCCATCGCCGCCGACCGCGGCTTCGCCGGCATCGCCGCCTACCCCGTCGACCCCTCCTGGGTTGCCCCCGCAGCGATCGCCCCGGTCGCGCCCGGCAGGACCGTCGTGATCGCGCACCACCGCGACCCCCGACCGGTCGAGGTGCCGGTGGTCGCCGAGGCGCGGTTCCATCGCGACGGCGCCCCGCACCGGCTCGTCGCGTCCGCCGGCCTCGAGCCCGGCGAGCTGCTCCTCCACTTCACCGACGCCACGACCGGCGGCGAGACGTCCGGATCCGGTCGCGTCCTCCGCATCGCGGAGGACGCGACGGTCCTCGACTTCAACCTCGCCGGGCTGCTGCCCTGCTCCTTCAGCCCCGCCTGGAACTGCCCGCTGCCGCCGGCCGAGAACCGGCTGCCCGTCCCGGTCCGTGCCGGCGAGCGCACCGTCGTCGACGCGAACGGGGAGACGATCGAATGAGCCTCGACCTCGGCTTCCTCGTGTTCCTCGACCACCGGCGCCCGGACGGGGCGAGGCAGGCGCTGCGCGACGGCATCCGCCTCTTCGAGCACGCGGAGCGGCTCGGCTACGACAGCGGCTGGGTCCGCGTGCACCACGGCGCCGCCGATCTGACCGCGCCGTTCCCGTTCCTCGCCGCCGCCGCGCAGCACACCTCCCGCATCCGGCTCGGCACCGCCGTGATCCCGATCGGGTACGAGGACCCGGTCCGCTGGGTCGAGAACGCCGCGACCACCGACCTGCTCGCCGACGGCCGGCTCGAGCTCGGGCTCAGCTCCGGCGTCCCGGCGCTCGACGACCTCGGCCCGGCCGAGCGGCGCGT
The DNA here is from genome assembly GCF_964245895.1 of uncultured Amnibacterium sp. Lineage (GTDB taxonomy): Bacteria > Actinomycetota > Actinomycetes > Actinomycetales > Microbacteriaceae > Amnibacterium. Next base: position 13,232 of record NZ_CAXTOQ010000006.1, read on the forward strand.
CCTGGTGGAGCAGAAGCTGACGGGGGTGCTCGACGCGTTCGATGCGGCCGAGCGGCGGGCCGCCGAGCTGTCCGCCCCGGAGGAGGGCGCGCCCGCCCCGAACGGGCCGGTGACCGCCTTCCGCGGCGACATCGCCTCGCCCGTCAGCCCCGGCCTGGTGCATCGCCTGTGGTACGGCGCCGGCAGCACCGCCAGCGCGATCCGCGCCGCGGAGCGCGGCCTGCACCTGGTGCTCTCGACGATCCACGGGGAGCGCACCGGCCCGACCCTCGGCCACACGCAGGCGTCGCTGATCCGCGCCTACCGGGACGCGTTCGCCGAGCACCACCCCGAGCGCACGCCACGGGTCGCGATCGGCCGCTCGATCCTGCCGATCGTCGACGCGGCGGACCGCGAGCGGTTCGGCGGGTTCAAGGACTTCTACGACCGGCTCGTCACCGCGGACGGGCGCTACACCGACGGGTCCGGGTTCGCGGGGCAGGCGAGCCCGCTCCACTCGGGCGAACCGGCGGCGATCATCGACGCGCTGCTCGAGGACCCGAGCCTCGAGCTGGCCGACGAGCTCGTCCTCACCCCCATCAGCGAGCTCGACCTCGCGGCCAAGAAGCACGTGTTCGCGAGCGTCGCCGAGCACGTGGCCGAGCCGCTCCGCCGGCACGCAGCACAGAGAGCGATCCCCGCGTGACCGAACCCGCCGTCCACGTCCTGTCCGAGAACGAGGAGTGGCTGCCGCCCTTCCGCGCCGCGTTCGCCGCCGAGGGCGTGCCGCTCGTCGAGGTGTCCCTCACCGACGGGACCATCGATCTGGACGCGCCGCCACCGCCCGGCGTCTGGTGGTCGCGGCTGAGCGCCTCCGCGCACACCCGCGACCACGCGACCGCCAAGGAGACGGCCCGCTCGCTGCTCTCCTGGGCGGAGGGCTGGGGCGCCCGGACGGTGAACGGCTCCGCCGTGGTCGAGCTGGAGGTGAGCAAGGTGCGGCAGCACGCCGCGCTGCGCGCCGCCGGGTTCGACGTGCCGAGGACCGTCGCGGTCTTCGGGCAGGACGGCCTCGCGGCGGCGGCACGCCGGTTCGAGCCGCCGTTCATCACGAAGCACAACCAGGGCGGGAAGGGGCTCGGCGTCCGGCGGTTCGACGACCACGAGGCGTTCGACGCCTACATCGCGTCGCCGCTCTTCGAGGAGCCCGCCGACGGCGTGACGCTGCTGCAGGAGCTGCTCGTCGCCGCCGAGCCGTTCGTCACCCGCGCCGAGTACGTCGGGGGCCGGTTCGTCTACGCCGTCCGCGTCGACACGTCGACCGGCAGCTTCGAGCTGTGCCCGGCGGACGCCTGCGTGATCGACCCGTGGACCGGCCTCGAGATCCCGGCGTTCGCGCTGCGGGAGGGGCTGGAGGGCGACCCGCTGATCGCGGCGCACGAGCGGTTCCTCCGGGACCAGGGCATCGAGATCGCGGGCATCGAGTTCATCGAGACCGCGGACGGCCGCCGGGTCACGTACGACGTGAACACGAACACGAACTACAACCCCGCCGTCGAGCAGGCCGCCGAGGTCCCGGCTGCGCGCGTCGTCGCCCGCTTCCTCGGCGGCCTGCTCGAGGACTCGGCGACGGCGCTCCCGGCAGCAGCGCGCCCAGGACGCTGACAAGCCGGTCTCAGCCCCGTCTGCGCCGCGAAGCCCTGCGGATCTCGATCGGCACCCGCCTGCCGTCCTCCAGCACGCCTCCGAGCAGCTCGGAGTTCGGATCGGGCAGCGGCCGGGCCTGCCGTCCCGCACGGATCACGAGGTCGACGAGGTCCCTGCCGGTCGGACGCTCCTCGAGCACCCGCTCCAGCTCCTCCTGCAGCCGCTGCCGGTCGCGGAGCGAGGTCGTCGTCATCGAGGAAGCATCGCCGCGCCCCGTGCCGGGCACAACGCGCCGACGTGATGTGACGACGCGGGGCGCAACGACAGGTCGCAGCCCATCCAACCGCGGCATCGGCATGCCGCGCGTCACGCCGGGTAACGCGGGCGACCGCCGCAGCGCCGATCCGGTTCGCTGGGGCCATGAGCGTGCTCGAGGACGAGGCGGTGGTCCTCGCGCAGGAGCTGATCCGCATCCCGACGGTGAACACCGGCGACCCCGCGACGATCGGCGACGGGGAGACCAGGGCGATCCGGTTCGTGCAGGAGCGCCTGGAGGAGGTCGGGCTTCGCCCCGCGTTTGGGGAGGCGGTCCCCGGCCGCGGCAACCTCGTCGTCCGCATCCCCGGCTCGGACCGGTCCCGCGGCGCGCTCGTCGCGCACGCGCACGTCGACGTGGTGCCGGTGCTCGAGGAGGGGTGGACGCACCCGCCGTTCGAGGGCGGGATCCACGACGGCGCGATCTGGGGCCGGGGCGCCCTCGACATGAAGGGGTACGCGGCGGTGCTGGTCGCCGTCGCGCGCGAGCTCGCCCGCGAGGGCGTCGTGCCCCGCAGGGACCTGATCCTCGCGTTCTTCTCCGACGAGGAGGCGGGCGGCGTGCACGGCGCCGGATGGGTGCGGCGTCACCGCCCCGAGTGGCTGGCGGGCGCGACGGAGGCGATCGGCGAGGTCGGCGGCTTCAGCGCCACGATCGGCGACCGGCGCGCCTACCTCGTCGCGACCGGCGAGAAGGGGTCGGGCGCGATCCGGTTCACCGCCCGCGGGCGGGCGGGCCACGCCTCCGACCCGAGCCCCGACGCGGCGGTGCCGCGCCTCGCCAGGGCGATCGCTGCCGTCGCGGGCCACCGGTTCCCCGTCGTCCCGACGGCCACGACCCGGGTGTTCGCGGAGCACGTGTCCCGCCTGCTCGGGCGCACGATCACGGCCGAGGACCTGCCGTCCGTGCGGGCCGAGCTGGGCGGCGCCGCCACCGTGGCGGAGCTCGGTCTGCGGCACAGCGCGGCCGCGACCGTGGTGCGCGCTGGGCTCAAGGCGAACGTGATCCCCGGCGAGGCGACCGCCGAGGTCGACGTCCGCTCCCTGCCGGGGCTCGATGACGAGGCCCGCGACGCGGTGCTCGCGCTCGCGGGCGACGGGGTGGAGGGGGAGGCGCGCGGCTGGATCCGGTCCATCGAGTCGCCGGTCGACTCGCCGCTGCTCGACGTGCTGCAGGCCGCGATCGCCGCGGAGGACCCTGACGGCGTCGTCGTGCCCTATCTGCTGCCGGCGCGACCGACAACAAGACCCTCGCCCGGCTCGGGATCGCGGGCTACGGCTTCGTCCCACTCCGCACCCCTGAGGACTTCGACGCCTACGGCCTGTTCCACGCGGTTGACGAGCGCGTTCCGGTCGAGTCGCAGCGATTCAGCGCCCGCGTGACGGCGCAGATCCTCCGCGACGCCTGACCCGCGGCCTCGCACGTCGACGACGCTGGATCGACGCAGGCCGCATCCTGCCGTCACGGGCGTCGGCGCCGGCCTGCAACCTGCGGTCACATGCTTCCGCTTACGGAACGCGGTTCCTACGGTGTGCGCATGACCGCCCCGGACCTCTCCGACGACCACCCGCTGCAGGCGCGCGACGATCTCGTCTCCGCCCGTGCGGACTTCCTCCGCGCTCGCGGGGAGCTGGAGACTCAGCGCTCCCGTCTCCTCTCCGCATACCGCAGATCCGGCTTGCACGCGGACGTGTGACGCGTCGCGACGCGATGTGCGACGTGGGATGACGGCGCGCCGCGAGACGGATCTCGGGCGCGTCTAGCCTCGCCGCGACGCGGGAAGGCGGATCCATGGCAGGACGACGTGCGCCGCTGTCGGTGCTCGACCTCTCGCCGTTCGGGAGCGGGGAGCGCCCGCGGGACGGCCTCGCGCACACGCTCGATCTGGCTCGCGAGGCGGAGTCGTTCGGCTACGCGCGCTACTGGCTCGCGGAGCACCACGCGAACCCCGGCATCGCGGGCGCGGCCCCCCACGTGCTCGCCGCCGCGGTCCTCGCCGCGACCCGTCGCATCCGCGTCGGCACTGCCGCGACGATCGTCGGCAACCGTTCGGCGTTGCAGGTCGCGGAGGAGACGGGGCTGCTCGGCGCGCTGTCCGGCGGCCGCTTCGACCTCGGCATCGGCCGTTCCGGGAGCAGCCGGCTCGCCGGTGGCCCGAAGCCGCCGGCCGGGATCCCGGATCGCGTCGTGGACGGCCTGGCGGTGCCGGCGCCGCGCCTGCTGGACGTCGATGCGATCCGATTCGCCGTGCAGCGGCGACTGCTCGGCCGGGAGGACGGGGACGCGGACGCCTTCCCCGAAGTCGTCGACACGATCCTCGCGTTCCTGCGAGGCGACTACGTCGCGGATGAGGGGATCGCGATCCCGGCGACGCCCGCGCACGACCACGGCGGGGTCCAGGTCTGGCTGCACGGCAGCAGCGCCGGGCCGACCGCCCGGCTCGCCGGCGCGCTCGGGCTGCGCTTCGGCGCGAACTACCACGTCGCCCCCGCCTTCGTGATCGAGGCGGTGCGGGCCTACCGCGACGCGTTCGTGCCCTCACCGGAGGTGCCGGAGCCGTACGTGATCGTGTCGGCGGACGTGCTCGTCGCCCGGACCGGTACAGCGGCGGAGCGCATCGCGGCGGGGTACTCCGAATGGGTGCTCAGCATCCGCGCCGGCGGCGGCGCGATCCCGTACCCGCGGCCCGAGGACGCGCTGGCGAGGACCTGGACGGACGCGGAGGAGGAGGTCGTGCGCGACCGCACCGCCACCCGCTTCGTCGGTGCACCTCCGACGGTGGTCGAGCGGCTGGAGACGCTCCAGCGCGCGACCGGTGCCGACGAGCTGCTCGTCACGACCATCGCGCACGACCACGACGCGCGTGTCGGATCGTACCGGCTGCTCGCCGACGCGTGGGGTGCGGCATGACGTCGCCGACGCGACCGAGCACCGCCTACCTCGATGCGCTCCGGGCGCGCACCGATCGCCTCGCCGCGGCCGCCGGGCCCGTCAGCTCCCCGCACGCGGGCGCGGATTCCGCCCCCGTCGCGGCCGCGGTGGAGCAGCGGGCTGCGACGCTGCTCGCGCTCTCGCACGACCTCTTCGACCACCCGGAGGAAGCGTTCCAGGAGGTGCGGAGCGCCGCCGCGGTCGCGGACCTCGTGCGCGCAGCCGGGATCGAGGTGCAGGTCGGGGTGTTCGGGCAGCCGACCGCCCTGCTGGCCGCGATCGGCGACGGCGACGGGCCGACCGTCGCGCTGCTCGCGGAGTACGACGCGCTGCCCGGGATCGGCCACGGCTGCGGCCACAACGTGATCGCCGCCGCCGCGGTCGGCGCATTCCTCGCGCTCGCGGACGTCGAGCGGCCGCCCGGCAGGGTCGTGCTGCTCGGCACCCCGGCGGAGGAGGGGCACAGCGGCAAGGAGCTGCTCGCCAGGGAGGGCGCGTTCGACGGCCTCGACGCCGCGCTCATGGTGCACCCCTTCGGCTACGACGCCGTCGACCACTCCTTCATCGGCCGCCGGATCCTGCGGGTGCACTACGAAGGCGTGGCCGCGCACGCCTCGGCGACGCCGTTCATGGGCCGCAACGCGCTCGATGCCGTCGCGCTGCACTACCAGGCGGTCGCGCTCCTGCGGCAGCACCTGCCCCCGGGTGACCGCGTGCACGGCATCGTCACCCGGGGCGGAGACCGCCCGAGCATCGTGCCGCACCGGGCGAGCCTCGAGTACTACCTCCGCTCGCCCGCCGCCGCCACCCTGCTCGAACTGAGCCGCAGGCTCGCAGACGTCTCGGCGGGTGTCGCGCTCGCGACCGGCACCGGTGTCCGGCTGGAGTGGGACCCGCAGCCGTTCACGCTGCCCATCCGGTTCAACGGACCGCTGTCCGCGCGTTGGGCGGTGCACCAGGGCGAGCGCGGGCGGAAGGCGCTGACGAGCGCGGTCGTGCCCGCCGAGCTCGCTGCGTCGACCGACTTCGGCAACGTCAGCGTCCGCGTGCCGGGCATCCATCCGGTGATCGCGGTCGCGCCGCCCGAGGTGGCGCTGCACACCGACGAGTTCGGCACGTTCGCTCGCGGGCCGGAAGGGGACCGGGCGGTGCTCGACGGCGCCTACGGGCTCGCCGCGACCGCGCTCGACCTGCTCGCGGACCCGGCGCTGCTCGCTGACGTCCGCGCCGACTTCGCCGCGGCGGGAGGGGTCACCGATGTCGCGCGGTACTTCGACTGACGACGCGGTCGCGCTGCTGCGGGCGCTGATCCGGAACGGCGGTGACGAGCGCGCGAACGTCGCGACCCTGCAGGCGTTCCTCGGCGACGCGGGGGAGCAGGAGGTGGTCGAGCCCGAGCCCGGCCGCACCTCCCTCGTGGCACGGGTGCGCGGGACGGGCCCGGAAGCGCCGTCCCTCCTCCTGCTCGGGCACATCGACGTCGTGCCGGTCGGTGACGGGTGGGCGCACGATCCGGTCGGCGGCGAGCTGGTCGATGGCGAGATCTGGGGGCGGGGCGCGCTCGACATGCTGTTCCTCACCGCCGCGTACGCCGTGGTGCTGAAGCGGTTCGCGGCGGAGGGCGGGTTGCGGGGCGACCTCGTGCTCGCCGCGGTCGCGGACGAGGAGTCCGGCGGGCGGCTCGGTGCCGGCTGGCTGGTCGAGCACCGGCCCGATCTCGTCGCCGCGTCCGCGGTGCTCAGCGAGACCGGCGGTGTCCCCCTCGTGCGCGACGGCGTCGTCCGGGGCGTCACGGTGACGGTGGGGGAGAAGGGCGGCGCCGCACGGCGCCTCGTCGTGCACGGCCGTGCAGGGCACGCCTCCACCCCGTTCGGCTCCGACAACGCCCTGCTGGCCGCGGCGGAGGCGGCGCGGCGGATCGCGGCCGCGCCGAGCCCCGCCGTGATCGACGACCTGTGGCCGCGCTACGTCGACGCGCTCGGCCTCGATCCCGCGCTCATCGACCCTGATCGGCTCGACGCGGCGCTCGCAGACCTCGGGCCGCTCGCCGGTCTCGCGCACGCGGTCACCCACACGACGTTCTCGCCGACCGTGCTGCGCGCTGGCGACGCGGTGAACGTCATCCCCGGCACCTCGGCGCTCGACGTCGACGTCCGCACCCTGCCGGGGGTGACGCCGGAGGACGTGGACGCGCACCTGCTCGCCGCGCTCGGTCCCCTCGCCCACCGGATCGAGCTGAGCCGCCTCGTCGACCGGCCCGCGAACCGCTCCGCAACCGACACCGCGGTCTACCGGGCGCTCGCCGAGGCGGTCGAGGCAGCGCATCCCGGAGCGAAGGCGGTCGCGGTGCTCGCCCCCGGCGGCTCCGACAGCCGCTTCTTCCGCGCCGTCGGCGTCCCCGCCTACGGCTTCGCCGCGCTGTCCGCGCGCTGGACGCACGCCGAGGTCCGGCGCCTCCTGCACGGGACGGACGAGCGGATCGACGTCGCGTCCGTCGCCCTCACCGTCGCCGCGCTCGACCGCGTCGTGCGCACCCTGCTCGCCTGATCCGCTCGCCCGACCGAAGGAGCCCTCCGTGCCGCAGATCACCTCCATCGCGTTCCTCAGCCCGGGCAACTACCCGGACGACGCGCCCCTCGAAGGGCTCGAGGAGACGCTCGACCTGTTCGCGTTCGGGGAGCGGCTCGGCTTCGACGGCGCCTGGGTGCGGCAGCGGCACCTCGAGCACGGCGTCTCCTCGGCGGCCGTCTTCCTCGCTGCGGCGACGCAGCGGACGCACCGCATCGAGCTCGGGACCGCGGTGATCCCGCTCGGCTACGAGAGCCCGTTCCGCCTCGCGGAGGACCTCGCGACCGTCGACGTGCTGAGCGGGGGCCGCGTCCAGATCGGGGTGAGCGCGGGCACACCGCCGCACCGGGAGCTGCTCGGCGACCTCGTGTTCGAGCACGGGCTCGGCGACCAGGACGTCTCTTTCGGGCGGGTCGACCGCCTCGTGCAGCACCTCCGGAGCGAGTTCCTCGGCGACGAGGAGACCAGGATCGTGTCGCCCGGCAACGTCCAGCGGCCGCGTCTCCAGCCGCACAGCGCCGGGCTCGCGGAGCGGGTCTGGTACGGCGGCGTCAGCCTCGACTCCGTTCGCAGCGCCGGCGAACGGGGCCTCCACCTGCTCACCGGCAACATCGTCTCCGTGCCGGGAGAGCGCGACTTCGCGGCCGCGCAGCGCACGCTGATCGACGTCTATCGGGGATCGGGAGGCGCCGGGAGGATCGCGCTCGGCCGGGTGATCGTCCCGACCGACTCTGCGGACGCGGCGACCCGCGAGCGCTACCGGGCGTACGGCGCCGCGCGCCTCGAGCGGACGACGAGCGAGCACGGCCCGAAGGGCACCCGGTTCGCCCGCGACCTGATCGGGACGAGCGAGCAGATCCTGGAGGCGCTCGCCGCGGACCCGATCCTCGACGAGGTGACGGAGCTGCGGCTCGAGCTGCCGTACGAGCTCACCGGCGCCGACTACCGGCAGATCCTGACCGACTTCGCGGCCGGCGTCGCGCCGCACCTCGGCTGGCGCAGGTCCCTCGCCGCCGTCTCGTGACGCTGCGTGACGTGCACCCGTTACGTCACGCGACCGGCGCGGAGCCGCCTCCTGGAGGGGCTGCCTACAGTCCGATCATGACCATCACGACGGAGGCCCCGACCGCGTTCGCCGCGGCATGGGAGGCCTGGCACGCCGACCACGAAGCCCGCCGCGCCGACCCGCACGGATTCCTCGCCGTCACCGGGCTGCACCGGCTCACGCCGGAGTCGCAGCGCATCGAGGGCATCCCCGGCAGCTGGTCGTCGGGCCCCGACGGCGTCGTCGTCGAGCTCGCCGCGGGGGAGTCGCTGACCCGCGACGCCGAGCCGCTGACCGCACGGGTCGTGCTCGGGCGGATCGCCGAGCGGGACGGGATCCTCCTCCGGCACGGCGACGTGGAGGTGGAGGTCGCTCGCCGCGGCGGCACCGACATCGTCCGCCCGCGCGACCCGGCGCACCTCGCTGCGCGGGGCTACGACGGCACCGACGCCTACCCGGCGGACGAGCGCTGGGCGGTCGACGCGCGGTACGAGCCGTTCGACGTGCCGCGGCCGACGACGGTGGGGTCGGTCGCGCCGGGCCTCGAGCACGTGTACGACGCACCCGGGCAGATCGTGCTCGAACTCGACGGCACCGAGCACCGCCTCACGGTGTTCGGTGCAGGCGACGGCTTCTTCGCGCTGTTCACCGACGCGACGAGCGGCGTCACCACCTACCCCGCGAACCGATCCCTCTCGATCCCCGGCCCGGAGGCGGACGGTCGCGTGGTCGTCGACTTCAACCGGGCCGTGAACCTCCCATGCGCGTACACCGCGTTCGCGACGTGCCCGCTCCCGCCCGCGGAGAACCGGTTGCCGATCGCGATCGAGGCGGGGGAGCTGCTGCCGTGACCGCGCCGCTCCTGACCCTGGTCGACGTCGACGGCCCCGGAGCGCATCCCGCGCTGTGGGTCGAATGGGATCCGGCACGATCCGCCCGCGCGGTCGCCGACGGCGTCCGCGCCGCGGAGCGCGCCGGCTTCACCGCCGCCGTGCTCGACGACCACCCGCTGCCGGACGCCGCACCCGGCGGTGCGGGCGGGCGGCCGGAGGGGCTGCTCAGGGCGGCGTTCGCGGCGCCGCTCACCGGCGCGATCGGCCTGATCCCGGTCGTCCACGCGGTCTACAACGAGCCGTTCCACGTCGCGACGCAGCTCGCGAGCCTCGACATCGCCTCCGCAGGCCGCGGAGGCTGGATCGCCGTCGCCGACCGTGATCCGGCGATCGCCGCGCGGTACGGCCGCACCCCGCTCGACGACGCGGACGCCGAACTCGTCGACGTGGTGGAGGCGGTCCGGCGGCTCTGGGACTCGTGGGAGGACGACGCGGTCATCCGGCACGTGCCCTCCGGTCGGTACCTCGATCGGGCGAAGCTGCACTACGCCGACTTCCGGGGCGCGCGGTTCTCCGTGAAAGGGCCGGCGATCGTCCCTCGGCCGACGCAGGGCCAGCCGATCACGATCGGTGCTGCCGGCACCCGCGCTGAGGTCGACGCGGTGCTGCTCCAGGTGCGCGACCTCGACGCGGTCCCGGCAGCCGCTGCGGCGGCGCGGGACGCGCATCCGGTCGCCCGGGTGCTCCTCCGGCTCGAGGTGGTGCTCGACTCGGCCGGGCTGCCCGCGGCGGATCGGCTCGAACGGCTCGACGCGATCGCGGCGTGGAGCCGCACCGGCGTCCGGTACGTCGGCGACGCGGAGAGCCTGCTCGCGCTGCTCGGGCGGCTCGCGGTCGACGTCGACGGCGTGCGGTTCGTGCCTGCCGACGGCACGGTCGATCTCGACGAGCTCGGCCGGGTCGTCCTCCCCGCCCTCCGCGCAGGCGGCCTCTCGGTCGCACCGCGGGTGGGCGACACCGCGCGGCGCACCTGGGGCCTGCCGCACCCTGTGAACCGATTCCTGGAGCACGCACGATGAGCTTCTTCCGTGATGACCAGCCGGCGCCCCGGCAGGACCGAAGCCCGAGTCGGACCACCGGGGACGGGACGATCCAGTTCGGCGTCTTCTTCCAAGGCGTCAACTTCTCCACCGTCTGGTCCGATCCGGCCAGCGGGTCGCAGACCGACTTCGAGAGCTTCCGCCGCGTCGCGCAGACCGCGGAGCGCGGCCTGTTCACGGCGTTCTTCCTGGGGGAGGGGCTGCGCCTCCGCGAGCACCTCGGGCGCATCCACGACCTCGACGTCGCCGGACGGCCCGACGCGATCATGCAGCTCGCGGCGCTCGCCGCGGTCACCGACCGCATCGGGCTCGTCGCGACGCAGAACGCGACCTACAACGATCCGGTCGACCTGGCGCACCGGCTGCAGAGCCTCGACGTGCTCTCCGGCGGCCGCGCGGCCTGGAACGTCGTGACGACCGACAACGCCTGGACAGGGGAGAACTTCCGCCGCGGCGGCTACCTCGACCACGCCGACCGCTACACGCACGCGGCGCAGGTGATCGACATCGCGCAGCGGGTCTGGGACGGGGAGCCGTTCCACGTCGACACGCAGTACTACTCGGTGGAGGGGCGCGGGGCTCTGCCGCGCAGCCCGCAGCAGCACCCGATCCTGTTCCAGGCGGGCGACTCCTCGGAGGGGCGCGACTTCGCCGCCCGCAACGCGGAGGTGATCTTCTCCGCGCACGGCACCTTCGACGCCGCGAAGGCGTTCGCGGAGGACATCCGCGCCCGTACGGTCGCCGCGGGTCGGCCGGCGGACGACCTGAAGATCTTCCCGGGGCAGGAGTTCATCGTCGCGGACTCCGAGGCCGAGGTCGCGGACAAGGTCCGCTGGGTCCGGGAGCACCAGGTGACGCCGCAGACGGCGGTCGCCTTCCTGGAAGCCCTGTGGGGCACCGACCTCTCCGCGTACGACCCGGACGGGCCGCTGCCGGACATCGACCCGGTCGTGGAGATCACCGGCGACACCCGGGGTGCCGGCTTCCGCGCCGCGAAGGCCGCGGAGACCGCAGGGAGGTGGCGGGCGCTCTCCGAGGAGCGCGGGTTCTCGATCCGAGAGCTCGTCATCCACCTGAGCTCCGGCCGGGGCTTCGCGGGGACCGCCGACTCGGTCGCGGACCAGCTCGTGCCGCTCGCGCAGGAGCACGTGCTCGACGGGTTCAACATCGCGCCGTGGCTCGTTCCCTCCGGCCTCGACGACATCGTGAACCGGCTGGTCCCGGCGCTGCAGGAGCGCGGGATCTACCGCACGTCCTACGAGGGGCGGACCCTCCGGGACCTGCTCGGGCTGCGGCCGCCGGTGTCGCTGCGCGTGCCGGAGCGGATGGAGGCGTTCGGATGACCGCGCCGCTGCGCCTCGGGATCGCGCTGAAGGACGCCGGCTGGCACCCGGGCGCCTGGCGGGAGCCCTCCGCGACACCCGATCGGCTGTTCACGGGCGGCTACTGGGTGGCGCTCGCGCGCACGGCGGAGGACGCCGGGATCGACCTCCTCACGATCGAGGACACGTTCGGGCTGCAGACCGCCGACGCGTTCGGCGGCCTCGACCTGGCTGAGACCCGGGGGGTGCGCGGCCGGTTCGACGCGGTGCTGCTCGCGGACTTCATCGCGCCGCTCACGAGCCGGATCGGGCTCGTGCCGACCGTCTCGACGGCGCTGACCGAGCCGTTCCACGTCGCGACCGCGATCGCGACGCTCGACTTCGCGAGCCGTGGCCGGGCGGGGGTCCGGCCCGTCGCCGCGGCCCGCCCGCACGAGGCGGCGAACCTCGGCCGGTGGGCGGAGCCGTTCCGGCCGGAGGACCTCGCGTCGCCGGAGGGGCCCGCGATCATCGCGGACCGGTTCGGCGAGGCCGCCGACGCGATCGAGGTGCTCCGGCGGCTCTGGGACTCCTGGCAGGACGACGCGGTGATCCGCGACGTCGCGACCGGGCGCTACCTCGACCGGGACCGCCTCCACCATTCGGACTTCGTCGGGTCCCGGTTCTCGGTGAAGGGGCCGTCGATCGTGCCGAGGCCGCCGCAGGGGCAGCCGGTCGTGACCCTGCTCGCGCACCAGCGGGTGCCCTACCTGCTCGCGGCGGCGCAGGGGGACGTCGTGTTCGTCACGCCGCACGACGACGCGGACGTGATCAGGATCCTCGGCGAGCTCCGAGCCGCCGAGCGGGACGTCGACCGCACCGGCACGCCGCTGCAGGTCTGGGCGGACGCGGTCGTGCTCGTGACGGACGCGCCGGGTGAGCTCGACCGGCTCGACGCGGCCGGCGGACCGATCGAGAGCGACGCGGTGCTCCTCGCCGGCTCCGCCGACGAGATCGCCGAGCGCCTCCAGCACTGGCACGAGCTCGGGATCGAGGGGTTCCGCCTCCGGCCCGCCCGGCTCCCGCTCGACCTCGACCGGGTCGCTGACGGTGTCGTGCCGGCGCTCGGGCTTGAGGCGTCCACCGGCGCGACGGACCTCCGGAGCCGGCTCGGGCTCCCCCCGGCACCGAATCGCTTCACCCATGTGCCCGCGTTCGCCGCGCGGGATCCGTTCGCCGCGACCGAGGAGACGACCGCCCGATGACCGCCCGCAAGCAGGTGCACCTCGCGGCGCACTTCCCCGGCGTGAACAGCACGACCGTGTGGAGCGACCCGGCCTCCGGCAGCCAGATCGACTTCGCGTCGTTCGAGCACTTCGCGCGGAACGCGGAGCGCGGGCTGTTCGACTCCCTCTTCCTCGCGGAGGGGCTGCGGCTGCGCGAGCACCGCGGCCGCATCCACGACCTCGACGTCGTGGGGCGGCCGAACACGGTCGCGATCCTCGCGGCGCTCGCCGCGGTGACCGAGCACATCGGCCTCGTCGGCACGCTGTCCGCGACGTTCAACGAGCCGTACGAGCTCGCGCGGCAGCTGCAGACGATCGACCTGCTGTCGAACGGGCGAGCCGGATGGAACGTCGTCACGACCTCCGACGCGTTCACGGGCGAGAACTTCCGCCGCGGCGGCTACCTCGACCACGCCGACCGGTACGAGCGCGCGAGCGAGTTCATCGCGGTCGCGCGGGCCCTGTGGGAGGGATGGGCGCTGGGCGCGCTCGTCGCCGACCGCGCCTCCGGGCGGTTCCTCGCCGACGGCGCGCTGACCGCGGTCGAGCACCGCGGGAAGCATTTCAGGGTGTCCGGCGTGGGCACCCTGCCGCGCAGCCCGCAGGTGCAGCCGGTGATCGTGCAGGCGGGCGACTCGCCCGACGGACGGCGGTTCGCGGCCGAGCACGCCGAGGTCGTGTTCTCGCTGCACTCGGACCTCGAGGGCGGGCAGGCCTTCTACGCCGACGTGAAGGCGCGGGTGGAGGCCGCGGGCCGCGACCGGGACGACCTGAAGATCCTGCCCGCGGCGTCGTTCGTGATCGGGGACACGCCGGCCGAGGCGGAGGAGCGGAGCCGGCACGTCGCGCGGCAGCAGGTGTCGCCGCAGACCGCGATCGCGTTCCTCGAGCAGGTGTGGGGCACCGACCTGTCCGGGTACGACCCGGACGGGCCGCTGCCGGACGTCGACCCGGACCCGGCGGCGAACCCGACCCGTGGCCGGGTGCGGCACGCGCGGGACGTCGTCGCAGTGGCACAGGCCTGGCGCCAGCAGGCGGAGGCGGAGCGGCTGAGCATCCGCGACCTGGTCATCAAGGTGTCCTCGCGGCACTCGTTCGTCGGCACGCCCTCCTGGATCGCGGCCGAGATCGACCGGTACGTGCAGGAGGAGGCGTCGGACGGCTTCGTGATCGTCGGCCACCTCACCCCGACGGGCCTCGACGAGTTCACGGACCGCGTGATCCCGGAGCTGCAGGACCGGGGCGTCCACCGCACCGAGTACCCGGAGGGCGCGACGCTCCGCGACCTCCTGGGCGTCCGCCCTCCCCTTCCGTCGTGAACGGGAGCGCAGCGGCAGTACGTGTCGTCCCCGGTCCTCGCTGGACCGGCGTGTGGTCCCTGGTCCGACGGCGCGCGTCGTCGAACGAGGGACCACACGTCGGTCCGGCATCGGCGCGCCTCACGCGGCAGTGGTGGGCGGCGCGGGGGCGGTGAGAGCGGCGCGCTCGACGAGGGCGGTCACGCGGCCGTCGTCGACCAGGATGCCCGTCGTCCAGCCCGGGCGCGCGCGGTCCGCGGCCTCGAGCGCCTCCTCGGGGGACTGGCCCGCCCCGATCCATGGTGCCGGGGTCGTCGCGTCGCGCACCGACGCGGCACCGCGCAGCGCGGAGACGGTGGTCGTGCCGAGCACCTCCGACGGGTGCGGCGGCACCGCCGAACGGACGTAGGCGACGAGCAGCGGCTCGTTGTCCGACGCGCCCTCGAGCGCCTCCGGGACCGACCAGCGCGGATCGACCGTCCGCGCCACCACCGCGACCTGCCGCGCGACCGCACCCTCCGCATCCCGGAACCCATGCGCCCGCAGCCAGACCGGGTTGAAGTACGTCGACAGGTACGCCCGCCCCGAGTCCGGCAGCAGGATCACGACGTCGTCGTCCTCGCCCAGCTCGGCCGCGACGCGGAACCCGGCTGCGAGCGCGACGCCCGCCGATCCGCCGGCGAGCAGCCCCTCCGACGCGGCGAGGTCGTGGATCGCGTCGATCGCGCCGCGGTCGTCGACCTGCTCGTACCGGTCGATCACCGACGTGTCGAGCGACTTCGGCCAGACGTCCTCCTCCGCCTCCGGATGCACCGCGTGCCCGGCACCCTCGACGTACTTCGCGCTGCCGTCGCCGCCGGAGTACGAGGAGGTCGCGGGATCCGCCGCGACGATCTGCACCCGCCCGCCGCTGACGTCCTTCAGGAAGCGGCCGGTGCCGGAGATCGTGCCGCCGGTGCCGACGGTCGCGACGAAGTGGGTGACGGCGCCGTCGGTGTCGGCCCAGATCTCCGGGCCGGTCGACACGACGTGCGCACCGGGGTTCGCCGGGTTGTCGTACTGGCCGGCCAGCCATGCGCCGGGCGTCGCATCGACGAACCGCTGCGCGACCGAGGCGAGGCTGTCCGGGTGCGACTTCGGCACGAACACGTCGACGAGCCGCAGCTCCGCGCCGTGCGCGATGAGCAGGTCCCGCTTCTCCTGCGAGATCGCGGAGCTCGTGAACACGACCGACCGGTACCCGAGGTGCGCGGCGAAGGCGGCGAGCCCGATCCCGGTGTTGCCGGAGGTGGTCTCGACGACGATCCCGCCGGGCGGCAGCGACCCGTCCGCCGCGGCGGCACGGATCATCGACAGCGCGGCACGGTCCTTCACGCTGCCGGCGGGATTGAGCCACTCGGGCTTGACGGAGATCCGCGGTCGCAGCCCGTGCTTGGTCAGGCGGATCATCGGGGTGTGGCCGACGGCCTCAGCGACCGATTCGTAGCGGGTCATCATGCCTCCGCTGCAGCTGCGGGTGGACGGGCACCGAGATACGACGAGGTGCCGGCAGGGGATCCGGGGCGCGTCGCGCCACCGGATCCCCCGATCCGTGGAGGAGTCAGGAGTTGTCGAGCGGGAGACCCGGAGGGTTCACCTCGGCCTTGTCGACGGCCTCGTTCGAGAGGTTGTACGCGTTCAGCCACTCGGCGTACTGCCCGTTGTCGATCAGGTAGTTGATCGCGTCGGCGACCGGCTGAGCGAGGCCGCTGTCCTTCTTCACCGTCGCCGCGATGAGGCCCTGCAGCGTCGCGCCCGCACCGGAGAACGTGCCGGCCGTGCGGGTCGGGTTGGCCGAGTCCTTGTCCTGCGCCTCGTGGTAGGCGACGCCCGGGTTCGGGCCGAAGTAGGCGCTGATCTTCCCGGAGTTCAACGCGAGGTTCACGCCGTTCTGGTCCGGGTAGTACTTGATCGTCAGCGTCTTGCCCTCGGCCTTCAGCTTCTTCTGCCACTCCAGCAGGATCTTCTCCTGGTTCGTGCCGGAGCCGACCGCGACCGTCTGGCCCGCGAGGTTCGTGTAGTCGTCGTCGAAGCTCCAGGTGCTCGACTTCAGCACCTCGAATGCGAGGTTGTCCTGGCGGTACGACGCGAAGTCGTACTTCTCCTTGCGCTGCTCGGTGTCGGTGATGTTCGAGAACCCGACGTCGGTCTTGCCGCTGTCGATCCCGACGAACAGGTTGTCCCAGGTCGCGTTCTGCGCGACCGGCTTGAGGCCGAGCGTCGCGGCGACGAGGCGCCCGAGATCGGGCTCCGCGCCGGTGAGGGTCTTCTGGTCCTCACCCGTGAACGCGAGCGGAGGGAAGCCGGCAGGCAGCGCGCCGAGGCCGATGGTCAGCTCGCCCGAGTCGAGCACCGACTTCGGCAGCGAGTCGCGGATCTTCTTCTGGACCTCGACGTCGATCGTCGTCTCGGTCGCGGCTCCGTTCGATTGCGCGCCGATGGTGACGGCCGTCTTCCCGGAGTCCTTCGCGGCGATGTCCGTCGCTGCGGCCTGGCCGGAGCAGGCGGCGAGCGCAGCGACGAGGGCCCCGGCCACCAAGGCGGTGGCCCCGGTCCGTCGGAGGCGGGTGATGGATGCAGGCATGCGTGTGCTCCTGTTCGTGGTGCGAGGGGTGGGCGGATGCCCGGGCGCGGTTCAGAGGACCTTGCTGAGGAAGTCCTTCGTCCGCTGGTGCTGCGGATCCGTCAGCACGTCCTGGGCCGTACCGTCCTCGACGACGACACCGTCGCTCATGAAGAGGATGCGGTCGGCGACCTCGCGGGCGAACCCGATCTCGTGGGTGACGACGACGAGCGTGCGGCCCGTCTCGGCGATGGTCCTGATGACGCGGAGCACCTCGCCCACCAGCTCGGGGTCGAGCGCGGAGGTGGGCTCGTCGAAGAGGATGAGCCTGGGGTCCAGCGCGAATGCGCGCGCGATCGCGACCCGCTGCTGCTGGCCGCCGGACAGACGACGGGGGTACTCGTCGGCCTTGTCGCGCAGGTCGACCTCGTCGAGCAGCTCGAGCGCGCGGACTCGGGCCGCCGCCTTGCTCGCGAGGCCGAGCGACACGGGCGCCTCCACCACGTTCTCCAGCACGGTGAGGTGCGGGAACAGGTTGAAGTTCTGGAACACGAACCCGATGCGGGACCGCTGCCTCAGGATCTGGCGCTCGTGCAGCTCCTTCAACCGGTCGCCCTGCACGCGCACGCCGATCAGCTCGCCGTCGACGGCCACGTAGCCCTCGTCGAGCTTCTCGAGGTGGTTGATCGCGCGAAGCAGCGTCGACTTGCCCGAGCCGGACGGGCCGAGGATCACCGTGACGGTGCCGGCCTCGATGGTGAGGTCGATGCCGCGCAGCACCTGCTTGTCGCCGAACGACTTGTGGGCGTTGCGGATCTCGATCGCCGGCGGGGCGGCGTCCGTGGTGATGGTCATCGTGCGCCCTTCAGTCCGCGGTTGTAGTACCGCTCGACGTAGAACTGCACGATCGAGATGAGGCTGGTGAGCACGAGGTACCAGATGGTCGCGACGACGAGCAGCGGGATGATGTCGGTCGGGTAGGTGGAGGCGAGGTTCTGGGCGACCCCGAACAGGTCCAGCAGCGAGACGTAGAACAGCAGCGAGCTCGACTTGATCAGCCCGATGATCTGGTTCACGTACGAGGGCACGATCGAGCGCAGCGCCTGCGGCAGCACGATGCGCGTCAGCTGCCGGTACCGGGGGATCCCGAGCGCCTTCGCCGCCTCGTGCTGCCCGTTGTCGACCGCGAGCAGCCCGGAGCGGACCACCTCCGCCGCGTACGCCGTCTCCGACAGCGTCAACCCGAGCGCGCCGAGCGCGAGGTCGCCGAGGATCGACGTGGTGGGCACCTGCAGCTGCGGGCCGAACGGGATGCCGATGCCGATCGCCGGGTAGAGGTTCGGGAGGTTGTAGAGGAACAGCAGCACCACGAGCAGCGGCACGGACCGGAACACCCAGATGTAGAACCAGGCGAGGCTCCGCAGGACCACGTTGTTCGACTGCCTCGCGAGGGCGACGAGGACGCCCAGGACGAAGCTCGCGACCGCCGCGATCGCGGTCGCCTCGATCGTGACGAGCACGCCCTGCAGGATCGCGGGGTGGAGCACCCACTTGCCGACCTTCGGCCACTCCCAGGAGCGGTTCGTGAAGAGCGTCTGCCCGAAGTTCAGGACCAGCACGATCACGACGGCGGTCAGCACCCACTGCCACGGCTTCCGCAGGGAGCGCACGCGCCGCCCGACGACGTCGTCGGGGACCGCCGCGGGCCGGGCGGTCGCCGCCGGCTGCGGCAAGGAGGTGCTCGTCATGGCCGGGAACGGTATGGGCGCTGATCGCGGGACGACAACCCCGCCTCCGTCACACTTCGTCGCCCTGCGACATGTGTGACGGAGGGGCTGCAACATCGCGACACACGCGAGGGGTCGTTCGTCCGCCGGTGCGACGATGCGTCGGATGAGCGGTGTTCCGGAGGCGAGCGGTGTCGTGCGCGTGGCGGTCGCCGGCGCCGGGCCACGCGGCGTCGGCTGGCTCGAGCGGTTCGCCGAGAACCTCCCCGCGTACGCGACCGGGCCCGTCGAGATCCACCTGATCGACCCGTTCCCGCCGGGTGGCGGCCGGATCTGGCGCTACGACCAGTCGCCGCTGCTGAAGCTGAACTCGCTCGCCGCCGACGTGACGATGTTCACCGACGAGCGCTCGACCATCCAGGGTCCCGTCGCGCCCGGCCCGTCCCTCGTGGAGTGGGCGGAGGGCGTCCGCAACGGCGCGATCGACGGGATCGTGGTGCCGGACGACGCGGTCCGTGAGGAGATCCATCGTCTCAGCGGCAGCGACTTCCCGACGCGACGGCTGCAGAGCGTCTACCTCGACTGGGTGCTCCGCCGTGCCGTCGCGCGGCTGCCGGAGGAGGTCGAGGTCGTCGTGCGGCAGGACACGGTGCTCGGCGTCGACGACCTCGAGGACGGTCGGCAGCGCCTGCGCCTCGCCTCCGGCTCCCGGCTGGACGCCGACGTCGTCCTGTACGCGCTCGGGCACGCCGGCAGCGAGCCGGACGGATCGACCGCGGCGCTCGCCGAGTTCGCCACGCGGCACGGCCTCGCCTACGTCCCGCCGGCGTTCACCGCGGACGCCGACCTCGACGGCATCGCGGCGGGCGAGCCGCTGCTCGTGCGCGGGATGGGGCTGGCGGCGACGGACCTGATCGTGCTGCTCACAGAGGGGCGCGGCGGCCGGTTCGAGTCCGCGGACGACGGCGCGCCGCGGTACGTCGCGTCCGGCCGCGAGCCGCGGATCCTCATCGGGTCGCGGCGCGGGGTCCCCTACCACTCGAAGATCACGGCGACCCTGCAGGGGGACCGGCCGGGCGCCGCGTTCTTCACCCCGGAGGTGGCCGCGCGCCTCGCCGCCCGGCCCGAGCTGGATCTGCGCGACGACGTGTGGCCGCTGATCGCCAAGGAGATGCTGCACGGCTACTACGCTGAGCTGTTCACCGGCCACCCGGACCGCGTCCGCACCTCCTGGGCCGCGTTCCTCGAGCGGTTCGCCCCGCTCGACCCGGACGGCGCCGCGCTGCGCGAGCTCGTCGCCGAGACCGTGATCGACCCGCGCGACCGGCTCGACCTCGCGACGTTCTTCGCTCCGCTCGACGGGGTGGCGTCCGGCTCGGTCGCGGCGCTGCAGGAGACGGTCCGCGCCTACGTGCAGGAGGACCTGCGGCAGCGCACGAACCAGGAGGGCAGCCCCACGTTCGGGCTGTTCGTCGCCCTGCTGCAGGCGCTGTTCGCGCTCGTCGGCATCGTCGAGCACGCGCCGTGGACGGTGCTGTCGCGCGAGCGCGACCTCGAGGGCTGGTGGCTGCCCGCGTTCAGCTTCATCGCGAGCGGCCCGCCGGGACCGAGGCTGGAGGAGCTGCTGGCGCTCGCCGACGCCGGTGTCGTCACCTTCCTCGGCTCCGGGCTGACGGTCGCGGCGGACGAGGTCGACGGCGTGTTCCGCGCCCGCGGCGCGAACACGGACGAGGAGGTCGTCGCGCGCGCCCTCGTCGACGCGTGGCTGCCGCCGTCGCAGGCGGCGCGCAGCGAGAACGCGGCGCTTCGGGACCTCGTCGCGACCGCGGTGGGCGCCGAGCAGGTGCTCGCGGATCCGAGCGGCGAGTTCAACTCGGGCCGCCTCGTCGTCGCACGCGGCGACGCGAGGGTCGTCGACCCGACCGGCAACCCGCACGACCGGCGGTACGCGATCGGCGCGTTCACGAGCGCCCCGTTCGTCGGCGCCTTCGCCCGCCCGCGCACCGATGCGGTGTCGTTCCGCGAGAACGATGCGGTCGCCCGCTCCGTCCTCGCCGATCTCGTTCGGCTGCGCGCTGCGGTGCCCGCCTGATGGCCGACGTCGTCATCCGCCTCGCGGAGCCGCGCGAGTACCCCGACCTCGGCGCGCTGACGCACGCCGCCTACGCCGCCGACTACCCCCTCCATCCCGGGTACGCGCACACGCTGCGGCATCCCGAGCAGCGTGCCGCCGACTACGAGCCGTGGGTCGCGGAGGACACCGGCACCGGCGTGCTGGTCGGCACCACCTCCGTCCTCCGGCCTGGACGGGAGGAGGGGCGGGGCCGGGTCCGCGACGGCGAGCTGTACTTCCGGCTGCTGGCCGTGAGCCCCACGGCGAGGAGGCGCGGGATCGGCGCCCTGCTCACCCGCTTCACCTACGGGCTCGCGCTCGACCGCGGCCAGCACACGGTCGCCCTCAACAGCGGCCAGCACATGACGGGCGCCCACGCCCTCTACCGCGGCCTCGGCTTCACCAGGATCGAGGATCGCGACGTGCGGCTGTCGGAGGACGGCCGCGACTTCACGGTCTACACGTTCACCCGGCCGGTCGTGCCCGCCGACCGCGTCGCGTAGTCCCGTTTTGAAGGAGATCCTGCGTCCGAGGTCGAAGATCTCCTTCAGAACGGAATCGCTCGCGCTCGCCGCCTGCGCGCTCGCCGGGTTCGCCACGCTGGTCGACCAGTTCGTCATCGTCTACGCCGTCCCGTCGCTCGACGCGGCGTTCGGTGCGCCGACGGAGGCGGTGCAGTGGTTCCTCGCGGTCTACTCGCTCGCGTTCGGCATCGGCCTCGTGCCGGGCGGGCGACTCGGCGACGCGCACGGCCGCACCGGGCTGTTCGTCGGCGGCCTCGCCCTGTTCCTCGGCGGCGGGCTCCTGACGCTCACCTCCGTCTCGATCGGCTGGGCGATCACCGGCCGGGCGGTGCAGGGGCTCGGCGCCGGGCTGATCAGCGCCCAGGTGCTGGGGATCATCCAGGACCGCTTCCTCGGGCGGGACCGCGTGCGGGCGCTCGCGGTGTACGGGATCGCCGCGTCGGCGTCCGCCGTGGTGGGGCCGATCGTCGCAGGCGTGCTGCTCGAGGTCGTGCCGGGACCGCAGGCGTGGCGGCTGCTGCTCGCGGTCGCGATGCCGTTCGTGGTCGCGACCGCGGTGCTCGCGCTGCGGTCCGCGCCGCGCGCACGGCCGCGACCGGCCGGGCGCGTCCGGCTCGACCTGCCCGGTGTGCTGCTCACCGCGCTGCTCGTGCTGCTGCTCACCGTGCCGGTCGTCGACGGGTCGCTCCCCGCGGCAGCGCGGTGGGCTGTCCGGGGCGCCGCGCTCGGCGCGGGCGTCCTGCTGCTGGTGTGGGAGCTCCGGCAGCACCGGCGAGGACACCGGCCGCTGTTCGACGCCGCGCTCGTCACCTCCGGCGGCTTCGTCTCCGGCAACCTGCGCGCGCTGCTGTGGTTCGGCGCCGCGAGCGCGCAGGGCGCGATCCTCACGGTCTTCCTGCTGGAGACGACCGAGCTGCCCGCGCCCGTCGTCGCCCTCGTGCTGGTGCCGGGCGCGCTCGCCCGGCTCGCGGGCTCGGTGCTGAGCCTCGCGACGCACGACCTCGCCGGGCGGTGGACCCAGTCCGTCTGCCTGCTGATCGAGACGGCGGGCGGGATGCTGCTCGTCGCGGCGGCGGGCTGGTCCACCGGACCAGTGGTCGTGACGGTCCTCGTCGTGCAGGTGGTGATCGGGTTCTGCTCGGGCGTCTTCGAGCCGATCCTGCGGTCGACCACGCTCGCCGCGGTGCCGGCGGGCGCGGCCGGCGTCGGCGCGTCGTTCCTGCAGCTGTCGCAGCGGCTGTCGGCGACGTTCTGCGTCGCGTGGGTGACGGGGATCGCGTTCACTCGGGGCGTGGACGGCATCGACGTCGCGGGGACCCGTGGCGGGCTCGCCGTGTGCGCCGGCCTGCTCGCGGTGGCGACGGCGGAGGCGGTACGCCGAGCCCTCGTGCATCCGTCGGTCGAACGCGGCGTCGCTGGCGCACCTGCGGCGTCCCCCGCCTCCGGCACCTGACCCGACGCCCGCGCCGCCCTCGGACGGGCCTGCTGGAGCAGCCGGGCGCCCGCTCAGTGCGCGGGTGCTGCGGCGCCGTCCGTCAGCGTGAAGGCGGGTGTCGCGAACACGAGCAGGACGAATCCCTCGAACCCGTCGCCACAGTGGCTGCCGGCGGTGAGGATCACGCCCGCGGACTCGCAGAAGAAGTCGGCCGGGTCCGTCGGCAGGTCGAGCGCGCTGCAGTCGAGCCAGGCGATGTCGGTCGCCTCCGGCAGCGAGCACCTCCAGCGGGACGCGGCCGGCGGTCGCGGACGACCGTCGAACCAGGCCCCGCCCGACACGGGTCCTCCGATGTCGTCGACCGGAACGACCCGGGCGGACCCGTCGGGGGCCTGATGGCCGCTCGTCCGGGGACGCGGTCAGGACGCCCGACGCTCCGTCGCGAGCGGCAGATCCTTCTCGAACGGGTGCACATGGAAGCCGTCCGCGATCGGGAGGAGGGGGAGCACCGTGTAGCCCGAGGCGGCGTACAACGCCTGGGCCTCGGGTTGCCGTGGTCCCGTCGTGAGGAACACGCGGCGGTACCCGCGTCGCGTCGCCTCCGCCTCGAGCTCTGCGAGGACCACTCGGCTCAGCCCACGACGTCGGTGCTCGGGATGCGTCCAGATGCGCTTGAACTCGGCGGTCTGCTCGTCGTACCGCATGAACGCGCCGCCGGCGACGACGACCCCGAGCTCCTCGACCAGCAGGAAGGCGCCGTCGGGCGGCAGGAAGTGCGAGTCGGGGTACCGACTCAGCTCCGTCGTGGCGGGCTCGGCGAGCAGATCGGCGTACCGGCTGTCGTACTCGCGCTCGAGGTCGTGGAAGAGGAACCGTGCGCGTTCGTCGCCGGGCGCGACGTAGGAGAACGTGCGGTCGCGCACATCGGTCCTGCTCTTGACGGGCTCGGTCATCTCAGCGCCCCTTCCGACCCCCGAGACAGTAGGACGTGCGTGACCACGCTCGCGTGCGCACGACGTCATGGTCGGACATCTTCGACGATCGTGCGCGGGGGGTGCGCGACGCCGCGTACGGTGCCCGCATGGCGTCGGACGACTCGACGTGCGCGGTCCTGCACTGCGGGGAGGACGGGTTCCTCCCGTTCACCTACGGCGGTGACGAGTGGGCGGTCGGGATCGCGACGATGCTGTGCGCGGCTCACGTGCAGGAGATCGCCGCCGGCGCCGAGTACTGGTGGGACACCGAGGCGCGAGCGCTCCTGCTGCTCGGCACGCGCTGACGCAGGGGCGACGCGCAGCGTGGTCCGACGCGTGGTCGCGCCGTCTCGGCCGACCGTGCGTCGATGCGACGAGCCTCGGATCCGCGCCGACCGCGCTCGGCCGGTGACGCGCCGGAGACGGTGGGAGGCCCTGACGGGCGGCGTCCGCGCGGAGCGCACCCGTATCCGCAGGCGGGCCTCCTGGTGGTCCCGGCCGGACTGCTGCCGCCGACGTACCTCCCGCACCATCCGCGGCGAGAGACCTCACGCGCGACGCCCGACGGAACAGGATCGTCGACCGGGCCCAGTCCACGACGCCCGCGTGCGCTCCTCGGGCTCGCGCAACGATGCGCACGCGGAAACGACGCGAACACGGAGGGGATGTCAGCCGCCCGGGGACGTGAGATCCTGAGCACCTGAGCACCTGAGCACCTGAGCACCTGAGCACCTGAGCACCTGAGCACCTGAGC
>NZ_CAXTOQ010000006.1:37764-51927 GCF_964245895.1 uncultured Amnibacterium sp.
ACCTGAGTCACTGACGTCCGAGAAGCAGGGGTCCGGTGTCCGTCCGCGCGCTGCCGCCAGGAACCGCCGCCGTCCACGGATGGCCGCGGGTGGCGCGGCCCGGCCGTTCCGGCGAGGTGACCCACGGTGTCCGGAACAAGTCCACGACGATGGGCTCCGCTCCGCTCGACCTCGTCGACACGGTGTTCGACTGGGAGGGTGCATCCGTCGACCGCATCGACGGACCCGCCGCCTGGCGCGTGTGGCTGGTGGAGGCCGGTCTCCGCCAGCCCGCCACGGAGATCGACGATCGACAGCTCGCGCGCATGCGCGACTTGCGGGAATCGATCTACGCGGTCGCGACCGCGATGATCGCGGGGCTGCCGGCGCCCGAAGACGCAGTGGTCGTGGTGAACGAGGCCGCCACCGCGCCGTATCCGACCGCCGTGCTGGTCGTGGACGAACGCGGGCTGTCCGCACGGCTGCCCGAGCTCGGTCACGACGACGTGCTGACGGACATCGCACGGCGCACGGTCGACCTGTTCACCGCGGAGCACCGGTCACGGCTCCGCGCCTGCGAGGACGAGGGCTGTCCCGCGCTCTTCTTCGACAACTCGCCCGCGGGCGACCGGCGCTGGTGCAGCCCGCAGTGCGGCGCCCGCGCCTCCTCCCGCGAGTACCGGGCTCGCCGCCGCGCCGCCGCGCTCGTCGCCGTCTGACCGGCTCGTCCACCGGATCGCACACGGTCGATGACCTCGGGTGACCGAGTGTGACCTCCTGCGACGCGATGCGATAGGGCATCAGGACCTCATCCCTCAATAGTCGATTCGAACCCGCTCGGGCGGGCGAGAAGGAGTGGGATGTCCAGGCGACAGCTGCGGAAGCTCGGCTTCCTCCACATCGTGCCGTTCGAGCGCGACGACGCCGAACGAGGGCTCCGGGAGACGCTCGAGCTCTTCGAGTTCGCCGAGGCGCTCGGCCTCGACGGCGGGTGGGTGCGGTCGCGCCACCTGCAGTACGGGCTGCCGTCCGCATCGGTGTTCCTCGCGGCCGCGGCGCAGCGCACATCGCGGATCGATCTGGGCGCCGCCGTCATCCCGACCGTGTACGAGACGCCGCTCCGCCTCGCGGAGGACCTGTCGGTCGCCGACCTGCTGTCGGGCGGCCGGCTGCAGCCGGGACTGAGCGTCGGCCCGTCACGGCACCCCGCCGAGGTGGAGGAGCGGATCTTCGGTCCCGACGCCGATCGGGACGTGACCTACGGGCGGATCGAGCGGACGCTCGCCTTCATCCGCGGCGACGCGGTCGATGTGCCCGCCCAGATCGGGATCGGCGGCGTGACCGAGTGGTCGTCGGACCGTATCGAGCCGCACAGCCCCGGACTCGCGTCCCGGCTGTGGTACGGCGGCGGCTCGCTGCGGTCGGCCGCATGGGCCGGCGACACCGGGCTCCGTCTGCTCGTCAGCAACATCTCGACCGGCGAGGACACCGACGTGTTCGACCGGGCGCAGCGGCAGCAGATCGATCTGTTCCGCAGCCGTCACCCGCAGGGCGAGCAGGCGGTCGTGTCCAAGGGGCACGTCGTGATCCCGACCGACCGCGCGACGCCCGAGCAGGTCGCGAAGTACACCGCGTACGTGGAGGGGCGCACGCCGCGCACCCGCGTGCCGCAGCCGAACCGCCGCCTCATCGCCACCGACGTGTTCGGCAGCACGGAGCAGATCGTCGATCGGCTGTCCAACGACCTCGGGTTCCAGGCCGTCGACGAGTTCCTGTTCGAGCTGCCGTTCTCGTTCGACCCCGAGGACTACCGGCACATCCTCCGCGAGTTCGCGGAGCACATCGGGCCGGCCCTCGGCTGGCGGCCCGCCACCGAGCGAGCAGGAGCGGCACGATGAGCACGACGCTGATCGAGATCGCCCCTCTCGCGACCTGATCTCGCCCGCCACGCTGGTCGAGGAGGGCGCTCCGCGCCCGTCTCGAGGACCCGCGCCTGCCACGTCCGGCCGGTGGCGGGCCGGTCGAGCGCCTCCGTACGCCGCCCGAGAGACGGCCGCGGCACGCCTCCTCGACCGGCGAGGGCGGTCAGCTCGGCCTGCGCGCCGTCGGTGACCGCCGCGCAGCCCTGCCGGTGAGGACCACGACCGCAGCGACGACCACGGGGATGAGCAGGTGCCATCCCGCGAAGGGCACCGTCACGAGCAGCAGCAGGGCGCCGACGACGGCCAGCACGCGGGACCGCCCCTTGAACAGCCGTGCCGCCGCGATCATGCCGAGCAGGTAGGTGGCGAGCACGAGCACCGACGGCACGAACACGATGTCGTTCGTGCCCCAGCCGAGCAGCGCGCACGCGGCGAGGCCGGCCGCGCCGATGCCGCCGACGGCGAGGACCGCGGGCACCGGCACGCCGAGTCGGTTCCGGCTGGCGAGGAACCCGGGTGCCCAGCCGTCACGGGCGAGGGCGGATCCGAGCCGGGAGACGGAGGCGACGAAGGCGTTCCCGGTGCCGAGGCAGATGACCACCGCGGCGACCGCCACGACGCCGACGGCGGAGATCCCCAGCCCGCGCTCCACGATGACGCCGAGCGCGATGCGGTCGAGCGCCGGATCGCCGTACGACCCGGTGCCCACGACGGCGAACGCGATGCCGAGGTAGAGCACCGACACGATCAGCACGGTGAGCAGCGTGGCGCGCGGCAGGGTGCGGCGGACGTCGCGGAACTCCGCGGACAGGTGGGCGATCGCCTCCCAGCCCGCGAAGGCGAAGAACAGCACGACGATCGCCGTCCCGATGCCGGAGACACCGTGCGGTGCGAACGGCGCGAGGTGAAGGGCGCGCACCTGCGGGAGCGCGATCACGATGACGGCGATCAGGATCGCCGCGACGCCTGCCGCGAGCGCGATCTGGATCCGTGCACCGAGCCGGAGCCCCGCGAGGTTCGCGACGACCGCCGCTGCCAGGACGAGCGCCGCGAGCGCGGGCGCCCATCGCTGGTCGAGCCCGAGTGCTGCGGTGACGTAGTAGCCGGCGGTGAGCGGCACGATGGTCTGCCCGAGCGAGCCGGCGACGAAGTACCACCACCCGACCACGCCGCCCCAGGCGGGACCGAACGCCGTCGCCGCGTACGTCGCGACCCCCCCCGGCGTCGGGGAAGCGGGAGGCGAGCGCCGCGAACGTGAACGCGAGCGGCAGCCCCATCAGCGCGCTGAACCCCCACGCGATCAGGGAGGCGGGTCCGGCGAGCGAGGCGGTCTGGCCGGGGTAGACGAGCGCGCCGGCGCCGAGGATCGCGCAGAGGTAGAGCGCGACGCCGTGGCCGACGCCGATCCGGTTCTGCTCGGGCTCGCTGGTCATCCCCGCACCGGCTCAGGAGGTCCGCTGAACGGCGCGGAGCGCGGGCTCGAGCGCCGTGAACCCGTCATCCGCGAGGAAGTGCCCGCCGCCCGGCA
This sequence comes from uncultured Amnibacterium sp., assembly GCF_964245895.1. GTDB lineage: Bacteria > Actinomycetota > Actinomycetes > Actinomycetales > Microbacteriaceae > Amnibacterium. The sequence goes on from NZ_CAXTOQ010000006.1 coordinate 41,194, forward strand.
CGGTCACCAGCCGTGCGTCGAGCAGGCGGGCGAGCGCCGTCGTGGCGGACGGGGGCACCACGGTGTCGTCGTCGGAGACGATCGCGGTCCGGTGGAGGATCCGTCGCGCGAGGCGCCTCGCATCGGGCGGGCTCGCCGTGAACGGGTCGAGCTCCGGCAGCGCGGGGAGCGGCTCGGCGAAGCCGGAGACCGCGACGAGGCCGCGGATCGACCAGTCGCCGGGGAGGCGGTCGAGCGCGTGCAGGACGGTGATCGCGCCGAGGCTGTGCGCCACGACGGACAGCGTCTCATCCGGGACGCCGATCGCCGCCTCCACCGCGGCGACCCATCGATCCGGGTCGGGTGCGGCGGAGTCGGGGAGCGCGAGGATCTCGACGTGGACGCCCTGACGATCCAGCTCGTCCCGAAGTCACGGGAACCAGTGCGCGCGGGGGGAGGCGCGGTACCCGTGGACGATCACGACCCGTTCGAGCGGCATGCCGGTCGGAACCCGTCGGCGACGGGCTCATTCCTCCATGTCGCTCCGTGACGCGCCTCCGTGCTCCGCGGCGCGTCCTGCCGGCGGCGAGTACCGGTCGGCGATCTCCTCGAACCCCTTCGCACGCAGCGGCCCGGCACCACGTCGACGCCGAGGAGCCGGAGGTCCGCGAGGACCGAGTCAGGTCGGGAGGAGCTCGACGGCGAGCTTGCCGTGGGTGTGGCGGCGGCGCTGCAGCTCGATCGCCTCGGCGAACCGCTCCAGCGGGAACGTCGCCGCCACCGGAACACGGAGGTGGCCGGCAGCGACCAGCTCGAGCAGCTCGAGCAGCGCCCCCGGTCGCGCGTCCGACCCGTTCACCGCGCGCGTCCCGGGCGGCGGCGCGTCCGACTCGATGGTGACCACCCGACGGGGCGGGACGCCCAGTTGCAGCGCGACCTCGGCCGTCCGGGCGTCGAACAGGTCCGCCGCCGCCGTGATCCCGGCGGGCGCCAGCCGCCCGACCTCGTCGGCGAGCCCCGATCCGTAGCCGACCGGCTCGGCGCCGAGCCCGGCGATCACCGCCGCGGATGCCGGCGAACCGGTGCCGATGACGCGCGCGCCCGTCCGCACCGCCAGCTGCACGAGCAGCGAGCCGACGCCGCCCGCTGCCGCGGAGATCAGCACCGTGTCGTCGCGGGTGAGCGTCAGCGCGTCCACGACGGCGGAGGCGGTGCGGCCCGCGATGTCGATGACGCCTGCCGTGCGGTCGTCGACGCCGTCGGGCGTCCGATGCAGGCGGGGGTCGACGTCGGCCAGGACGACGTGGTCGGCGAGCGCTGCGACCCGTGCTCCGCCGAAGACGCGGTCGCCGACGGCCCACCGCGAGACGCCGTCGCCCACCGCGTCGATCACCCCGGCGAAGTCGTTCCCGAAGCCCATCGGCACGGCGACGCCGAACGCGGCAGCCAGCGCGGGCGACGCCGCGATCTGCCAGTCCACCGGGTTGAGCCCGGCGACGGCGACCCGGACCCTGACCCTGCCGGGACCCGGCTCGGGGACCGGACGGATCGCGAGGCGCAGGCGATCGGTCCCGCCGTGCTCGTCCTGCGCGACGAAGCGGCTGGTGGTCCCGGCCGTCGTGCTCGCCGGGCTCAGAGCAGCCGTCCCACGGCGGCCCGGCGGATCTCGATCGGCACCCGCGCGCCGTTCGCGAGCACGCCCTCCAGGTGCTCGGAGTCCGGGTGGGGTTCGGGTCGCGGCTGCCAGCCCGTCCCGATCACGATCTCGACGAGGTCCCGCGCTGTGGCCCGCTCGTGCATCGCGGACTCGAACGCGTCCAGCAGTCGCCGCTTGTCGGTCATCGCCCCGGTCCCCATGGATCGAGCATCGGCCGCGCGACCCGCTGGGGCAACGCTGTGACGTCGCATGACCGATCCGGCCAGGGGGGTCAGGGCTTCGCGCGGTCCTCGAGCCTGCGGCCGCGCCGAGCGCCGGGATGCGTGTCAGGGAGGCGGTCGGCGCCGTCGCTCCGCAGCCGGGACCGGAGGGTGCCGCCGGTCGGCCCGTCGCCGAACAGCCCGCGCTCCCGCAGCTCGGGGACGAGCAGCTCCGCGAAGTCATCGAGCGAGCCGGGGGAGATCAGCTGGTGCAGCAGGAACCCGTCCACGCCCGATTCGTCCACGTACGCCTCGAGGTTCGCCGCCACCTCCCGGGGCGTCCCGATGAAGCGCTCGTCCGCGAAGGCGGTGACCTTCTCGAACCGGCGGCGGACGTCCCCGGCGAGCAGCGGGGGCGCGTCCGGCCGCGTGCCCGCGGTCTGCGTGTGCGTCGTGTCCTGCTTCACCAGCGGCTCGTCGTCCGCGTACCGGGAGAAGTCGACGCCGCTCCAGCCCGCGTACGCGGCGATCTGCGCCTCCGGCGAGTAGAAGCGCTGCAGGTCGTCGACCTTCTCCTGCACCGCGATCGGCGTGGTCGCGATGATCGGGTCGATCCCGACCACGGCACGGATGTCGGCGGGGTCGCGACCGAGCTCGGCCGCGCGCCGCCGGATGCTCGCCAGACCGTCCCGGATCCTCGCCGGGTCCGACTCGCCGACGAAGACGAGCTCGGCGTGGCGGGCGGCGAACTCCTGGCCGCGCGGCGACCATCCGGCCTGCACGACCAGCGGGGTGCGCTGCGGCGACGGCGTGCTGAGGTGCGGTCCCGCGACCGAGAAGTGCTCGCCTCGGAACGCGATCTCGTGCACGCGCGCCGGATCGGCGAACCGCTGCTGCTCGCGGCTGCCGATGTACGCGCCCTCCTCCCAGCTGCCTTCCCACAGCGCGTAGCAGACCTGGAGGAACTCGTCCGCGCGGTCGTAGCGGCGATCGTGCGCGAGCACGTCGAGGCCGAAGTTCCTGGCTGCGCCCGGCAGGTAGGACGTGACGACGTTCCACGCGATGCGCCCGGCGGTCAGGTGGTCGAGTGTGCTGAAGCGGCGCGCGTGCGCGAACGGGTGCTCGTAGGTGGTCGACACGGTGGCTCCGAACGCCAGCCGTTCGGTCACCGCGGCGAGAGCGGGGATGTGCAGCAGCGGGTCGTGCGCGGGGATCTCCACACCCCACTCCAGCGCCGTCGCGGCGGAGCCGCGATACGTGTCGTACAGGCCCAGCACGTCGCCGAAGAAGAAGAGGTCGAACCCGATCTCCTCGGTTCGGCGCGCGAGGTCGGTCCAGTACCGCAGCGACGGCGTCTCGAGGCGCCGATCAGCCGGGTGCGTCCAGAGGCTCGCCGCTCCGGACCCGTTGCCGACGCAGGCCTGCTCGTACAGGCCGAAGAACAAGGGTGACCGGTCACTCACCGCGGACCTCGCTTCTGCTCCTGTCGCCCGGCCGCTGCCAGACGATGCTCCCGTCGATCATGGTGGCGACGCCGCGCCCACCCCCGCCCTCCACGATCTCCACCAGCGCGTCGGCCGCGGTCGTCGAGTCGATCGCGAGCACCGCGAGATCGGCGGCGGCGCGTGGCTCGAGCACGCCGATCCGAGCGGCGCCCTCGTCGAGCCCGAGCGCCCTGGCGCCGCCGTGCGTCGCCGCGGCGAGCAGCCGCGCATGCAGATCCGGCGCCCGGTACCCCTGCTCCCGCGCGATGCGGACCAGCGCCGCGACGTCGTCGAGGGGGTCGAGGGACGCCGACGACCCCAGCGAGTCCGTTCCGACGGCGATCCGGTTGCCCTCGACGAGGTAGTCCGCCACCGGCGGCGGGGCGAGACCGATCACCGCGTTCGAGCGGGGGCACAGCGCGACGGTCACCCCGCGCTCCCGCAGCAGCGCCCGATCCGCCGCGCTGACGTAGACGCCGTGCGCGAGGTGCGTCCGCGGGGAGAGCGAGCCGGTCGAGTCGAGGTAGGGGAGGACGGGGAGGCCGACGCCGTCGCTGCGCAGCACCTCGAGGTCGCTGTGCCCGAGGTCCCGCCAGCGGTCGGCGAGCGGACCGGAGCCCGTGCGCACGTACTCGTCCTCGGACGCGGACTCCGCCGCGTGGATGTGCTGCCTGAGCCCACGGTCGCGCGCGAGCCGCGCGATGTCGACGAGCACGCCGCGGTCGACCGAGTAGACGGCGTGGGGGGAGAGCCCGGCACCGGGGGCGGCGGGCAGGTCGGCGACGCGATCGAGCGTCTCCGCCCGGCCGCCCGCCTCCCAGCGCGACCTCGTCCAGCCGAACACCTCCCAGTAGGCGATGCCTTTCAACCCCGCGTCGTGGAGCGCGGCGCCCGCTGTGACGTCGGTGACCACGTCCGCAGCTGCCGTGGTCCCGCTCGCGAGCGCCGCCCGCGCCCCGGCCGCGGCCGATGCCGCCCAGTCGTCGATCGTCCGGTACACCGCGTTGAACGTGCCTGCCCAGTCCTCGAAGCCTCGGTAGGCGCCGCGCCCCACCTCGGCCATGCCGGTGTACTGGAGGTGCGTGTGCGCGTTCACGAGGCCGGGCACGATCGCGCCGCGCCACTCGACCACCCGGCGGTCGCCGCCGGGCAGCTCCGCGAGGACGTCGTCGAAGCGGCCGACCGCGACGACCAGGCCGTCCGCGACCGCCACCGCGCCGCCGGCGATCGGTGGGGCCGTGACCGGAAGCACGACGCCCGCGCGATGCACCGTGAACCGGGTCACGCCGCGTCCAGGGCGGCGGCGAGATCGGCGATCAGGTCGCCGACCGTCTCCAGCCCGATCGAGAGCCGCAGCATCCCCGGCTCCACGCCGAGTCGGCGGTTGGTCTCGTCGTCGAACGAGCCGTGCGTCGTCGTCGCCGGATGCAGCACCATCGAACGGACGTCGCCGATGTTCGTCATCCGGGAGAAGACGGTCAGCGTGTCGAAGACCCGTCGGGCGCCGTCGGCGCCGCCGCGGACGGTGAACGAGAACACCGGGCCGCCCTCGCCCCCGAGATGCCGGACGGCGAGGTCGTGGTCAGGATGCGATGGAAGGCCCGCGTAGTCGACGGCGGCGACCCGCGGATGACCGTCCAGGTACTCCGCGACGGCGCGAGCGTTCGCGAGGTGCCGCTCCATGCGCAGGGACAGGGTCTCCATCCCCTGCTGCAGCAGGAAGCCGTGCCATGGCGAAGGCGCGGGGCCGAGATCGGTGACGGTCGTGAACCGGAGGTATCCCTCGAAGGCTCTGGACCGCCCGAAGCGGTCGAGGAACGACGGCGCCTCCGCCGTCCGGCTGCGGGCCAGCAGCGGGTAGCGGTCCGCCGCCGCCGACCAGTCGAAGACGCCGCCGTCGACGACCACGCCGGACAGTGCTGCGCCGTGTCCCGAGAGGTACTTGGTGGAGGAGTGCACCACGATGTGCGCGCCATGCTCGATCGGCCGGAACACGGCCGGCGTCGCGACCGTGTTGTCGACCACCACCGGGAGCCCGTGCTGCTCGGCGACCCGGGTGACGAGACCGATGTCCGCCAGGTCGCCCTTCGGGTTCGGGATCGTCTCGATGAAGACCGCTCGCGTCGCCGGAGTGATCGCCTCCTCCCACGCGGCGGCGTCGCGGGGTTCCCACACCCAGTCGGTCGCGACACCGGCCCGCGCGAGCGTGCGCTCGAAGAGCAGCCGGGTGCCGCTGTAGATGCTCGACTGCGACACGATGCGCTCGCCGGAGCCGGCGAGCGCCAGCATCGTCGTCGCGATCGCCGCGGTGCCCGACGCGACGAGGACGGCGCCGGAACCGCCCTCGAGGTCGGCGACCCGCCGTTCCGCGACGCCGTTGGTCGGGTTGCCGTGGCGGGAGTAGACCGGGCCCTCCTCGATGCCCGCGAAGCGCTCGTGCGCGTGATCGAACGAGTCGAACCGGTACGCGCCCGTGAGGTACACCGGTGTGATCCGCGCGCCGGACGGGTCGTCCTGCAGCTCGCCTGCATGGATCTGGCGGGTCTCGAAGCCCGCGCCGGTCCAGTCCCCTCGCGGCGGCCGGACCTCGGGCCGCGAGGTCACCGGCTGCTGCCCAGGGCGAGGCCGGCCTTGACGTACCGCTGCGCGGCGAGCACCACCACGAGGGCGGGCAGGCTGGCGATGAGCGAGGCGGCCATCACGGCCGCCCAGGTGGTCAGCTGCGACTGGGTGAGGCTGTAGATGAACACGGTCACCGGGTACATCTGATCCTGCGTGACGAGGGTGAGGCCGAACAGCAGGTCGCCCCAGCTGAACAGGAAGGTGAACACCGCGGCGGTGATCACCGCGTTCCTCGACAGGGGCACGACGATGCGGACCAGGACACCGAGCGGCCCGAGCCCGTCGAGGGTCGACGCCTCGACGACCTCCTGATCGAGCCGCAGCATGAACGACCGCAGCAGGATGATCGCGAACGGGACGCCGAGGGTCGCGTCCGCCAGGATCAGTCCCGCGAAGGAGTTCAGCACCCCCCAGTCGTTGAACATGCTGTAGAAGGAGTTCGCGAGCACGATGCTCGGGATCATCTGCGCGACGAGCACGACGATCTGGGCGACGCCGAGCACGCGGGACCGCACCCGGCTGAGCGCGTAGCCGGCCGGCACGGCGATGAGCAGCGTCAGCACGACTGCGCCGAGCGAGGCGACGACGCTGACCCGCAGCCCGTCGAGGCCGCCGCTCGTCAGCACCCTCGCGTAGCCGTCGAGGCCGGGGTCCGTGGGGAGGAAGGTGACGTTCGCCGAGTTCGCGCCCGGCTGGAACGAGGCGGACAGCATCCAGAAGATCGGGAACAGGTAGGCGAGCAGGATCGCGACCGTGACGACGGTCCAGCGACGGCCGGTCGACCTGCGACGGGTGCTGCCGGTCATGCGCTCCGACGCTCCTGCCGGAGGGAGAGCCAGGTGTGCACGATCGCGAACACGAGGCTGACGAGCAGCAGGATCATCCCGTACGCGGCGGCGTCGCCGAACTCGAACAGGTCGAACGCCGACTGGTACGAGAGGAACCCGAGCGTCACCGTGCTGTCGGCAGGACCGCCCTGGGTGAGCACGAGCACGAGGTCGACGATCAGCAGCGTGTAGACGACGCTGAGGATCACGAGCACCGAGATGACGGGGCGGATCGTCGGCAGCACGATCGCGAGGAGGCGCTGCCTGCCGTTCGCGCCGTCGAGCTGGGCTGCCTCGAGGAGCTCCTCCGGCACCTGCTTCAGCGCGGCGCCGAGGATCGTCGACCAGTAGGGGAGGCTGCCCCACACCGACACCGCGATCAGCGCCCAGATGGCCGTCCTCGGGTCGGCGAGCCAGATGTCCGTCGGCAGGCCGAACGTCGACAGGATCCCGTTGACGGCGCCGTCGCCCGAGAGCAGCCACTTCCAGATCGTGCCGACGACGACGGAGGGCAGCAGCCACGGGATCAGGATCAGGGTCGGCAGCCAGCGGCTGCCGGGGAAGCGCTTCGCGAACAGCAGCGCGAGCGCGAGCCCCAGCACCAGCTCCGCGGACACCGACACGGCCGTGATGAGCAGGGTGTTGAGGAACGCCTTGCCGATGAGCCGGCCGGTCACGACATGCACGAAGTTGGCGAGCCCGACGAACGGCGCCTCGCCGGTGATGAACGTGCCCGCGGTGTAGTCCGTGGTGCTCATCCGCACGCCGAGCACCAGCGGGTAGATGAAGAAGACTCCGAAGAACACGACCGCGGGCACGAGAAGCAGAGCGACCTCCGCCCGGCGGCGTCCGCTCAGGGACAGACGACGCCGGCCGGGGGGACGGACCCCCGGCCGGCGCGACGCGAGCGCGTCGGTCGTCATCAGCTCTGCGTGGCCCTCTCCAGCGCCTCCTTCGCGCTGTCACCGTCCACGGTCGCGTACTGGAGCGCGCTGACGTACTGCTTCTGCAGGTCGTTCCACCTCGTGCCGAGCGCCGCGTAGTTGTAGGCGGTGGGCAGGGCGTCGACGAACGACTTCGCGGCGGGCACCTGCTGGACGAACGAGGCCTGCGCGCTGGTGAGGGCCGGGATGTAGCCGCCCTTCACCGCGGTCTCGAGCTGGTTCGCTTCGGAGGCGCGGCACTGCACGAGCGCGGCCGCGGCCGCCTCCTTCGTCCTGTCCTTGTTCGCCGCGACGCCGTAGCCGTAGCCGAGCAGACCGACCTTCGCCTCGCCGCCCGCGGTGGCGGTCGGGAACGGCGCCGTACCGTAGTCGACCTTCAGGCTCGAGTCCACGAGCTCCCAGGGGCCGGTGACCGTGATCGCGGCCTTGCCGGACTTCCACTGGTCGGGGGAGTCCCAGCCCCAGTTCACGAACTCCTTGGACAGGCTGCCGTCCGCGACGAGCTGCTTGTACAGGTCGACCGCCGTGACGGCGCCCGCTCCGGTCGGCTCGCCGGCGTTCCCGCCCGCGCTCAGCAGCCAGGGAAGGAAGTAGACCGGCGCGGCGCCGTCGTCGCTGCCGGACAGCGCGATGCCCTTCTGCGTCGACGTGGTGAGCCGCTTCGCGTCGGCCACCAGCTCCTCGAACGTCGTCGGCGGGGCGTCGATGCCCGCCTTCTTGAACGCGGCCTTGTCGTAGAACAGGGCGTAGTCCTCGACCTGCACCGGCAGGGCGACCAGCTTGCCGTCGTAGGTGCCGAGCGACGCGACGGCCTTCGACTGGCCCTCGGTGGTCACGCCGTGCGCGCCGAGGTCGGCGAGCACGCCCTCGGAGGCGAGCTGGGGGATCTCGACGGCGGAGTCGAGCAGCGCGACGTCGGGCAGGGTGCGGGAGCTCGCCGCCTGCAGCAGCTTCGAGGCGTAGTCGCCGGTGATGGTCTGGTTGTCGACCGTGATGCCCAGCTGCTTCGCGCACGTCGCGAAATAGCCCTTCTGCAGGGTCTGGTACGGGTCGTAGTCGATGTTGTTCCAGACCGTCAGCTTCACGCCGCTGAAGTCGGTCGGCTCGGCGCTGGACGCGGTGGAGCCCCCGCCGGACGAGCAGGCGGAGAGGGCGAGGGCGGCCGCTGCGCCGATGGCGGGCAGCGTCAGGCGGAGCGCGCGCCGCCTGGAGGGGGACAGTGCCATGAGCGGTGGTTCCTTGCTGTGCTGACCGGTTCGCGATGCGATCCGGCGAACGCCGGATCGCACGAGTCTCACCGGGGGAGGTCCTCAGGCCAACGTCCCCGCGTCTCGGGGAGACACGATCCGTAACAGTGGGAGGTGCCGGCACCGCTCCCGCCAGGCTGTCGGCGGTCCGAACCGCCCCGAAGGAGCCGCCCGTGGTCGTCCCGCCTCCCCGATCGCCCGACCCGGCCAAGCAGTGGATCGTGGTGGACACCGACACGGGCATCGACGACGCCCACTCGCTGCTCTACCTGCTCGCGCAGCCGGACGTCGAGATCCTCGGGATCACCGCGGTGTACGGCAACACCGTCGTCGAGGGGGCGGTGCGGAACATCGGGACGGTGCTGGAGATCGCCGGTCGGACCGACATCCCGATCTTCCTCGGCGCCTCGGCGCCGATCGAGGGCGAGGCGTCGATCGCCTGGTTCGTGCACGGTCACGACGGCCTCGGAGACCGGGGGATCGTCCGACCGGAGCCGGTGGTGCAGCCCGAGTCCGCGGCCGACTTCCTGGTCCGCACAGCCGCCGAGCATCCAGGACGCGTCGACCTGCACCCCCTCGGCCCGCTCACGAACGTCGCGCTCGCGCTGGATCGGGATCCTGAGCTGTTCCTCCGCTACCGATCCGTGGTGCTGATGGGCGGGGCGGGCCCCTACCCGGCGGCGGGCACCCCGGCGGTCACCGACGCGAACACCGCCAACGACCGAGTCGCGGCCGAGCGCGTGTTCGGCGCGGTCAACCGCGGCAACCTCGTCATGGTCGGCGTGAACGTCACGGCGCAGGCGCTGCTCGAGGAGCATGTGGTGGAGACGCTCCGGGCCATCGACGACCCGTGGCCGCGGTTCGCGGCGACCGTGCTCGACGCGTACGTCGACTTCTACCAGCACAAGTGGGGACGCCGGATCTCGTCCGCGCACGACGGCCTCGCGACCGTCGTCCTGCACCGTCCGGAGATCGTGACCGGCTGGGTGGAGGGGCCCGTCACGTTCACGCCGACGGCGGGATCGCTCGCGACCCGCGTCGCCCTGACCGCCGAGGGGTACCCGCTCTCGTTCGGCACGCCGGACGGCCCGTCGACGAGGGCGGTCACGGCCTTCGACCTGCGCGAGTTCCGCCGCCGGTTCGTGCATGCGCTCGCGTACGGGCGCAGCCGCGCCCCGCTCGACCGGGACGACCGGGTGCCGCCGCCTGCCTGGCCGAACGGCCGGCCGGCGGGCGCGCCGTGACCGCGTCGTTCCTCCGGTACCGCAGCGCGGCGGCGCTCGGGTTCGACGCCTGCAGGGCCGCGGCGATCGACGAGGCGCTCGGGGCGATCGCTGACGCGGCGGTCCTGCGGGACCGGGAGGGGACGGGCCTCGAGCGGGACGTGCGCCGGCTCGCCGCGCTGGGCGTGACCGCGGCCCGGCTGCCCCGCGCGGCGGGCGGGTCGGGGTTCGGCTACCCGGCGATGGTCGACCTGCTGATCGCGCTCGGCCGCGCCGACCCGAACGTCGCGCAGAGCCTGCGGTCGCACCTGACCTTCTCCGACGACGTCGCCCGCGCGCTGCTGCGCGGCGAGCCGTCGCGGTGGGCGCCGCACATCGCCGCGGGCGAGGTGTTCGCGGGGGCGACCACCGAGATCGGCTCCGGGGAGCGCGGCGCGGTCGCGACGACGCTCACCCGCGGCGCCGACGGCCGCTTCCGGCTCGACGGGAGGAAGTACTACGCGACGGGCTCCGGCTACGCCGACCGGCTGCACGTGCTCGTGTCGGGCGCC
>NZ_CAXTOQ010000007.1:0-51847 GCF_964245895.1 uncultured Amnibacterium sp.
CGTTCCGACGAACACACGGCCGCGATAGCCCCCCTTGGTGATCTACCCGGATCACGCCCGGCCGTGAAGAGGCCCCCGTGCAGCACACCCGTACCCATCTCACGTTCGGCGTCCCCGCGTGAGCCGCGTCTCCAGCGGTGCCGAGATCGTCCGGCTGCCGTCGTGGACGGACGCCGTTCCGAGCACCGCGCCGCAGGCACCCGTCGGGCGGACCGACGCGCTCGTCGGCCGAGCCGGCGAGCTGTCCGACCTGCAGCGCTTCATCGACGACCGCAGCGAGCCGGTGCTGCTCCTCGCCGGCCCGCGCGGCAGCGGCCGCACGAGCCTCATCCGCGGCCTGCACGAGCTGCGCCCCGAGCAGACCGTGCTCGTGCGCAGCCGGACCGTCGCGACCAGCCACCCGTGGACCGGGTTCGCGACCGTGCTCTCGGCGATCGACGAGTCCTCCGCGGATCTGCTGAGCGACGACGCTCCGCAGCCGGAGATCGGATCCCGCGAGCACCTGCTCCGCACGCTCGGCCTGATCGCGGCGGTCAAGCAGGCCGCCGTCGACCCGGTCGTCGTCCTGATCGACGACCTCGACCTGCAGGACGAGGAGAGCCAGGACGCGATCGCCATGCTCGCGGTGCGGCTGGCCGGCAGCCTCGTCCGCGTCCTCGCGGGCATCACCTGGCCCGCCGTGCACGAGCGCTACGCCGACCTGCCGACGCTGCGCCTCGACCCGCTCTCGGAGGAGGATCTGCGGTCGATCGCCGGCGCCCTGCCCGACCGCCGCATCGACCCCGTGACGACCGACCTGGTCGCCCGCCTGAGCGGCGGCGTCCCCGGCGTGCTCACGCAGCACCTCGAGCGCCTCACCCCCGCGCAGCGCTCGGGCGGTGCGCCGCTGACCGTGCCGCTGCCGGCCGCCTACCCCCGCGAGACCGCGATCGCCCAGGTGCGCCTCGGGCTCGAGGCGGAGGAGTGGCAGCAGCTGCAGCGCATCGCCACCGCGCCGATCGTGTCCATGCAGGCGGTGCCCGAGCTGCTGCAGCCCGAGCCGGAGCACCTCGAGCACCTGATCGCCCGCGGCCTCGTGACGCGGGAGAGCGGGTTCGTCTCCATCCCGCTGCCCGAGCTGCGGTCGCAGCTGTACTGGGAGATGACGTCCGCCACCCGGCGCGCCGCGCACGCGGCTGCCGCCGACGCGGAGGCGAGCGGCGATCCCGACCTGCGCGACTGGCATCGCAGCCACCTCGTGCTGGACGCGACGACCTCCTCCTCCCTGTACGCCGCCGCGGCCTCGATGCTGCGCAAGGGCCAGACGGCCGGTGCGCTGGAGGTCGCGGAGCGCGCCCTGGGGCTCGCCGGCGTCGTCAGCCCGGTGCAGCAGCAGCTGGAGTTCGCACGCGAGCTGCTGCTCCACGGCTGCGCGGAGCTGACGAGCCGGCACCTGCCCTCCGACCGCGCCGTGATGACCCGCCGCCAGGCGTTCCAGCGGGCGCGCCTCGAGCTCGTGGTCCGCGCCTCCATCCACGAGGACCTCGCGATGGAGGCGGTCGACGCCCTCGTCGGGCGGTACCGCATCGACCTGCCCGAGGAGTGCGCCGACCTGCTCTCCCTCGCGGGCCTGCTGCTGCTCATGGACGGCGCGCTCGAGGAGGGGGTCCAGCGCGTCCACGCCGCGGGCCTGCTCTCGACCCCGGATCCCGACGGACGATCGCTGCACCACTGGGTCGAGCGGCTCAGCACCGCGCTGCGGAGCGGCAGCCGCGGCGACCGGCCGGTGCGGCACGAGCGCGTGCCCGCCGACGCCGACGTGGAGATCCGCGTCGCCGCCGCGCTGGCGCTGATGTGGGAGGAGCGCAACGCGGCTGCGCGCGAGCACCTCGCGATCCTGATGAGCGGCTGGCACGGCGCACGATCGCTGTGGTCGGTCCGGGCGCAGGTCCTCGCCGTCGAGAACGAGCTGCGCGCCGGCGAGATCGGCCGGGCCATCGAGCTCGCCGACCGGCTCGAGCGCTCCCCCGGGCCGCGCTCCTTCATCGAGCGGACGACCCTCGCGTGGATCGCGCTGCAGCAGCAGCGCTTCGACGACGCCGAGGCGCTGATCCGCTCGTGCGAGGACGACAGCGACCTGCGGCGCCGTCGGACCGGGCTGCAGTCGATCGCCCGCCTGCGCGGCACCGCCGCGCTGCTGCAGGGCGACCCGGCGGGCGCCGCGGCCCGCCTCCGCTCGGTGGTGGAGGCGCGATCGGACGTCAACCCGGCGCTGCTCTGGGTCCACCCGGACCTGGTCGAGGCGCTCTGGCGCACCGGTGACCGTGACGGCGCGGTCGCGATCGCGGACCGCCTGGCTCAGGGCGTGGCGCGGGCGCCGTCCCGCTGGGGCACCGTGGTGCTCGCCCGCTGCCGCGCGATGGTGGCGGACGACGTCGAGGCCGCGTTCACGGAGGCGCTGCTCGCCTTCGACGGGGCCGAGCTGCCGTTCGAGCGCGCCCGGACGCACGGGATCGCCGGGCTCGCGGCCGCCAGGGCGGGGATCACCGACATGGCGCGCGAGGAGCAGCAGGCGTCGGCGGAGGCGTTCAGCCGGCTCGGCGCGACCGCCTGGGCCGAGCTGATCCGCTCCCCCTCCGCTCCCGGCGTCGGCGCGACGCGGGAGATGCCGTCGCTCACCGACACCGAGCTGGCGGTGCTGCGGATGGCTCGGCGCGGCGCGCAGAACCGCGAGATCGCGGCCGCGCTGTTCATGTCGCTGCGTTCGGTGGAGCTGCGGCTGACGCAGATCTACCGGAAGTTCGACGCCCGGTCCCGGGCGCACCTGTTCTCGCTGCTGCCGGACGGCTGGCCCGGCGACGGCCGGGGCGGATCCGGCTCAGTGGACGACTGAGCCGGCCGGCACCGGCAGCGCCTCCTCCTCCAGCACCTCGATGATCGCCCGGCGGGCGGGGCTGACCCAGACGCCCGACGACCGGGAGAACAGCGCGACGCCGAGCCGGTGGAGGCAGAGGGCGGCGTCCACGAAGCGCACGAGCGGGAACACGAGGCCGAGCAGCAGGAACAGCGGACGGCGGGCGATGACCGCGGCGACGATCGTGATCAGGAAGTCCGGCACCAGCGCCCCGGTGACCAGCACGGGGACCGGCAGCGCCTCGCTGACGACCGCGCCGAACCCGGGATCGATGCCGCTGTCGACGGTGAACGACGCGATCGACGAGATCACGACGGCTGGCACCACGAGCAGGAACGACAGGCAGCCGATCACCAGCTCCACGATCGACACGGACAGCGACGCCCAGAACCGGGTCGGGCGGAAGCGGTGCCGCTTGACGGTCTGCCAGAAGCCGAGCGACCAGCGGCCGACCTGCTTCGAGTAGTCCGCGAACGTCGCCGGGTCCTGCGTGTAGGCCAGGGCCGCCCCCGGCCGGAACTCGATGCGGCCCAGCTTCTTCGCGTGCACCTCGAACGTCATGTTGAAGTCCTCGATCGCGAGGCCCTTCGCCGTGATGTCGATCGAGCTGAGCACGCGCGATCGGTACATGCTCGCGAACCCGGGCACGATCGGCACCACGTTCGCGTACCGGGCGGCCTGGCCGAACTTCTGCAGGTACTGGAACACGATGTAGACCCGCTCGCGGTACGCGACGAGCACCTGCGCGAGCAGCCCCGGCGCCTTCGGCTTCGGGTTCGTCGCCGCCGTGCCCGCGACCGCGATCACATCCGGAGCGGCGAACAGGGGCAGGCCGGTCTCCATGTAGTCGTGGGCGAGCTTCGTGTCCGCGTCGAGCAGCATCACGACCTCGAACCGCTCCGCCAGCGCGAAGTGGTCGATCGCGGCGGCGAGCGCCCCCGCCTTCCCGCGGTTGGGCTCGACGTCCAGCACGTTCGCCCCGAACGACCGCGCGATCGCGGAGGTGCGGTCGGTCGACCCGTCCGACGCGATGAAGATCTGGCCGGCGTCCACCTGCTGCGTCGCGCTGCGCAGCGTCGCGGCGATGACCGACTCCTCGTTGTGCGCGGCGATGAGGATCGCGACGTCCGTGCGGTCGGGCACCCCGTCGACCCCGAGCGCGAGCGGGCGGTGGCGCCGGAACGCCCGGCCGACACCGACCAGCGACCAGAACGGGATCGAGATGCCGGCGATGAGCAGGACGATCACGACAGCGGTGATCAGCTGGTGCGAGGCCATGGGTCGGCCCTCCCTCTTCTACGTCCACGGCCGATTCGGGTTCGGGCGCGCGGACTGGACGTCCGGGCGAGCGTACGAAGACCATTCCGCCACCGCACCGCATGCGGACCGCACCGGCCCGCATGCGGACTTGCGGTCCGCAGGTACGCCGCCGCGATCCCGCAACACCGGGCCCCTCGTCTTCCGGCCGGGCCCGAAGTCGTCGACCGTCGTTCCCCGAATGCCTCACCCGCATCCGTCTGTCCTGCCCGGAAGGAACCCATTGACCCTCTTCGCCGACCCGCCCCGTGTCACCGGCGACACCTCGGGTGTCGTCCTCCACCCCGCCGACCACGTGACCCCCGTCGCGGAGGCACCCACCTTCGCGTACGACGTCGCCATCGTCGGCCTGGGCTACGTCGGCCTGCCGACGGCCATCTCGTACCACACCGGTGGCAACCGCGTGCTGGGCCTCGACGTGAGCGCCCGCCGCCTCGCGACCATCCGCGCCGGCAAGGCCGACCTGCTCACCCGCGACCAGGACCGGCTGGCGGTCGCCCTCGAGGGCGACGCGCTGCAGCTGACCGACGACCCCTCCCGCCTGCGGGAGGCCGCCGCGATCGTCGTGTGCGTGCCGACCCCGGTCGACGAGCACCTGGTGCCCGACCTCGGCATCCTGAGGAGCGCGTGCGACACCGTCGTGGCGAACGCCGTGCCGGGTCAGACGATCATGCTGACGTCCACCACCTACGTGGGCTGCACCCAGGACTTCCTGGTCACCCCGCTGCGCGAGCGCGGCCTCCGCGCCGGCACCGACCTGTTCGTCGCGTTCAGCGCCGAGCGGATCGACCCGGGCAACGACGCGTTCGACCAGTCCCTGGTCCCCCGCGTGGTCGGCGGCGCGACCGCCGAGTGCCGCGCGGCCGCCGTGGACCTCCTGCAGCGCTACGCGCTCGAGGTGCACCAGGTCGGGTCCCTCGCCGCCGCCGAGATGACGAAGCTGCTCGAGAACACCTTCCGGGCCGTGAACATCGCGCTCGCGAACGAGTTCTCCGACATCTGCGAGCACCTCGGCATCGAGGTCAACGACGTCATCGACGCCGCGTCGACGAAGCCCTACGGGTTCATGGCCTTCCGGCCGGGCCCCGGCGTCGGCGGCCACTGCATCCCGTGCGACCCGCACTACCTGCTGTGGCAGCTGAAGCGCGACCGCGTGGACGCCCCGCTCATCGAGCGGACCATGACCGAGATCGCCCAGCGCCCCGGCCGCGTCGTCGAGCAGGCCAAGGAGCGCCTCGCCGCCAACGGCGCGTCGCTGCGCCGCTCGAAGGTGCTGGTCGTCGGCGTCTCCTACAAGCCGGACGTCGCGGACCTGCGCGAGTCGCCGGCCCTGGAGATCCTGGAGCGGCTCGAGCAGAACGGTGCCCGCATCGGCTACCTCGACCACCACTTCGACACCCTGCGGCTGCCGTCCGGCGCCGAGCTCGAGGGCACGACGGACCCGGCCGCGTTCGGCGCGGACCTCGTGCTGATCCACACCTCCCACCGCGACGTCGACCTCTCCTGGATCACGCCGTCGCAGACGGTGCTCGACACCCGCTACCCGGCTCGCCGGGTCGTCACCGAGGCGGCGATCTGATGCGCACCCTGGTCACCGGCGGCGCCGGCTTCATCGGCGGTCACCTCGTCGAGCACCTGCTCGAGCAGGGCGACGAGGTCCTGGTCCTCGACGACCTCAGCACCGGCTCGCTGTCGAACCTGCGCACCAGCAGGCGACACCCGGGCCTCGAGGTCGAGATCGGGTCGATCCTCGACCCGGTCGCCGTGAACGATGCGGTCGGCCGCGTCGACCGCGTGTTCCACCTGGCGGCCGCGGTCGGCGTGAAGCTGATCGTCGAGCACCCGCTGCAGTCGCTGCGGACGAACATCCACGGCACCGAGAACATCCTCATGGCCTGCACGGAGAAGGACGTCCCCCTCCTGCTCGCCTCCACGAGCGAGATCTACGGGAAGAACACCGCCGACAAGCTGAGCGAGGACGCCGACCGCATCCTCGGCTCGCCGCTGAAGTCCCGCTGGACGTACGCGGCCGCGAAGGGCATCGACGAGTCGTTCGCGAAGGCGTACCACGACGAGCACGGCCTGCAGGTCACGATCGTCCGGCTGTTCAACACGGTCGGCCCTCGGCAGAAGGGCCGGTACGGCATGGTCGTGCCGAACCTCGTCGGCCAGGCGCTGCGCGGCGAGCCGCTCACGGTGTTCGGCGACGGCCGCCAGACGCGCTGCTTCTCCTCGGTGAACGACATCGTGCCCGCGGTGGTGCGGCTGGCGGAGACGCCGGCGGCCGTCGGCCAGGCGTTCAACCTGGGCGGCCAGCACGAGATCGCGATCCTGCACCTCGCGTCGCGGATCCTCGAGATCACCGGCAGCCACAGCGGCATCCGTCTCGTGCCCTACGACCAGGCCTACGCGCCCGGCTACGAGGACATGCGGCGCCGGGTGCCGGACAACGCGAAGGCGCGCGAGCTGATCGGGTTCGACCCGCAGACCAGCATCGACGACATCATCGCGGGCGTCGCGGCCGGGCTGCTGAACAGCGTGGACGAGGACGACTGGGTGATGTCGCAGGCGGGCGCCGACCTGCAGGTGGCGACCTCCTGATGTGCGGGATCATCGGCTGCGTCACGAGCGGCGAGGCGGCACCCGTGCTGCTCCGCGGGCTCGCGGCGCTCGAGTACCGGGGGTACGACTCCCTCGGGATCGCGGTCACGACGGAGGCGGGCGGTGTCGCCCGCCTCCGGTCGGTCGATCGGCTGCAGGGCCTCCGCGACCGCATCGCCGACTACCGCGGCCCGCGCCTGACGGGCACGGGCGTCGGCCACACCCGCTGGGCGACGCACGGCGGCGTGACCGAGGCGAACGCGCACCCGCACGCCGACTGCACCGGCCGGGTGTCGCTGGTCCACAACGGGATCATCGACAACGCCGACGTGCTGCGGGCGGAGCTGGCCGACGACGACCACGTGTTCGCCTCGGAGGGGGACAGCGAGGTGATCGCCCACCTGGTGGAGCGCCACCTCGCCCTCGGCGAGGACCTCATCGACGCCGTCCGGCTCGCCGTCGAGCGCCTCGAGGGGTCCTGGGCGATCGTCGTGCTCGACACGACGTCCGGCCGGCTCGTCGCGGCGAACCACAAGGCGCCGCTCGTCCGTGCGCGCTCCGACCACGGCTGGTTCGTCGCGAGCGACATCCGCGCCGTGGCCCCGTGGGTCGACGCCTTCCACGTGCTCGAGGACGGCACGGTGATGGAGATCGGCCCCGACGGCACGGTCCTCGTGGAGGAGACCGCGTCCCCCATCCCGGCCCACTGGAACGACGACGAGCCCGAGCGGCTGGGTCACCCCGACTACATGTCGAAGGAGATCGACGAGCAGCCCGAGGTCGCCGCGAGGATCCTCGACGCGGTCGCCGGGCGCATCGCCAGCGGCCTGCTGTGGCGGGACCTCGGTCTCGCCCCGTTCACGGGCGTCGCGATCGTCGGCTGCGGCACCTCCTTGAACGCCGGCGGCGTGATCGCCTCCGCGCTGCGCCGCTTCGGCGGCGTGCCCGCGCAGACGATCATCGCCAGCGAGGCGTCGGAGGCGGTGCTGCGCCCGGGCACGCTGGTCATCGCGATCAGCCAGTCCGGCGAGACCGCGGACGTCCTGGCCGCGATCGACGAGCCGGGCCTCGCCGGGCTGCCGCTGCTGGCCCTCACGAACGCGACCTACTCGACGCTCGCGCGCCGGGCCGATGCCGTCGTCGACTGCAGCGCCGGTCAGGAGATCGGGGTCGCGGCGACGAAGACGTTCATCGCGCAGGTGCTGACCGGAGCGGCCATCACGCTGTCCGCGCTGTCCGACAGCGGCCGCATGGCCCGCTCCCGGGCGGTGACCGTCGGCGAGGACCTGCTGCGGATGCCGGACCTGCTCGCGCAGGCCCTCAGCGTCGGCAAGCACACGATCCCGGCGCTGATCCCCGACCTGCTCGGGCAGAGCGGGTTCCTGTTCCTCGGTCGCGGCACCGGCGTCGAGTACGCCGCCGAGGGCGCGCTGAAGCTGAAGGAGCTCACCTACCGCTGGGCCGAGCACTACCCGGCCGGCGAGCTGAAGCACGGCCCGCTCGCGCTGGTCGAGTCCGGCACGCCGGTGGTCGTGGTCGACTGCGACGACCCGCGCATCGCCGGGAACATCGCCGAGGTCGCCGCCCGCGGCGGCCGCATCATCGGCATCGGCGGCTCCGGCGCCGCGATCCCCGCGATCGGCCGCAGCCTGCACGCCCCCCGCCCGGACGGCTTCAAGCCGTGCGGGCCCCTCGAGAGCGTCGTACCGATGCAGCTGCTCGCCCGCGAGCTCGCGGTCGCGCTCGGCCTCGACGTCGACAAGCCCCGCAACCTCGCGAAGTCCGTCACGGTCTCGTGACCCGATGCCGTTCCACCCGAAGAAGGAGCATCATGACCCACCGTCCCCCCAGCCGCCGGAGGCTGAGGACCGTCCTCAGCCTCGGCGCGGCGTCCGTCCTGGTCGTCGGCCTCGCCGTCGGCGGCCTGGCGCCCGCGGCGGTCGCCGCGACGCCGCCGACCCCGGCCCCGGCCGCCTCGACGTCGACCTCGGTGACGACCACCGCGGCCCCGAAGTCCGCGCTGCAGCTGCTGCTGGAGAAGATCGCGGCGGCGCTCAAGGCGAAGGCCACGCCGACGCCGAAGCCCACCGCGACCGCGACGCCCAAGCCGACGGCGACCCCGACGGCGACGCCGAAGCCGACCGCGACGCCCACGGCGACGCCCAAGCCCACCGCGACGCCGACCCCCACCGCGACGCCCAAGCCGACCGCGACGCCGACCCCCACGCCGACCCCCACGCCGACTCCGACGCCGACCGCGACGCCCAAGCCGACGCCCACGCCGACGCCGACGCCGACGTCGACGCCCACCCCCACGGCGAAGCCGGTCGTGGTGAGCCTGACGTTCGACGACGGTGACGACGACCAGATCGCCGCGGCCAACACGCTGAACGCCGCCGGCCTGAAGGGCACGTTCTACATCAACTCCGGCTTCCTCGGAGCGGCGGGCTACATGACGTCGTCCCAGGTGCAGGGGCTGTACGCGGCGGGCAACGAGATCGGCGGCCACACGGTCAGCCACCCCGACCTGCCGTCGATCAGCGCGGCGGAGGCGAAGCGGCAGATCTGCCTCGACCGGGTGAACCTGACGAACATCATTGGTGCGAACGTCGTGACTGACTTTGCCTACCCCTTCGCAAGCACGAATGCGTCCGTCGAGTCCATCGCCGGCAGCTGCGGCTACAACAGCGCCCGCGGCCTCGGTGACCTGAAGTCGCCGTACAGCTGCCCGACCTGCTCCGTCGCGGAGACGATCCCGCCGGCCAGCCCGCTGATCACCGCGGCGTCCGACGAGGTCGAGTCCAACTGGACGCTCGCCGACCTGCAGTCCCTGGTGACGAACGCGAAGTCGACGGGCGGCTGGGTGCAGTACACCTTCCACCACATCTGCACCGCGGCGACCTGCCCCGACCCGTACATGTCGTCGGCGCTGTTCGGCCAGTTCGCCCAGTGGCTGGCGCAGACGTCGGCCAACCCGGCGAACAACGTCACCGTGAAGACGGTCGCGCAGGTCATCAACAAGCCGGTCCAGCCGCTCGTGCAGCCGGCCTACCCGGACGCAGCCGGTCCCGGCGTGAACGCGATCGCGACGAACCCGAGCCTCGAGACGTTCGACTCCCTCTACAACAACCCGACCTGCTTCCAGCAGGGCGGCTACGGAGCGAACACCCCGGCGTTCTCCTGGGCGGGCGCGGCGCACACCGGCACCAAGGCGGAGACGCTGACCGTGTCGAACTACGCCGACGGCGACGCGAAGCTGCTGCCGATCCTCGACCTCGGGCAGTGTGCGCCGACCGTCGTCCCGGGGCACACCTACTCCCTGCGGGAGTGGTACACCTCGAGCGCCGTCACGCAGTTCGCGGTCTACCTCCGCGACTCCACCGGCAAGTGGACGTACTGGACGTCGAGCCCCTGGTTCGCCGCTTCGGACACCTACGCGCTGGCGGAGTGGACGACCCCGACGATCCCCGCGGGATCCACCGGGCTGACGTACGGGCTCAACCTCTTCTCGAACGGCACCCTGGTGACGGACGACTGGGCCATGTACGACACGGTCGGTGCTCCGGCGATCACGCCGGCGGCGACGTCGACCACCGAGGTCGTGCCGAACACCAGCTCGCTGGTGCCGGACAACGCCGAGAAGAAGGGGACCGTCCAGGTCCCCGACGCGGTGGCGACCGCGGGCGGCGAGACGGCCACGCCGTGACCGCCCGCACCCCCCGACGCGCCGCCTGACCGGCGCGCCTCCACCCCACTCGGTCCTCCCGGCCCCCGCCCGGGAGGACCGAGTGGTGCGTGCGGCGCGGGGCTCCCTCCCCTCCCCGTACCCGTCCACCTCCGTCCGAAGGCGGTCATCCCATGCAGCGGGAGTCGCGGCTCGCCGTCCGAGCCCCCTGGTTTCCGGCCGCCGGAAGCGTCGGAGGGGCGGGCCGACGGGTGCTCCAGGCCGTTCCTCCCAGCAACCACGCGGGTTCCGAGGGCGCGGCACCGTTCACGGCTCGCGCCACGCCGACGATCGGCGAGTCGCCCCTCCTCGCCGACGGCGCACCCGTGCCCGACGATGGGGCGATGGACGACATGGGGAACGCGCCGGCGCGGACGACGTCCGGCGGAACCACGGACGAGCAGGAGTGACGGCATGCGGCGTCTGAGCGGTGTCCTCCTCGGCTCGGTCCTCCTCGCGGCGCTCGCGGCAGGCGGGCTGAACGGCTGCTCGGCGCTGCCGAGCCTGCAGCCGACCCCCTCCCCCTCCGCCCCGGCTCCCTCGGCGAGCGGCTCGGTCGTGATCGGCTCGCCGGCGTCGGTGGGACCCCGGCCCTCCGCGTCGTCGACGAAGAAGCCCAAGCCGCACAAGCCGACCAAGCCGCACAAGCCCAGCACGCCGGCGAAGCCGCGGACGCCGGCGACGCCCCGTACCGCGACAGGAGGAAGCACGTCCACGTACCCCTGGCACACCGACATCGTGTCGACCACGTTCTGGGTCGGCGAGATCTTCGACCCGAACGCCTCCGACGGCAGCCAGGTGCTGTCCACCTACAACTCGCGGTGGATGAAGGACTACGGCGGCTGCGACGGCAAGCAGAGCGGCGGCGACTGCAGGACGGAGCGCCGGACCGCGGCGAACGACTGGTTCCCGACGTCGATGACGCCGAAGGAGAACCCCTTCTACCTCGACCTGCCGTTCGACGACATCAACGACCGCACCGGGCTGGCGACGCGCGCCGACGTGATCCCGTGGGCGCACGAGGCCCGGTACGCGTCGATCCTGAACGACCGGAACCAGAGCCTGATGAAGAACCGGTGGGTCGAGCTGCGCAAGGGCTCGAGGACCTGCTTCGCGCAGATCGAGGACGCCGGACCCGGCCAGTACCACGACGCCGCGTACGTCTTCGGGCACGACGACGCCCGGCCGGCCAACCAGCGGTACGGCGGCGCCGGCATGGACGTGTCGCCCGCCGTCAACGGCTGCCTCGGGTTCGCGGAGCTGGACGGCGACACCGACCGGGTCTCCTGGCGGTTCGTGGACGACGAGGACGTGCCCTCCGGCCCCTGGACGAAGGTGATCACCCGGTCCGGGGTGCGCTGAGCCGGCCGCCTCGGGCGCTCGGCGGACGCCTCGGGGTCGGCCGCCTCACAGGGGCCGCCTCAGGCGCTCGGCGGGCGCGCGACGAGCAGGACGCCGCTGCCCGACGCCTCCACCTCGCCCGCTCCCGCGGGCAGCACCACCGTCGCCCCGCGGGTCAGCCGGAGTCCGCCGAGCACGACCGAGCCCTGCTCGACGAGCACGACGGCGAATCCCGCCGGCAGCGCGCCGGCCCCCGCGATCGGGCGGCGATCGACGGTGAAGAACGCGCTCGCCGCGGGCGGGAGGACCGGGCCGTCGACGATGCCGCGGGTGACGAGCGCGTCGAGGGCGTCCGGATCGAGGCGGGTGCGCGACACCGCCTGCAGCGCGACGTCGAAGCCGAGCCCGAGGTGCCCGTCGCTCGCTCCGTCGAGGTCGAACCCGTCCCACTCCAGCAGGATCGACAGGTCCTCGGGCTCCTGCACCTCGAGCAGCAGCACCCCCTCGCCGATCGCGTGCAGCCGGCCCGCCGGCACGAGCACCGCGTCGCCCGGCCGCACGTCGATCGCGTGGAGCAGGCCGAGCAGCCGCTCGGTGCGCTGACCGTCGACGAGGGCCCGCAGCTGCTGCTCGTCGATGTCCTCGCGCAGCCCGAGGTGGACCGTGCCGCCGGCGAGGATCACCCACGCCTCCGTCTTGCCGTGCGCGTGCCCGAGGTGCCGCTGCGCGAAGTCGCCGTCCGGGTGCGCGTGGACCGGGAGGCGCTGGCCCGCGTCGAGCAGCTTGGTCAGCAGCCTCGTGTCCGCGCCCCAGCGCGCGACGTGGGCCTCGCCGAGCCAGCCGACCGGATCCGCGGCGACCGCGGTCGCGAGCGTCGTGCCGTCCGCGAGCGCCGTCTCACCGACGCCGGGCCGCCCGAGCACGTGGGTGGTCGAGGCCACCCAGTCCTCCGGCTCGTGGCTCCCGGCGGGCGGGTCGCCCCTGAGGTCCGTGATGCGGCGCCCGCCCCGGTAGAAGCGGTCGGCGGGCCGGTTCGACGGCAGCCTGATCGGGACGTCGGGCATCGCGCTCCTCGGGTTCGTGGATCTCTCGTTTCGCGGTTCCGCAGTTCCTGAGCGACACGCCGGTTCGTTGCGACCGGGCACGGCGTGTCGGACCAGAAGTGCGGAACGGCGAGACATCTGCGGATCCGCGAACCGGTGCGGGTCAGGCCGCGTCGGCGGCGAGGCGGAAGCGGTCAGGGACCGATCCGCCTCCGGTCGCGGCGTCGGCGATCAGCTCGCCGAGCACCGGCGCGAACTTGGCGCCGTGCCCCGAGCACGGCGACGCGATCACGACGGGCCCGACGCGGTCGATCACGAAGTCCTCGTTCGCGGTCCGCGTGTACAGGCAGGTCGCCTCCGCGTAGGGCGTCGCGTCCACCGTCGGCAGCAGCCGCCGCACGACGTCGACGATCCGTGTCCGCGACCCCGGGTCGACCAGGCCGTCGCGGCCGGAGGCGGTCGTCGGCGTGCCCCGGTCGTGCTCGGCGATCTTGAAGCCGACGTCGCCGGCGTCGCGGCCGCCTGGCAGCGAGTAGACGCTCATCGGATCCCCCCAGATGAACACCGGCCAGTCGGTCGGCTGCCGCGGCTGCTGCGGGAACGGGAAGTGGAACACCTGCTGCTGCGTCACCTCGAGGGCCGGCAGCCGGGCCGCGACGCCGGACGGGAGCGCCGTCGCGAGCTCGGGCAGCCAGGCGCCCGCGGCGATCACGACCGCGGACGCCGGGAGCGCGCGTCCGGACCGCAGGTGGACGACCGCGCCTCCTGCGGCGTGCTCGACCCGGTCGACGCGCTCGCCCAGCAGCACCTCCGCGCCGTGCCGCTGCGCCAGCGCGACCATGCCCTCGACCGCGGCGGTGGGGTCGATGACTCCCGCCTCCGCGTGGTGCAGCACCGGCGAGTCGGCCGCGAGGTACGGCCAGCGCTCCCGCGCCTCCGCCGCGCTCAGCAGCGCCGACCGGATCCCGTGCACGGCGAGCGCCGACGCGACCGCGCCGAGGTCGCGACCGGGACCGAGGTCCAGTCCGCCCGTCAGCGTGAGGATCGGGCGGCCGGACGACGCCTCCAGCTCGTCCCAGCCCGCCCTGGCGCGCTTCGCGAGGCCGACGTACAGGGGGTCCGGGTAGGCGTGCCGGAAGATCCGGGCGCTGCCGTGCGAGCTGCCGCCGGCGTTCGCCGGGGTGCTCGCCTCGACGAGCACGACCTCGCGACCGCGGGCGGCGAGTCGCCACGCCGTTGCGGCGCCGGCCAGCCCGGCGCCGACGACCACGATCGGCGCGCTCATCGGACGGTTCGCCGGCGAGCGCCGGTCACCCGATGGCCTTCTGCACCACGGCCTGGACCTTCGTGGCGAGCGTCCTCTCGTCCGCGGCCGTCAGGTCCGTCGCGGAGTCGGCCTGCTGCGCCGAGGCCGGCAGCCACCCCTCGCGCATCGGGTCGATCCAGGTCGCCTTCGCGATCGCCGCCGAGCTCTTCAGCGTGGCCCGGAGGGAGGTGAGCGTCGCGGTGCCGACGCCCCCCGAGATCGCGGGGCCGATGACGACGATCTCGGCGTCGGGCGCCTGCTGCTTGGCGGCCGCGTAGGCCTGGGTGGCGGCTCGCGCGACCGAGAGCGTCGCCACGTCCTCGTCGGCGGCCCCGCCGAAGAACACCACGACGTCCGTGTCCGCGGGGACCTTCGCGGCCGCCGTGACGAAGGTCACGCCGGCGTCGCTCTTCGCCGCGTAGCCCATGCCCGCGGCCGCGTCGGTCGTCACGGTGCCGCCCAGCGCGGCCTCGAGCACGCCCGTCCAGCGCTGCGCGGCGGCCACGCCGGACGCGGCCTGCGTCGTCGTGCCATCGCCGATGACGACGACGGAGGGCCCGGTCGCGGCCGGTTCCGGCGTCGGGAGGGCCGGAGGCGTGTAAGCGGCCGCCTCCGCGGCCGCGATCGCGGCGTCGTCGCGGGTCTTCAGCACGACGGCGGTGATCAGCGCGGCGCAGACGAGCGCGAGCACGACCAGCACCGCGATCCCGATGCCCTCACGGCCGATGCGCTCACGGGCGCCGCGCGGTGGACGGCGCCTCGGCGGCGGCGGGGCCGGCCGGGACGGCGGTGAACCGACCGCTCCGCGGCCGAGGGCGGGCACGGGAGTCGTCCCGCCCTCAGCGACGGCGGGCTCGTGGTCGTCGGGATCGCGTGCCGGCTGCGCATCGAGGACCGGCCGCGGCTCCGGATCCTCCTGCTCAGGCGCGGCGTCGCGCACCGGCACCGGCTCCGGCTCCAGACCCGCCGGCTCGGGCTCGACGTCGCGCACCGGCCCCGGTTCCTCGTCCGGCTCGATGTCGCGCTCCAGCTCGCCGTCCTCATGCACCGGCGCCGGCTGGGGTTCGGCGTCCGGCGAGGCGTCCTCGGGCTCCGGCTGCGGCTCGGCCTCCGACTCGGCGAACGACTGCTCGGGCTCCGACTCGGCGACCGCCCGCTCGGGCTCGGCTTCCTGCTGCTCGGGCTCCACGTCGCGCTCGGGCTGGGGTGTCCACTCCTGCTCGGCGGGCGCCGGATCGTGGACCTCCCGGTCGTCCGCGGGCGCGAGGACGGCCGCCGAGCTCGCGTCGAACGGGACGGCGACGCCCCGGTCCTCCGGAGTCGTCACCGCGAACGAGTCGTCGAGCTGGAAGAACGGGACGACCGGTCGGACGGGGTCGTCGGCGGGCTCCTCGCCGGGGTCGTGCGCCGGTACGGCGTGCTCCGCCCGCGGCTCGTCCGGCGCGGGCGCGGCGTCGGTCTCGACCTCGCCGATCACCTCGATGCGGTGCTCCGCGTCCTCGATCCCGAGGCCCTCGACGCCGTCGTCGCCGGTGAGGGTCTTCAGCCCCTCCTCGTCCCAGCCCTCCCCCGCTTCGTCGCCCTCGTCGCCGCTGCCCTCGTCCGCGTCGTCGTCGGGCTCGGGCTCGGGCTCCCGCTCGGGCTCCGGCTCGGGTTCCGGCTCGCGTTCCGGCTCCGGCTCCGGCTCCGGCTCGACGTTCGATCGCGGCCCGTCGTCCTCGAGCTCGTCCGCCTCGTCGTCGACCGGGTCGGTCGTCGCGTCGAGCACCGGCAGCGCGGCCGTGATCCGGGCCTGCTCCCTCGCGCGGTTCGCCTCGCGCAGCTCGAAGAGGGCGGCGAAGACGTCCGCCTGCGCAGACAGGGGCACGGGTGCGACCGCGTCCGTGGCGCGATCGGCAGGACCGTCCTCCGTCGGCGCGTCGGCCGGCGGCGCCGGCGGCTCGGCGACCTCGGCCGGCTCGTCGCCCTCCGGCTCCGGCTCCGGCTCGATCGTCGTGTCTGGAAGCACCTCGTCCTCGGAGCCGTCCTCCGCGTCCGACCCTGGTTCCGCGTCGGCGGGCGCCTCGTCTGCGGGCTGCCTCGGCTGCTCGACCCACTCGACGTCGTCGGGTGCGCGCTCCCACCAGGGCGTCGGCGCGCTCCCGGCGGCGGGCTGCCGCTGCTCGTCGGCATCGTCCATCGGCGGCTCTCCCGCGACCTGCACGCCGGCCGCGGCATGGGCGGGGCCGTCCGGCAGGGGGGACGACGGACCGGGCTCGGCGACGCTCGGGCCGTCCTCGAGCACCCGCCGCAGCTGCGGCTGGTCGACCGGGGCCGCATCGTCGATCGCGTCGTCGACGAACGCGCGATGACGGCTCGGGCGACCGGGCAGCAGCGCGTCCTTCATGCCGCGCCCGAGACCGCGGATGACGATCGGACCGGTCAGCAGCACGTTCGCGGACTGCTCGCCGTCCGTCGACCTGTCGTGCCGTCCGCTCACGGGCGCGTCACTCCCATCCGGCGCGCCGTCGCGGCACCGTGTCCGTCGACCCGCGGCATGGCGCGCCGTCCTGCCTCCACCGGATGCCTCCGCCCCGCTGCGTGCTCCCCGTGGACGACCAGCGTAGCGAGACGCGCGCGGCCGACGGCCCGGCGGGAGGGGGGTCAGAGGACGGGCGGGTCCTCCCGCAGCGGCGCGAGGCCCCACACCCTGGCGACGCCGATCACGACCGCGGTGCCGACCAGGAGGATCAGCGGCAGCCACTCGGGCGAGCCGATGGCGATCCCGCCGGGGACCGCCAGCGCGAACACGAAGAACGTGAGCGTGGTGATCACGAGCGCCGCGACGAGCGGCCGGGTCTGCCGCACGGTCAGCTCGCGGCGGGAGAAGTCCTTGAACTTGTCGCGGAACGAGAGCCAGACGAACGCGGCGTTCGCGACCGCCGCGATGACGAAGAGCACCCAGACGGCGGCGACCTTCTGCCCGCCCGTGCCGGTCGTCTGCACGAGGTTCACGCACGCCACCCCCGCGAGGTAGACGGTGAGCGCCTCCGTCGGCACGTAGGAGACGAGGGTCGCGAGCCCGCTGCGCTCCCCCTCGCCGATGACGGCGCCCGGCTCGATCTGCGGGATGAGCGGGCCGCCCTCGGCGACCGGCGTCGCCGCGACGGACGGCTCGGGACCGGTCGCGCGGACCGGCACCCCGAGGGTCCTGCCGGTCGTGATCGCCGCGATGCGACCGGCCGAGCGCGCGCTCACCGGGTCCCGCCGAAGGGGTGCGTGGGCATGATCGTCCTCGATCGGTCGTGGGGTCGTCGCCGCGGGGAACGGCGGGGCCTCGACCCTACTGCGGCCCGCTGCCCCGTCCCGAGGGCTTCGGCAGGACAGGACGGCGTCAGCAGGCGAGAACCGGCCGGATCGTCCTGCTCAAGACGTTCTGTCCTGCTCGAGCCCGAAAGACGGGAGGGGGCGGCTCAGGCCAGGACCACCTGGCCGCACTGCGTGCAGGACCAGTACGGCTCCCCGCTGGGCGCGGCCACCGCCTCCATCCGCAGCAGGCAGGCGGGGCAGTTCGGGGTGTCGAGCACGGCGTCGTCGAAGGCCGCGGGCTGCTGCGGGGCTGGCGGCAGCGGCCGGCCGTCGTCTCCTCCGTCGCGCATGCCCCATGGTCCCGCATCGCACCGACGGAAGCCACCTCCACGCCGATCGCGGACCTGGACGAGCGAGTCGAAAGCGTCCCCCGATCAGGGATCTGTGCACCGGGTCCCGGCGCGGGCAGCATGGCCGGGTGATCGCTCGCCGACTGCAGCACGTCCTCGCGGCGTGCGCGGTCGCCCTCACGGCCCTGACCGCTGCGGCGCCGTCGGCCCCGCCAGCGGCCGGCTCGGCGCCGATCGCCTCCGCCGCGCTCGCGAGCAGCACCGCCTCCGCGTCCGGCCGGTACGAGCTGCGCTCGGTCGTCGACCCCTCGAAGCCCGTGCGGTGGCTCGCCTGCCGGCCCGTGGAGTTCCGCATCGACACGGCCGACATGCCGCCCGGCATGATCGCCACCGTCCGCACGACGATGGCGGGGGTCGCGAAGCAGACCGGCGTGCGGTTCCGCTACGCCGGCCGCACCTCCCACGGCTTCGACGCGACCACGCACGCGGACGTGCCGACGATCTACTTCGCCTTCACCCGGGCCCGGCACGCCGCCGGCCGGACCTTCGGCGGCGCAGCCGGAGGCGGTGAGGTCGGCGTCGGCGGCCCGGCGGCGGCCTGGTACCGCGACGGCTCGGGGAGGACCTTCGAGGCGATGACCTACGGCCGGGTGCTGCTGTCGAGCCGCTTCGACGCCCCGCGCCTCGGCGCCGGCGTGACGTGGCAGACGCTGATCCTGCACGAGGTCGGGCACGCGCTGAACCTCGCCCACCGCGGCGGCCCCTCGTCGGTCATGCACCCGATGCTCACAGCGGCCTCGCCCGCCCGGTACACGGCGTCGGAGGCCGCCGCGCTGCGCCGCGTGCTGCAGACGACCGGCTGCGACTACGCCGCGTGGTCGCGGCTCTGACCTGTTCGGCCCGATCCCGCCCGATCGGCCTCATCCCGCCCGATCCAGGACCGAACCCGCTCGATCCGGCCCGATACCGCTGGATCCGCGGCCGATGGTTGCCCAGGTCAACACGGGCACGCGTGCCCGCGGACCCGTCGGAAAGTGTCACGCTCAGCGCGACCCCAGTTCACTCGCTTCACGAGGTTCACGGAGCCTGCCGATGCCGCAGATCGCACCGCCCATGGTCGGGCGCGCCGCGCTGCTCCAGGACGCGTGCCGGCGCGCTCTGGACGGGGTCGGTTCGGTGCTCACCGGGCCACGCGGCTCGGGAGGCGGTCGGCTGCTCGCCGAGACCGTGGCGGCTCTGCGCCGCTCGGGCGCCGCCGTGGCGGTGCTGCCGGACTCCGCGGCCTCCCCCGAGCACGCCTTCCTCTCCCTGCTCGACCGCGCGGACGCGGTGCGCATCGAGGCGGCGGGTCCGCCGAGCCGCGGCGCGCAGCTGGGCGCCGCCCTGGAGGCGCTGCGGCTCGACGCCCTGGCCGTCGACGCGGCCGCGATCGGCGGGCTCGCCGCCGACCTGCTGACCGCGCTCGCCGAGACCGGCACCGCGCTGGTCGTCAACGCGACCGGGCGCACGTCCGTGCCCGATGCGCTGCTCCCGCTCGAGGCGGCCGGCCGGCTCGAGCAGGTCCCCCTCCCTCCGCTGACCGATGCGGAGGTCGCCGCCCTCGCGGAGCACCTGCTGCTCGACCCCGTCGACGCGGAGCTCGCCCACGCCCTCGCCGACCTGACGGGAGGGCGTCCCGGCACGCTGGCCGAGGTCGTGCAGGACGCCGTCGGCACCCGCGCCGTCCGCCACACCGACGGCGTGTGGCACCTCGTCCGCCCGCTGCCCTCGCCGCGGTCGGTCCGCAGCGAGGTGCGCGACGCCTTCTCCGGCCTGCCGCCCGACCAGCGGGGCTGGATCGCGGCGGTGGCGATCGCGGGGACGATCGCCGCGGACCTCGCCCCCCGGATCGCCGGCCCCGCCGCCACGGAGGGCGTCGACGCGGCCGGCTGGACGGTGACCGAGGCCGGCCACGTCCGCATCGCGACCGTCCCGGCCAGGACGTCGGTCACCGACTCCCTCGACCTGCGCGCGCGGGTCGCGGTGCTGCGCCGCCTCGTGGAGGCGGTCGGCAGCGCCGATCGCCGGCTCACCGACGACGAGCGGGTCGCGCTCGCGCGCTGGCGGATCGAGCTGGGCGAGCCGGTCGACCCGCTCGAGGCGCTGCAGCTGGCGGACCGCGGCGGCACCCCCCGCGAGACGCAGGAGCTGCTGCTGCGGGCGGCCGTCGAGTCCGGCGGGGCGCCGGCGGGCGCCGCGCTCGCCGACCACCTCCGCCGCACCCGGCGCCCTGGCGAGGCGATCGCGCTGATCCGCGCGGCGATGCCCGGCGCGGCGACGGCCGACGAGCGCGTGCAGCTGGTCCGGGTGGAGGCGATGACCGTCGGGGTCGTCGAGCGGCGCAGCGCCGAGGCGCTCGACGCGCTCGACGAGTACCTGCGCGAGTACGGGCCGCACGCCGACCTGCTCGCCGTCCGCGCCGCGCTGCTGCTGCTCGAGGCGCGACCGCAGGAGGCGCTCGACTCGGCGGGCCTCGCGCTCGCGGATCCCGGGCGCGGCGCGTTCGCCGACGGCTTCGCCCTGCTGCAGGTGCCGCTCTGCCTCCGCGAGCTCGGCCAGGTGCGCCGAAGCCGCGAGGCCGCCGAGCGGTTCGCGGCCGACGATCGCGCCGCCCGCGCGTTCCCGGAGGGCGGCGCCCTGGCGAGCTGGCTGCCGCACGAGCTCGCGGTCGCGGGCGGGCTCGACCTCCCGGTCGCCGACGCGGCGCTCACCTCGCTGCACGCGAACGCGAGCGCGGACCGGCTCGCGACGCACCGGCCGCTCTACGCCTACACACTCGGCTGCGTCCGGACGCAGCAGGGCGACCCGGTCGCCGCGGCCGAGCTGCTGCGCGACGCGGACACCGGCGCCGGCGGCTGGCGGGACGGCTGGCGACCGCGGATCCTCGCCGAGCTGGCGGTCGCGCAGGCCCTCGCCGGCTCGACCGCGGAGGCCGCCGCGACCCTCGACCGACTGATCCGGATCGGCTCCCCTCCCGTGCAGCACGGCCGGCTGCGCCTGGCGCAGGCGCAGCTGGCGGCGGCTCGGGGCGACCGGCAGCGGGCCGCGACGCTCGCCGCGGCCGTCGCGGCCCGGGGCGTGCAGGCCGGGCTGCGGCTCGACGCGTTCGACGCGGAGTTCGCCGCGCTCCGCCACGGCGACCGTTCCGCCGCGACCCGGCTGCTCGCGCTCGGGCCGGATCCCGCAGGAGAGGGCCGGGACGCGCAACGGGCGTACGCCGTCGCCGTGCAGGCCGCCGACCCGGCCGCGATCGACGACGCGGCGGTCCGGCTCTGGGCCGCCGGCCAGCGCCTCCACGGGATCGAGGCCGCGTCCGTGGCGGCGGAGGCGGGCAGCGCCGTCGCCGCCAGGCGGCTCGTCGCGTGGCTCGCGCGCACCCCCAACCTGCGCCGTCCCGCCGGGTCGCAGGGCGGGTCGATCGGCCTGACGACGCGGGAGCGCCAGGTCGCGGTGCTCGCCGCGGCCGGCGCCTCCGACCGCGCGATCGGCCTCGAGCTGGGCGTCACCCTCCGGACGGCGCAGACCCATCTCGCGCGCGCGTTCGCCAAGCTCGGCGTCCATCGGCGCGCGGACCTCTGCGGCCTCGTCGACGAGCAGTGAGCCGCCGCGACGGCGTCCGGGCGAGCGGAGCACTGGACAACGGTCGAACGGGAACTGCATGATCGCTGAACCGAGATCGGGGCGCCCCGGCTCCCCCTCGGGGCACCGCCCCGGTGCCACCCACCCGGCGACGACGCCGCCCACCGACACCCGCAGGCCGATGCCCTCACCCGCTCCCCGCTTCGTCGGACGCTCTGCCGTCCTCGAGACGGTGGTGCGCCACGCCGCGACCGGTCGCAGCACGATCGTGACGGGCCCGCCCGGCAGCGGGCGCAGCCGGCTCCTGGCGGAGGCGGCGGCGCGGCTCGACGAGCAGGGTCTGCGCGTCGAGCGGCTGATCGCGACGGCGTCCGCGTCGACGGTGCCGTACGGGGTGTTCCTCGGCCTGCTCGACCGGCCGACGATCCTGCGCGTCGGCGCCGCGGACCCGCTCGGCCGCGCCGCCGTGCTCCGCGGCGCGGTGCTCGCGCTCGCCATCGACGTGCTGACGGTCGACGAGGCCTCCCTGATCGACCCGGCCTCCGCGGCCCTGCTGCTCGAGCTCGCGGAGGCCGGCACCGCGGTCGTCGTCGCGACCACCTCCGGGCGGCCGGTCCCGGATGCGGTGCACGCCCTCGTGCGCCAGGGCACCGCCGCCTCCGCCCGGCTCGACCCGCTGGAGCCCGCCGACTGCGCGCGACTCGCGGAGGCGGTGCTCGACGGGCCGGTCGAGGGCTCGCTCGGCGCCGCGCTGGCGGACGTCGCGGAGGGGCACCCCGCCGCGGTGCAGGAGGTGCTGCGCGCGGCCACCCGCACCGGCGCGGTCGTGCTGGTCGACGGGCTCTGGCGGCTGCGCGGCGAGCTGTCCGCCCCGCTGGCCGCGCGGCGGGCCACCGGCGCCCGCTTCCTCGCGGCGGACGAGGCCGAGCAGGAGTGGCTGCTCGCGGTGGCGGTCGCGGTCGAGATCGCCGACGACGTCGCCGAGGCGCTCTGCTCGGACGAGGTCGCCGACCGCGTCGCGCGCGCCGGGTGGACCGTCCACGACGACGGCGCGGGCTCCTCCCGCCTGCGCCGGCCGGCGCAGGCGGAGGCGGTGCTCGACGCCGCGGGGGCGCGCCAGCGCAGGTCCGCCGCCCGGCGCCTCCTCACCGCCGTCGACTCGCTGACCCGCCCGCCGGTCGACCGCGAGCGCATCGCCCGCGGCGCGTGGCTGCTGCAGCTGGGCGAGGAGCTGCCGGTCGCCGAGGCGGTCGAGCTGGCGCAGCTCACCTCCCTGTCCGCGCCGCAGCTGAGCGAGCAGCTGCTGCGCCACGCGGTCGCGCACGGGGGCGGCACCGCCGCCGAGGTGGCACTCGCCGAGCACCTCAAGCGCACCAGCCGCCTCGACGAGGCCGAGCTGCTGCTCGGCGCCACGCAGCGCACGGCCGGCGACCGGACCGGCGCCGACGAGGCGGCCGGCATGCTCGCGA
Source organism: uncultured Amnibacterium sp. (assembly GCF_964245895.1). Taxonomy (GTDB): domain Bacteria; phylum Actinomycetota; class Actinomycetes; order Actinomycetales; family Microbacteriaceae; genus Amnibacterium. The sequence goes on from NZ_CAXTOQ010000007.1 coordinate 22,951, forward strand.
TCGTCTCCGGGTTCGGCGCACGTCGCGGTCCGCAGGCGCTCGCGGCGCTCGACGCCCATCTGCAGCGCTTCGGCGAGGGACCCGACCTGCTGGCCCTGCGCGCCGGGCTGCTCATCAACGACCTGCGGCTGACGGAGGGGCTGGCGCTCGCCGAGCGCGTGCGGCGCGGGCCGGCCGGGTTCGGATCCGTGATCGCCGGGCTGAACGAGGTCGTCGCCCGCGCGGAGACCGGCGACGCCCGGGGCGCGCTGCAGGTCATCGACGCGCTGCGCGCGCCCGTGACCCGGACCCTGGATCGCCTTCCCGAGGGGCCCATGGCCCTCGAGCACGACGCGGCCTGGGTGTGGGCCGCGGTCTGCCTCGACGTGCGCGCCGCCGCGGAGTCGGCCGAGCGGGACTACGAGCGGATGGTCGCGGAAGGCGTGCACACCCTCCGCGCGCCGTTCGCGCACCTGCTCGGCACGGTGCGGATCCTGCAGGGCGCGCCGGGCGACGCCGTCCGGCTGCTGCGGGAGGCGGAGGGCCTGCCGGGGTTCTGGCGGGACGCGCAGCTGCCGACGATCCTGGCGGGCCTCGCGCTCGCGCTGGTCCACGACGGCGACCTCCCCGGTGCGCGCACCGTGCTGGAGCGCGTCCGGGCCGAGTCCGTGCCGCGGCTGCAGGCCCCTCGGGTGCGGCTCGCGGAGGCGGAGCTCGCCGCCGCGGAGGGCCGCCGCGACGACGCGATCGACCTCGCCAGGGAGACCGCCGCCGCCGCCCACCAGGCGGGTGCCGCGGTCACGGAGTGGGACGCGCGCTACGCCGCGATGCGGCACGGCGACCCCGCCGCGATCGACGAGCTGCTCGCGCTCGACACGCTGCCGGGCGTCGCGCGGGGCTGGCAGCAGGACCAGGCGTCCGCGCTGCGATCCGGCGACCTGGCCGAGGTGGACGCGGTCGCACGACGGTACTGGTCCGTCGGGCTGCGGCTGTACGCGATCGAGACCGCGACGGAGGCGATCAGGCGGCGGGCCGATCGCGGGCTGCCGACCACCGCCTCCACGGAGCGGCTCGCGCAGTGGACGGCGGAGGTGCCGGCGCTGCGGCTGCAGGGCGTCGCCGTGCCGGCGAACGGGCTCACCGCGCGCGAGCGCGAGGTCGTCGACCTCGCGGCGCGAGGGCTGCCGGACCGGGCGGTCGCCGACCGGCTGGGCATCTCGGTCCGGACGGCGCAGACGCACCTGTCACGGGCATACACGAAGCTCGGCGTCCATCGTCGGGCCGAGCTGGCCGCCCTGCTGCGCGAGGGCGGCTGACATTCAGGAGAGGACGCGGGCGCGAGCGCGCACCGGCGTGGCCACCTGCGGCCGCCTCGCCATGCGGCGACGCTGGTCGCCGTCGGCCAGCTGCACCGCGCGGCCCAGGAACAGCGCGAGCACCACGGACACGGCCAGCCAGGCGCCGAGCACCAGCAGCACGATCGTCAGGATCGACATCCGGAACCTCCCCCAAGGTCGGTGCCCATCCTGTCGACCGCGCGGGAGCGCCCCCATCCCCACTGCAGGGGGCATGCGGCGTGGCGACCGCTACCGGCCGGCGAGGAAGTCCAGGCTTCGCCCCACCTCCGGCAGCGCCTCCGTCGGCGGGATGTTCAGGTGGCCGTGCAGCATCCCCTCGGCGACGGTCAGCGCGGCCGTGACGCCGACGGAGGCGAGCTGCTGCGCGAACAGCTCCCCGCTGCCACGGAGGTCGTCGAACTCCGACACCACGATCCGCACCGGCGGGTAGCCCGTCAGGTCCGCGAGCCCGGGCGACTCCGCGGCCGGGATGGCGGTGATCCGGCCGAGGTACGCCGCGAAGATCGCCGTCGCGACGCCCGGGGTGAACCGCAGCGCCGACGGCAGGGTGCGCAGCACGGCCGCGGTCGCGTCCTCCACCGCAGGGGTCGGGAAGTGGATCGCGGGGTAGGCCAGCAGCACCGAGGCCGGCGGGCGCCCGGCCGCGACGGCGCGCAGGGCGGCGGAGGCGGCGAGGAACGCGCCGGCGCTCGCGCCGCCCGTGGCGATGCGAGCCGGGTCGACGCCCAGCCGCTCGGCGCTGCCCACCAGCCAGTCCCAGGCCGCAGCGACGTCGTCGACGGGGACCGGGTGGTGCACGGCGTCGCTCGCGAGCCGATAGTCGACGCTGACGACGACCCCACGGAGGCGGGCGGCGAGCTCCATCGACACGACGTGCGCCTCCGGCATGTCCAGGTCGCCGCCGGTGAACCCGCCGCCGTGCGCCCACAGCAGGGCGCGGGCGTCGGGGCCGCGGTCCTCCGCCCGGTAGATGCGCACCGGGATCGCGCCGTGCGGACCGTCCACCGCCGTGTCCTCGATCGCGACGGCCGGCGCCCGGTAGTCGCCGTAGGGCAGGCCGAACGCGAGCGCAGCCTCGGGCAGCTGCTCAACGGGCGTGCCGGGCAGGACGTCGGCGATCAGCGGGAAGCGGGCGGCGATCAGCGGATGCACGGGCATCCCGTCATCCTGCCAAGCCGTGCGGGGGCGTCCGCCGGACCGGCGAGGATGGACCGGTGCGCCGATCCGTCCGAACGGCAGCCGTCGCCGCGGCGCTGCTGCTCGCCTGCGCCGGCTGCACGGCGACGCCCGACTCGGCGCCGCCCGTCGCGCCGACCGGCGGGCCGACCACGACCGCGGTGCCGACGCCGGCGCCGACCGGGCCGCCCTCCACGGTCGCGGTGCTCGGCGACTCGCTGTCCCGCGGGTTCAACGCCTGCGCGCACTACGGCGACTGCCCCTCCGTGTCCTGGGCGGGCGGCACCGACCCCCGGATCGGCAGCATCGCCACGCGGCTGGGCGCGATCACGGACGGCCCGGTCGCCGTGCACAGCTTCGCTCGGTCGGGCGCGACGGTCGACGACCTGCGCCGGCAGGTCGCTTCCGCCGTCGCCGTGCACCCCGACCTGATCACGCTGCTGATCGGCGCGAACGACGTCTGCCGCGCGACGCTCGGCGAGATGACCCCGACCGCTGGCTACGCCGCCGCGGTGACCTCCGCGCTGCAGCAGATCAGCCTGTACGCGCCCGACGCGGTCGTGCTCGTCGCCTCCGTGCCCGATGTGACCGCGCTCGTGGCCGTGGCGGGCACGGACCCGACCGCGCGGTTCCTGTGGAGCCGGGCCGGCGGCTGCGCGACCGCGCTCGCCGATCCGGAGTCGACGACGTTCGACTCGGTCGAGCGTCGCCGGGCGGTCGCCGCCCGGATCACCGAGTACGACACGGTGCTCGCCGGCGCGTGCATCGCGGTGGCGCGCTGCGTCTACGACGGCGGCGCGCTGAACGCGGACCGGTTCACGCTGCCGCAGCTGTCGGCGCTGGACCGGTTCCATCCCTCCGTCCGCGGCCTGCAGGCGCTGGCGCTGCTCGAGTGGCAGGCGCTCAGCGCGGATCCGCGCGCGGTCCCGCTGTTCGAGCGCGGGTAGCCGCGCGTCGAGGGCTCAGGAGGCGCGCAGCGCCCGGATCGCCGTGGCGGCGTCCCGCACCGTCGACGCGACCTGGTCCACGGCGAGCTCGTGCTCCTGCGGGCGCCGGCCGTGCCCGTCCACGATCGTGAGCGCGTCCTCCGGCTCGACCGGACGCTGCCACCACCGGCGCCGGGGCGGCGGCGCGGCCGGGATCGGCACGATGCCCCGCACCCCGTGCAGCGCCGCGGCGAGGGCGCGCGCGTCCGACGGCTGCGGAGCGCCGCGGTCCGCGAGCCCGCGGCTCAGGGCCGCCACCTCCCGCAGCGTGAAGACCTTGCTCTGCGACCCGGGCGAGAGCCGGACCGCGGCGGCGCGGTGCTCGCGCTCGAGCGTGACGACCAGGTCGGAGCCGTCGACGAGCGACCTCGTCAGCTGCCGGGCGACGTGGGCGTCCGCAGCACCTCGCGGCAGGCGCGTCGCGGAGACGGTGCACATCGCAGCCCCGACCGGCGCCTGCACGCCGGCGCTCAGGACCTGCAGGGCGGGGAAGGCGTCGGCGAGCAGCGCCGCCGCGAGGGGCGAGCGGCACACGTTCGCCGTGCACACCACCAGCACCCGGCCGTGCAGGCCGTCGTCCGCGCTCCCCACGCCCCGATCCTCCCACCGGGGCTCCCGCGCCGCGGCGCCCCTCCGGCAGCGCACCGGGCTTCTCCCCGCCCCGGTCAGCGGCTAGCCTGCCCGGAGCCGGGCCCGCCGGTCGACTCCTCGCCCCTCCGTCCGACGGGAGCCCGCGCATGCACCCCCACCGCGACGACGCCGTGCGGGGCGCCCGCTGATGGGACGCCACAGCTCGATGCCGCCGCAGGACGGCGACTTCGCCGCGACGACCTCGGCGATCACGCGGGCCGTCGTCCGGCGCCACACGGGCGCGATCCCGGTGCAGGACCCCGGCGCCCCCATCGCGCCTCCCGCCCCGCCGCCTCCGCCCGCGCCGCCGGTCGAGCCGGAGCCCCTCCGCGCCGCCGTCGCGGACCCGTTCGACGACGAGGTCGACGACCTCACCGCACCGCCCTTCACCCCGGTCACGGCCGGCACGGCGATCGCGCCCGGTGCCGAACCCGCCTCGATCGAGGACCTGTCCCCGTCGTCGGCGAGCCTGGTGGGCATCCCGCTGCTGCCGGAGCGGCCCGCGGACCGGCGCCTGCGACGGTTCGGGATCGCGTTCGGCCTGGTCGTCGTGGCGGTCGTGGTCGCGGTGCTGCTCGTGTCCTTCCTCCCCGGGGTCGCCGCGGGCGGCTGAACCCCGGGCTACGGCGTCGTCGCCACCATGACGTCCGCGGAGCCCGAGAGCACCAGGTGCTGCTCGTCCGGGCTGACGTAGACCGCGTCGCCCCGCGCGAGGCTGAACGAGCCCTTGGCGCCGGACACGGTCAGCCCGCCGCTGAGGCAGAGCGCGACGGCCGGCCCGGTCAGCTCGATGCGCACCTCGTCCGGGCCGGCGAGCCGCTCGCCGTGCACGGCCCCCGCCGCCCCCACGTCCACCCGGTCGAGCACGAAGTCGTCGGCGGAGGCGCGGAACCGCTGCACCCCGTCGGCCGTCGCCTCCGGCCGGACGATCGGCGGGGACGACTGCTCGAAGCGCACCACCTGCAGCAGCTCGTCGACGTCGACGTGCTTCGGCGTGAGGCCGCCGCGCAGCACGTTGTCGCTCGCCGCCATCACCTCGATGCCGAGGCCGTCCAGGTAGGCGTGCACCACGCCGGCCGACAGCGCGAGCGCCTGCCCCTGCGCGAGCGAGATGCGGTTGAGCAGCAGCGAGAGCACGATGCCGGGGTCCCCCGGGTAGTCGTGGGCGAGCAGCCCGACGGTGGCGAACTCGCGCGCGAAGCTCGATGCCTGCGGGGTCCTGGCCGCCGCCGCCGTGACCGCGACCACCGTGCCGTCGACCTCGTCGCCGCCGTGCAGCAGCCACGCGACGGCGTCGGCCAGCGGGTTGCCGCCGCCGCGGTGCGCTGCGGTGGTGTCGGCGGAGGCGGGCATGCCGTCCCGGATCACCTCGCCCGAGCTGCCCGTCGAGGACGCGACCGCCGGGTCGCCTGCGGCGAGCCGCTCGGCGAGCGCCGCGATCGGCCGCCGGTCGTCGCGGGAGGCGGACAGCTGCAGCTCGGCGAGCAGCATCCGCGCCTCGCTGAGGTGCCGGAACCCGGCGAGCGCCTCGAACGTCGGCGACAGGGCCAGGATCAGCTCCGGCTTGTGGTTGTCGTCCGCGTAGTTGCGGGCCGGGTCGGTGAGCGGCACGCCGGCCGCCTCCTCCCGCGCGAAGCCCGCACGCGCCTGCTCGAGGTCGGGGTGCACCTGCAGCGAGAGCGGGCCGGCCGCAGCGAGCACCTTCATCAGGAACGGCAGGCGGGACCGGCCGCCGCCGAGCAGGGCGGGCTCCGCGGCGAGCACGGCGTCCAGCGAGCTGCCGGCGAGCGCCGGGGTCGCGGCGGTGACGACGCTGGGCGAGGCGCCGTGCGCGCCGAGCCACAGCTCCGCCTCCGGCCCGCCCGACACCGGCCTGCCCAGCAGCTCGCCGATCGCGGTCGTCGACCCCCACGCGTAGTCGCGCGGCGTGTTGGTGATCCCGATGAACATGCGCCTGTTCTACCGCCTCCGCCCGGACGGCAGCCCGGCCCGCGGAGGCGCGGGGCGCGCGCGGGGCGGGGTCTCGACGCTCGCTCCGAGTCCTGCAGCAGGAACGATCGAGTCCTTCAGCAGGAAGAACTCGCTTCAGCAGGAACAAGTCGGCTGATTCTTCCTGCCGAAGCGGATCGTTCCTGCCGTCGTGCTCGAGAGCCGGCCGGGAGCGCGGTCTCGAGGCGAGCTTCGCTCGCAACTGGACCAGCGAGGAAGGTCGGGCCGCGCGGCTAGGGTCGGGCGGGTGCGGCGGCAGCGGGCGAGGACGGTCTTCGCGTTCGCCGCCCTGTTCTCGCTGTGGGACGGCGACGGCGTGCGCGACGCCCTCAGCTGGTGGGGGTTCAGCGCGGTCTCGCTGGTGCTCCTGGTGCTGAGCGTGATCATGATCGTGCAGGAGCGGCGGGCGCTGCGGCGCCTGCTGCTGTCCTGGTCGGCGGTGCCCGTGCTCGCCTTCACGGCGATCTGCCTGCTGTCCACCGCCTGGTCCAACTACCCGCTCGTGACCGCGCTCGCCTGCCTGATCCAGATCGGCACGTCCACCATCGGCCTCGCGGTGCTGCTGTCCGGGCCCCCGCGCCACATCGTGTTCGTGTTCGGGCTGATGCTGCACGTGCACCTCGTGCTGGCGCTGCTGTTCGAGGTCGGCGTCGCCCTGTCCCCGGCTGGGCAGATCCTGCCGCTCTGGACGAACTACGGCGCGAACGTGCCCGGCGCCTACTACTGGAGCCAGGGCCTGATCTTCCAGGGCGGCCGTATCCAGGGGATCGTCGCGAACGCCAACCTCACCTGCTTCATCGCGCTGCTCGCCCTGATCCTGCTCGCGGCGCTCGTGCGCGCGCGTGCCATCCGTCCCCTGCTGCTGATCCCCGCCGTGGTCGTCGACGTGCTCGCCATCGCCCTCACGCGCTCGGCGACGGTGCTGATCGCCGGCGGGCTGGTCCTCGTGACCGCGCTGATCGTGCTCGGCTACCGCCGGTTCGGGCGCCGGGGGCGCATCGCGCTCGGGGTGGTCGCCGTCGGCACGGTCGCCGCCGTCGGCCTGGGCTCCTCCCGCCTGTTCGCCCCGCTGTTGCGGGTGCTCGGCAAGGGCGACGACTTCACGGGCCGGTTCGAGATCTGGCGGCTGGTCTGGGAGAAGGCGCAGGAGCGGCCCGCGCTCGGCTGGGGCTGGATCAGCTACTGGGCGCCGTGGGTGGACCCGTACCGGCGGCTGGTGATCCGCGACGGCGTGCAGTACCTGCAGGCGCACAACGCGTACCTCGACGTCGTGCTGCAGGTCGGCCTGCCCGGGCAGGTCGCGCTGGTCGCCATCGTCGGATCGGTCGTGCACCGCTCGCTGCGGCTCGCGCTCGTGCCGGCGCCGTACACGGCCCTGCCGCTGCTGCTCGTCGTCGCGCTGCTGACGCAGGCGCTGGCCGAGAGCCGGCTGCTCATCGAGGGCAACTGGGCGCTGCTCGTCATGCTCGCCGTCGCGGTGCCGTCGGTCGACCGGAGCCGCGCGGCCGCCGCCGCGCTGCGGGCCGCGGAGGCCCCTGAAGACGGGGCTGCCGTCCCGGCTCCCGCGCTCTAGGCTGCCGATCACCTGTCCCCCCGCGCGGTACCCGCCGCGCCCGAAGGACGGGCGCACACCCCCTACCCGTCCCGCTCCCACCCCGGAGCGTCCGCGTCCCCTCCTTCCCTTCAGGCGGAGGCGCACCCCCCTGAGGGACCCCATGACCTCGCTGCAGGCCGCCGCACCCCGGCACCGCCACCCCGTCCCGCCGCTGCGCATCGCGCTGCTCGGCGCCCGCGGCCATGCGGCCACCGAGCTCACCGTCGCGGAGGTGGGGCGCCGGCTGGAGCTGGGCGGCCACGAGGTGGTCGTCGGCGAGACCGGCGGAGGGAACCAGGCCGTGCGCCGGGCGGCGACCGCGGGTCGGTTCGTGCTCAGGCGGTTCGACGTCGCGCTGCTGCTCGACCCCGCCGACATCGCGATCGCACCGCTGATCCGCTCGCGCGGCGCCGCGGTCGCGGTCCGCATCGACGGCCGGCTGCACGAGCAGCTCGCGGCCACCCGCCGCGGTCGCGCGGTCGAGCACCGCGCCGCCCGCGAGGCGGACGCCGTGGTCGTCGACGCCGTCGGGATCCAGGATCACTACGCCGACGAGTACGCACTGCAGACGGACCTGATCGGGTACGGCGCCCGGATCGTGCGGCACGTGCCGACGGACCTGCTCGAAGGGCTCGGGATCGTGCCGCGGCACTTCCACCTCGTCGTCGTCGGGTCGGAGCCGGAGGCGCACCTCGACGAGGTCGTCGAGGGCTACCACCGCTCCGCCGCGCGCCTGCCGCTCGTGCTCGCGGCGACGACGCCCCTGCCGATGCCCGCCCTCGCGCGCGTCCGGGCGCTCGCCGGCCGGGACTCCCGCATCCGGCTGCTGGACGGCGTGCCCGACGACCGGCTGCTCGACCAGCTGCACGCGCACGCGAGCGGCTCCATCCACGGCTCGACGATCGGCGCCGCCGATCCGACGCTGCTGCGCGCGATGGGCGCGGGGGCCGCGGTAGTGGCGTGGGACACGACCCGCAACCGGGAGATCGCCGGCACGGCCGGCTCCTACTTCGCCTCCCCCGGCGACGCCGCCCGCCGCATCGAGGAGATCGAGCGGTACCCGTTCCGCTTCCGGGACATCGGCGAGCTGATGCAGGAGCGCGCCCGGCGCTTCGACTGGGACGTGGTCGGCGAGCAGTACCAGGCGCTCGCCGCGAAGCTGGCTCGCGGCTACAGCACGCGGGGGCTCGCCTACCGCCGCAGGGGCGCGCCCGTCGCGGTGCCGGCCGAGGTAGCCCTGGAAGGCCGACGTGACTGAGGCCGTCGCCGCCGGGCGCACCGCCGTGGTGGCGCATCCCGACTCGGCGCTCACCGCGCGCGGCGAGCTGGCGCTCCAGAGCCTCGTCGGCCTGGTGGAGGCGGGCTGGCGCGTCGTGCTGGCCCTGCGGTCCCCCGGCCCGCTCGGCGAAGCAGCGCGCGCGGCGGGCGCAGACGTGGCGGTCCTGGACTTCTCCGCGCTGCGGACCGCGAGCGGACCGGCGTCGGCGGTCGCGGAGGCGCTCAGCGAGCCCGGTGCCGCGGGCCGGCCGATCGCGGACCTGCTGCGCCGCGTGCGGCCCGACGTCGTCTACGTGACCTCCGCCCGCCTCCCGCTGTGGATCGTCCACGCGCGGCTGCTGCGGCTACCGGTCGTCGTCCACGTCCACGACCCGGAGGGAGCCGCCTCCCGCCGGGTCCGCGGGGCGATCGCCCGCACGATCGGCGCGGACGGCGTCGTCGTCGTCGGCAGCGAGGCGAGCCGCGCGGGCCTGCTCGGGGCCGCGCCGGGCCTCGCGGACCGCGCGGTCGTCGTGCACAGCTCCTGCGTCCATCCGCCGCTGATCCGCCCCGCGCGCGAACGGCTCGAGGGGCGGCTCCACCTGCTCGCCGCGGGCGACGACCAGGCCGGTCTCGCCGTCGCCGTCAACGCGCTCGGCCTGCTCCTCGGCCGCGGGCTCGACGTCGACCTCGAGGTCCGCTGCGGCTCCGGGCACGAGCCGGATCGATGGACGGCGCTGCGGGCCCGCGCGGACGTGCTCGGTCTGGGCGACCGCGTCGCCTTCCACGCCCTGGAGGCCGAGTCGTGGGAGGCGATCGCCGACGCGGACATGGTGCTGCTGCCGTCGGGCGCGCACGGGTCCCGCACCGACATCGCCGTCCAGGCCCTGGTCAGCGGCAGGCCGGTCGCGGTGAGCGAGACCGGCAGCGTCACCGAGACGATCACGGGGTTCGCCTCCGCGATCCCCGTCCCGCCCGGCGACGCGCCCGCGCTCGCCGCCGCCGTGGAGCGCGTCGCCACGACCTGGACGGCGTTCAGGAGGATGGCGGCCGCGACGGCCCCCATGGCGATGCGCCAGTACTCGGCGGTCGCCTACCGACGGGCGATGGTGAGCGAGCTCACCCGCGCCGCCCGCTCCGCCGAGCGACGCGCCTCCTGAAGCGCGGAGGGATCAACCGCACTTCGCGGACGTGATCGAGACGGGCACCTCGCGGACCTTCGGCGTGTGGCTCACCTCGACGGTCTTCGACAGCTCCGTGCCGCCGACGAACACCGCCCTGACGGTCATCGAGGAGGCCGGCCCCATGTTCAGGCTGACGACGCCGACCGGCCGGTCGTACATCTCCCCCTTGACCGCGGGCCGGTGGTCGGCCTGCCCGGTCGCGTCGAGGTTGGTGTTGAACTTGTAGCTGAACGCGGTGCCCCACGACACCTTCTCGCCGTCGATCGAGACGGACTTCAGCTTCGCGCCCACCGGTCCGTACAGCTGCACCCACTGCCGGTCGCCCCCCTTGACGATGCGCGGCTGGTTCGCCGCGACGTAGCCGGGCAGGGAGTCGACCTTGGACAGCGGCAGGGTGTTCGTCACCTTCGCCTTGACCGTGAACGTCGGCGTCGCCGAGCAGGTGTTCGTCGTGACGTCGACCTTCTCGTCCATGTAGTAGCTCATCTTCGAGGTCGCGTCGTCGTTGTTGTAGACGCCGAGCACCGTCTTCTCGGTGTTGTCCGCGGGCAGCATGTTGCCGAGCGGCGACTCCATCAGCAGCCGCTCCTCGTCGGGGCGGACGCTCCACATCTTCAGCCGCTGCTGGTCCATCATCGGCTGCACCTGCGCCAGGTACGCGGAGGGGCTGCCCTGCCCGCTGGTGACCGCGGAGAAGATCGCCTGCGCGGAGGAGGCGAACACCGCGTCCTGCACGAACGGGTTCGGGTACTTGAAGTAGACCTCGTTCAGCAGGAACGACACCGCGTTCGTGGCGTCGATCTTCGTGCCGTCCTGCAGCGTGACGGGGCCCGTCGCCTGCAGCAGGTACGACAGGGCGACGGGGTCGAAGGAGATCACGCCGTCGACCTTGCCGCCGAACTGGCCGCGCCACATGGCGCGCGCCAGCTTCGCGGTGGTCGGGAAGTCGGGCGTCATCGTGATGTTGGTGACGTACGTGGAGGCGTAGTCGGTGTAGATCTTCGGCCAGTCCTCGTTCTGCGGACCGGACGGCTGGTACGGGGCCTTCGCGTACGGGCGGGGGAAGCTGCTCGAGTTGCCCTGCGTGCCCAGCTTCACCTTGCCCTTGTTCACGACGAGCATCGCCATCGAGGCGGGGTTGCCGCCGCTCGCCCGCTCCTCCGCGTTGTTCTGGAAGATCAGCAGGTAGTGCCTGGCCCCCTCGCCGCCGAGCGCGGGGTAGAGCACGGGCATGATCTCGTGCAGCTCGTGCACCGTCGGCGCGTACTGGCTCAGCATCGACTGCACCGTGCCGATCGGCCCCTTCAGCTGCGGCAGCACGTCGGAGGTGTCGATCGCGGCGGCGCGCTTGTCCGCGACGGTGATCGCGGCGTCGAGGTCGCCCACCGCCGGCGTCAGGGTCTTCAGCGGCTCGATGTTCACCGCGCCGTTCGTCGGCTTCAGGCTGTCGATGCTGATCCCCTCCGCCGCCTTCGCGATGGGGCCGACGCCGTCGTGCACCAGATCGTCCACCAGGACGGTCGTCTGCCGGAACGCCTTCAGGTTCGGCCCGAGCACCGGGATGTGCTCGTAGAGGGACCACACCGGGTCGTCCACCTGCTCGGCGGCCTTCGCGGTGTTCGCCTGCAGCTTCGCGTACAGCTGCGTGGTGCTGGGCGCCCCCGGCTGGCCGACGACGTCCTTGAAGGAGGTCAGCTGGCCCTGCGCGGCCGTCAGCGAGTCCTTCGCGATCAGCGCGCGGTTGCCGACGTAGACCGTGAGCAGCACGACGGCCACGAGTCCGAGGAGCAGCGCGACGACACCGCCGATGGCGACGCGTCGCCGCGTCCGCTGGGCGGGGGTCCGCTGCTTCTTGGTCCTCTGAGCCTTGGGCACGGTCGGGCTGCGTCCTCTCGAGTGGTCGCGGTCGGTCGAGCGGATGCACCTTATTCGAGGGCCGCGGCTTCGCCGCGTTCTGTCGCCGGAGCGTCGCGCCCGCCGTTCAGGTCCGCGACATCCGCCTCCCGCCCGCCCCGGATACCGGGGGCGTCGGCGCGCCGATGGCGACCACGCCGCGCCCAATCCCGGGGTGTCACCCGTCCGGGGGTACTTTCGCGCAGTCCGACGAGGGGCGGCTGCGCCGTCGCCCCGCCATGAGGAGAGCGCCATCGCCACCCTGGCCCCCCACCCGACCGCCCGCCCGGAGACCGTCCCGGAGCGCGGGCGCCGCCTCCGGCTGTCCGCGGAGCCCACCCCGGCGCTGCGCTGGGTGCTCGCGCTGCTGCTGCTCTGGCTGCTCGTCGGCCCCCGCGTCGAGCTGCCCGCCGCCCTGCACGGGCTGCGCGTCGAGGACCTCGTGTTCGTGGCGCTCGGCGCGCTGTGCGTGCTGCACCTGCGCGTGCTCGGCCGCCCCGGACCGCCGACCCTCGCGATCGCCGGCGTCGCCGCGGCGGGCCTGATCTCCGCCGGCGTCGCGTCGGCGCGCGGCATGGTCGAGCCCGTCACGGCGATGCTGTACGCCGTCCGCCCGCTGGAGTACTGGATCGCGTTCCCGGCCGCCCTGCTGCTCCTGCACGGCACGGGAGGCCTCTGGCGTCGCCGCATCGACTCGCTGCTCGTGGTCGTGACGGTGCTGCAGACCCTGTTCGCGGTCCTGCAGTACTACTTCGCGATCCCGATCGGCTTCTCGCACGCCGCGTACACCCGTGCCGCCGGCCTCACCGTCGGGCCGTACGAGCTCGGTGCGATCAGCGCCGCGCTCGCCGTCTACTGGCTGTCCCGCGGGCGCTGGGCGATGGTGTCGCTGTCCGTGGTCGCGCTCGCCGCCTCCATCTCGCGCATCTCCATCCTCGGCGCGGCGGTCGGGATGGCCGTGTTCAGCGTCATCTGGCTGGTCCGGATCACCCGCCGGGCGCGCCGTGCCGGCCTGCGGACCGCGCTGCAGCCCTACCGCCGGTCGCCGCTGCTGATCGCGGGACAGGTGCTGTCCGTCGTCGTCGCCGGACTGGTGCTCGCCTTCACGGTGGGCCTGGTGCACCTGCCGGAGCTGCCCGCGGCGCAGCCGCCGGCCGCCGAGGAGCCGGTGATCACGGCCGCGCCGAGCGACGAGCCGACCGACGACACCGAGCCCGAGGCCGAGACCCCGCCCGTCGTCGCCGCCCCCGTCGATCCGCAGGCGCCGACGGACTCCATCGCCACCCGGCTCGAGTCCACCTCCGTCCTGGGCAGCTGGAACGCGGCGGGGGACATGGCCAACCGCGTCCCGCACCCGCAGACGTCGGGGGACTACCTGTTCGCGGCGTACGCGGGGATGAACATCTACGTCAACGCGAACACCGCGGCCGACGCCCACGTCGAGGCGAGCAACCTCGTCCGCTTCTTCCGCTGGCACCTGATCCTCGACACGTTCGACGACCCCGCCGACGTCGTGTTCGGGCTCGGCCCGTCGTTCGCCGGGCCGAGCGTCGACGGGTCGTACCTGCGGTTCTTCGCCGACGGCGGCCTGCTGGGCGTGCTGGCCTGGCTCGCGCTGATCGTGCTGTGGCTCCGCCGCACGCCGGCCTGGATGGTCTGCGTCACGATCTCGCTGCTGGTCGGCGCGCTGTTCATCGACATCGTCTACGCGCAGCGCCCAATGGTCCTGTACTGGCTGCTGCTCGCGGTCGCACTGACGGCGCCGAGGCCCACCAAGGGGCATAGGGCGGAGGCAGCGGCCGCGGAGGCGGCACCCGCGCCCGGAGCCGCGCCCGGGTCGGCGGCGTCGCCTGCGCCGGGAGCCGCGACGGAGTCGCGTCCGGTGGAGGCAGATTCGGTACACGCCGCGCCGGCGCGACCCTCGATGGAGGCGGAGCCGGCGCGAGCGTAGGCGTCCGGGTGCCCGGTGTCCCCCGACGGGGGACACCGGCCGCTGTCCCCCGGCGGGGGACACGTCGGTCGCGCGGTGGTCCGGGCCTCCACGCGGTAGGTGCACCCACCGCGGGAGGGCGCCGCTACCGCGCGACGGGGTGCAGGCACCGCGCGACGGAATAAGCCGGCGTCCTGAACCGACGGCACGGGCGCTTCCGGCCCGTCCCGAGCGTGAGCGGCCGCCCCGGTCGGGCCGATACCGCCCGCGCTCAGGACGGCGCCCCCGCCTCTACCCGTCGCGCGGTACTCCGCACCTCCACGCGGTAGGTCCACCTACCGCGCGAGGGTGCAGGCACCGCGCGACGAGGTACGCCTTCCGCGGCAGGGTCGGGACGCGCGGCGGGGAGGGTCGTGGACGGACGCCGGAGGGCCGTGGAGCTGCTGCTCCACGGCCCTCCGTCGTCCCGTGCGTCAGCCCGCTGCGCCGCGCGGGGGCTTCTTCGCGCTGATCCGCTTGCCGAAGAAGTCGGTCTTGACGCTCTTCGGGATCGCCACGCCCTTCTTGAACGACGAGGGGTGCGCCGGCTTGTAGCCCTTCAGCGTCTTGAAGCCGTTGCCGCCGGTGCCCGGCTTCTTCAGGCCGGGAGCCGCGTAGCTGGTCTTCGCGTCGCGGGGACGGCCGGAGCCGTGGTTCCCGATCAGCGTGTTCGACGAGGTCGTCACGGACTTCGTCGGCCACTGGTACACGCCCGTGCCGTAGCTGTAGATCACGTTGTTCTTGAACGAGACCTTCGACCCCTTGATCGCGCCGAAGGTGCGCACGATCTTCGCCTTCGACGCCCGCGACACGTAGACGGTGTTGTTGTAGAACGCCGTGTTCGTCGAGGGCGCCTTGCCGTAGAAGGTCAGCGCGCCCTGGCCGTTGTTCTCCAGGATGTTGAACCGGATCGTGGAGTTCTTCGCACCGGTCAGCAGCACGCCGCCGCCCTGGTTGTCGTGGGCGTAGTTGTACTCGAGCACCGTGTCGACCGATGCGCGGTCGATGTCGAAGCCCTCGCCGTCGCCGCCCGTGTTGCGCGTCTTCGACACCTCGTTGTGGTCGATCCGCACCTTGCTGGTGTTCGACGGCCAGATGCCCGCGCTCGCGGTCGACGGCCCGCCCAGGCGGCCGCAGTGGGAGCAGGACCCGAGGTCGCCCGCGCCGGTGACGACGTTGCCCGTGATCCGGCTGCTCTTCGCGCCGATCAGGACGATGCCGTCGCCGCGCACCGACTTCACCCGGTTGCCCGAGATCAGCACCGCGGAGTCCCACGACCCCGGGTAGGCGTTGTTCGAGACGATGATGCCGGTGCGGGACGAGTTGGTGACCGAGCTGCTCAGGATCCGCAGGCCGTCGTAGCTCGAGCCCTTGCCGAAGGTCAGCGCCGAGATGCCGCCGTACTGGCGCGTGTTCCCGTTGCCGGGGTTGCTGCGCACGCCGTCGACCGCGACCCGCTGCACGGTCAGCCCCGAGAGGCGCCCGCCGTTGCTGTTCAGCAGCAGCAGCCCGGACCGGTAGGTCTTCGGGTTCGCCTCCTTCGTCGTGTTCGTGATGTGCAGGTCCTGCACGGTCCACCAGGCCTGGTTGATGATCTGGACCGCGCCGGTGTAGTTATAGGTGCCGCCGCCCGCGATCGTCGGCCGGGTGCCGCTGGCGGGGAAGGCGCCGATGACGATCGGCGCGCCCTGCGTGCCCGAGCCCGTCGGGGCGAGCTGGCCCTTGCAGGTCGTGCCGCGCTTCAGCAGGATGCGCTCGCCCGGCGCGAAGGCGCCGTGCGCGTTCACCGCGGCCAGCGAGTTCCACGCGGTCGCCGCCGAGACGCCGTCCCCGTTCGTGCCGTGCGAGCAGTCCACGTAGTACGTGGCGGCTGCGGCGGAGGCGGTGAGCGGTGCCGCGAGGATCGCGCCGCCGGCGAGCGCCGCTGCGAGCAGGACGCCGAGGCCGGCCCTGGCGGGCGAGGGGGCGTGGGAGAGGAATCGCATGCAGGAGGGCCTTCGGTCGGAGGATCTGCGGGAGCGCCGCGCCGGTCGAGCCGCACGGCGAGCAGCCACCATGCCATCGGATCGGACCGCGACCAGGCCGGTCGGGCGGCGAGGCGCCACATCCGTCGCGACGCCCTGATCGATCGTCCCCGCTGCAGCGGATCGGCGCGTCCCCAGTTCGGGGGACCCCGTGCCGCGTGCCGGGTCAGGCGGGCAGGAGGTCCGCGCCGCGGTAGGCGCCGACGAGGTCCCGCGCGGTCCGCGCCCACGTGTACTCGGCGCGCACCAGCCGGACCGCCTCCTCGTCGACGCCGAGCCCGAGCGATGCCGCGACGACCGAGCGGAGGCGCTCCGCGTCGATCGCGGGGTCCACGTAGGTGGCCCGGTCGCCGAGGTAGTCGCGCAGGTACCCGTTGGCGCCCGACACCAGGCGGCACCCGTAGCCGACCGCCTCCAGCTCGGACAGCGACACCACCTCGAAGTGGCTGACCGACAGGAACACGGACGACCGCGCGTACATCGAGCGCAGCTGCTCGAGCGGCACGTGGGGCACGTGGGTCAGGTTCGGGTGCTGCGCCACCAGCCGGTGGAACGCCGCCGTGTACGCGGCGTTCCGGGGGTTGTCGCCGCCGACGAACGTGACCCGGACGTCGGTGCCGGCGAACGCCTGCGCGACCGACAGCTGGTTCTTCCGCTCCTCGATGCGGCCGGCGAGCAGCACGTCGATGTCCCTATCGCCGTCGATGCGCACCGCGTCGTCGACCTCGACCCCGTTCGGCACCCAGACGGCCTTGTCCCCCAGGTCGACGCCGAAGTTCCGCTGCACCTCCGCCGTCTCGGACGGCGCCTGGACGACGACGAGCGCCGCGGACGTCAGCGCCTGCGCGATCGCGGCGCGCGGGTCGCGGATCAGCGCCTCCGCGACCGAGCGGCCGGTGCGGTTCCGCATCGCGTGCTTGATGCGCTCGCGGCCGAACGGACCGCGGCCGGCCCTCCCGATGACGCCGAGCGGCCCGCTCCGCACGCCCGACTCGAACCGATCGACGGCGCCCATCGGGTGGTGGATCGGCGCGACGACCAGCGGCCGGCCGGAGGCGCGGATCCGGCGGGCGGAGGCGACGAACTCGAACCAGCGGTCGATGTTGAACACCTGCGCGACGCCATCGCGGTCGTCCAGCCCGGCGGCGGACAGCGGCTCGAGCCGCGCGTCGAGGCCGACGCCCTGCAGCGCCCCCTCGTACGCCCGCGCGAGCACGAGGTCGCCGCCGGACTTCGCGGGGTAGTCGTCGCGCAGCAGCAGTCGGATCCGCATCCTCCGACCCTCTCAGACGGAGGTGGACGCCACCGTCCGCGCCAGCTGCTCGCCGATCGCGACATGGGCGCGCCGGACCCCCTCCTCCAGCCCGGTGAAGGCGAACGCGCCGAACTCGCCGGTGTACCGGCCGATGCCGAGCACGACCTCGTCGACGAACGTCGCCGGCTTCGGGCGGTCGACGACGTCGAAGTCGACGCCGGTCACGCGCCGCACCGTGTCGAGCACCTCGTTGACGGTGTGGCCGGTGCCGCTGCCGAGGTTGTAGGTCGTGTGCGCGTGCACCCGGCCGACCATGCGGGTGATCATCTCCACCAGGTCGCCGACGTACAGGTAGTCGCGCACCATGCTGCCGTCGCCCAGCCGGATCACGGGCTCGCCCGCGGCGACCCGGCGCAGCGCGATCGGGATCAGCCCCTGCACCCGGTTGGTCTTCTGCCGCCCGCCGTACGGGTTCGAGATGCGCAGCACCGTCGCCTGCAGGCCGTGCGTCGCACGGAAGTAGCTGAGGTAATTCTCGATCGTCAGCTTCCCGATCGCGTACGGGGAGACCGGCAGCGCGCGGTCGTCCTCCACGTACTGCGCCTTGCCCTGGTCGCCGTACACGGCGCCGCCGGTCGACGCGAAGTAGAAGTGCTGCACCGACGCGGCGACGCACAGCTGCAGCAGCTCCACGGACTGCGCGACGTTCGTGCGCAGGTCGAAGGTCGGGTCGCCCTCCGCGGTCGCCGGCGTCGTGGTGGACAGGAAGTGGAAGACGACGTCCTGACCGGCCACCGCCTGCTCCAGGTCAGCGCGACTCAGGAAGTCGCCGGCCAGCACCCTCGCGCCGCCGACGTCGAACGCCGGCCGCTCGCTGCGGTACCGGTCGAACGCGGTGACCTCGTGGCCGGCTGCGGCGAGCGCGTCGACGAGGTGGGAGCCGATGAACCCGTTCGCGCCGACGACCAGGATCCTCGCCACGGCTGAGCCCCCGTCGTCCGTCCGGCGGTGCGAGGCACGGGCCCGGCGCGCGGCTCGACCGGCGCGACCTCGAACCTAGCCGCCGGTCACCCCGCGTAGGCCGCAGCGAGGCGCGTCGCCGCGGCGTCCCACGTCGCGTCGTACCGCACCGGGGGCGGCGGCTCGTCGCCGGCGGCGCGCGCGGCCGCCGCGCGCAGGAGCGCATCGATCCCGCCGTCCGGCACGTCGGTGACCACGTCGCCGAGCCACTCGGCCGAGTGGCCGGTGCCGGAGGTCACGACCGCGCAGCCGAGCAGCGCGGCCTCCAGGTCGACGAGGCTCTGCACCTCCACCCACGACGCGTTCAGCAGCACCCGGGAGGCGCCCATCCGGGCCAGCACGTCCGGGCGCGGCATCGCACCCTCGTGCAGGACGAACGGGGACGTCGCCGCGAGCGCGGCGAACTCGCGGCTGAGCGCGGTGCCCTCGTCGGTGTGCGGGCCGATGAAGCGCACCGGGATGCGGAGGCGGTCCGCGGCGCGCGCGACCTCCAGCTGGCGCTTCCGCGGCTCGATCCTGCCGACGACGAGGATCGAGCCGACCGGCCGGTCCGCCCACGGCAGCCCCGCCGCGCCCCCGTCCGCGTCCGGCCGCCCGTTCGGCACCAGCGCGCGGTTGCGGCCGTGCCAGCCGGAGAGCGCCATCAGGGCGGCGCCCTCCCCCTCCGCCAGCAGCGCGACCAGGTCGGCACGATCGAGCACGCGACCCGCCCGGCGCCAGACCCCGGGGATCTCCGCCAGCGCCACGAGCGCGACCTGCACCCCCGCGGCGAGCGACGCGGGGCCGTCCGCCGCCCGCACGGCGCGCCGCGCGGTGCCGAGCCACTCGCGCACCGGGTCGGGCAGCACGCGGGTGAGCACACTCGTCATGCCGCGGTCGCGGTCCGCCCGGCGCATCGCGAGCACGCGCCCGGCGTCGTGGTGGATCGGGCTCACGATCAGCCGGTGCCCGCGGGCGGCGCGGGTCGCCGCCAGGAAGTCGTGCGGCCGGTCGATGTTGACGACGTGCACGACCGAGCCTGGGCGCAACCGCATCCGGGGAGCGAACGGGACCACCCGTACGTCGAACCGGGCGGGATCGAGCCGCCGGACGTACTCCTCGACCTGCACCATGTCGCCGCCGGTCGTGCGCTCGGCGTCGGCCCGCACGACCAGGTCGACCGCGAGTCGCCCGGGCTCCGCCATGTCGTGGCCGTCCTTCCTCGTCGGGCGTCCGACGCGCTGCGGCGCGTCGCACCGGCGCCGGACGACCGGCTGGATATTACGCACCCGCCTGCCGGGCGGGTCCGCGCACCGCGATCCGCTACCGTGCCCGTGATGACCGGGGACGCTCGCGGGTTGGTGACACGGCTGCTGTCGAAGGTCCGCCCGCAGTCGGCGGCCGCCGCCGCGGTCCCGCTGCCCGCGCTGCTCGGCTGGTACGCCCGGCGCGGGCTGCTCCCCGCCGTCCGCGGGCTCACCAGGCTGCCGTTCCTCGCCTCCGCCCGCCTGCCGCTGTTCGTCGGCCGCGGCGTCGTGATCGAGTACGCGCGTCTGCTGCACGTCGGCCGCGGCGTGCAGCTGGGCGCCGGCCTGCGCGTCACCGCGCTGTCGAAGCGGGGCGTGCATCTCGGGAACGGGGTCACCGTGCGCGAGCAGGGCTGGATCCAGTGCTCCTCGCACCCCGCGAACCCGGGCGACGGATTGTGGGTCGGCGACCGCACGTACATCGGCCCCCGCGCGACGATCGGCGTCGGCGGCCCGATCCGCATCGGCCGCGACTGCCAGCTCGGCGCGAACGTCACGCTGATCGCGGAGAACCACGAGGTCACGGAGGAGGGCGCCAGCGCCCACGACGTGCTGCGCCGCGGCATCCGCATCGGGGACGGCTGCTGGCTGGGTCACGGGGCGACGGTGCTCGACGGCGTCGAGCTCGGCGACCGCTGCGTCGTCGGCGCCGGCGCGGTGGTCACGAAGAGCTTCCCGGCGGGCACGACGCTCGTCGGCGTGCCCGCGAAGCCCGTCCGGCGGCGTAGCGAGGAGGCGGAGGCATGACCGACGTCCTGCTGATCACCTCCCGGCGGCTCGACGCCGACGACCACGGCGCGGGCGTCCGCACCGCCCGCATCGCGGCGGTGCTCGCGGACCGCTACCGCGTCACGGTCGTCGAGCCGGCGGGCGACGGCGACGTGCCCGCCGACGGCGTGATCACCTTCCCGCCACGGCCGCTCGACCTGCGGCTCGCCGCGTCCCTCGCCTCCACCGAGGGGGCGTCGGTCTGGAAGGCGATCGAGCCGGTCCTGCCGCGGCTCGAGGCGACGCGCGCGCCCGTCGTGTTCTGGGCGGACGCGATCCTCGCCTCCGCGGGTCTCGGACGCGTGCTGCCGGTCGCCGTGCACGTCGTCGAGTTCGCGAACATCGAGAGCCGCCGCTACCTCGCCATGACGCTCGACGGCTCCGTGAAGCGGCGCGCGTTCGCGGTGCTGGAGGCGGCGAAGGCGGTGCGCTGGCAGCGGTCGGTGGCGGCCCGCTCGGACGCCGTCGTCGCGCTCGCCCTCGGCGACGCCCGCGCGCTGCGGACGAGCCATCCGAAGCTGCTGGTCCGCAACGGCATCCAGGCTCCGGCGCGCGCGCCGGAGCCGTCCGCTGGTGCGACCGTGCTCGCGGTGGGCAGCTGGTGGTACGGCCCCAACCGCCACGGCATGCGCCGCTTCCTCGAGCGGGACTGGCCGCGGGTGCGGGCCGAGCTGCCGGAGGCGCGGCTGCGGATCGTGGGCGCGGGCGGCGACGACCTGACGACCGCACCGCCGGCGGGCGTCGAGGTCGCGGGGTTCGTCGACGACCTCGAGGCCGAGTACGCGGCTGCCGCGGTCGTGCTGGCGCCCGCCCGCTCCGGCGGCGGCAGCCAGCTGAAGCTGGTCGGCGCGCTCTCGCACGGCCGGATCGTGGTCGGCCCCGCGTTCCTCGCCCGCGAGCGCACCCCCGACCTGCCGGACGGCGCGTTCCGCACCGGCGACGACATGGCCGGCGCGATCGTGGGGCTGCTCCGCTCCCCCGCCGAGCGGCACGCGGTCGAGCAGCGCATCCGCGACTACTGCCTCACCTCCACGTGGGGGCACGCCGCGCGGCCGCTGATCCGGTTCGTGGATCGGGCGCTGCAGCGGTCCGCGGCCGCGGAGGCGGCGCGGTGATCCGCCTCCGGAGCCTCTGGTACCGCCTGCTCGTGAGCCTGTCGACGCGGGGGCGCGTCACCTTCGGGCCCGGCGCGATCGTGCTGAAGCCCGAGCTGGTGCAGGTCGCGCGCGGCGCGCGGCTCGTGCTGGAGGCAGGCGCCGTGCTCAACGTCGGGGCGCGCGTCGTCGTCCGCGACGGCGTGCTGCGGATCGGGGAGGGCGCGTACGTCGGGCCGCACGCGACCCTCGTCGCGTTCACCGACGTGACGATCGGGCCGCGGGCGCTGATCGGCGAACGGGTGTCCATCCACTCGGAGGACCACGGGCCCGCGGGCGACCGGGACGCCTTCCGCGTGTCGCCGGTCGTCATCGGCGCCGACGTCTGGCTCTGCGCCGGCACCGTGGTGTCGAAGGGCAGCGTCGTCGGCGCCGGCTCGACCGTCGGCGCGAACTCCTTCGTCCGCGGCGAGATCCCGCCCGGTGTGCTCGCGGCCGGCGCGCCCGCTCGGGTGGTGCGGCAGCTCGTCCCCTGAGGGCGGCGCGGCTTCCGGCTGCGGTGCACGGCCGGTCAGAACGGGCACTCCACCTCATCCTCGGCGTCGGCTTCCATCCAGGCGCCTTCTTCCGCACCGACCGATCGACGCCCTTCGCGCGGTAGCCCTGACCCTCGCGCGGTAGGTCGACGCACCGCGCAGAGGTGGAGGTACCGCGCGAAGGGGTCGGAGCACCGCGCCGGGTTGGGGCCGCGAGCCCGCCGCCGCCGCGTCGACCGGCCCCTCGCGGCGGTCCGGCCGGTATCGTGGCGTCATCGCCGCCCCGCCGATCGCACCCGCCGTCGTGATCCCCGTGCACGACCGGGCCGACCTGCTGCGGGCGGCCCTCGCGAGCGTCGCCGCCCAGACCCTGACGCCCGCCCAGGTGATCGTGATCGACGACGGCAGCACGGACGGCAGCGCCGCGGTGGCGCGGGCAGCCGGCGCGACCGTGATCAGCCAGCCCGCGAGCGGGGTGAGCGCCGCGCGGAACCGCGGGCTGCGGGAGGCGACCGTCCCCTCCGTCGCGTTCCTCGACTCCGACGACGAGTGGGAGCCCGGCCACCTCGCCGCACTCGCCGCCGCGGCGCCGGGGCACGCCCTGGTGTCCACCGCCGCGCTCACGAGCGACGGCGCGCTGATCGGCTCCCAGGCGCGCGAGCCCCTGACCCTGCGCGGGCCGGACCGGCTGGTCTGGCCGGACAACCCGGTCGTCACGAGCGCGGTGCTGGTGGATCGCGCGCTCGCCCTCGACGTCGGCGGGTTCGACGAGGCGCTGCGCCACAGCGAGGACCTCGACCTGTGGGCGCGGCTGCTCGAACGCGGCCCTGGCGTGGTGCTGCCCGAGGTCACGGTGCGCTACCGCACGCATCCCGGGCAGGTGAGCCTCGACGTGGAGGCGATGCGGTCGGGCGCCGCCCTCCTGCTGCGACGGGTCGCCCCCGCCACGGCGCGGGCAGTCACGATCCGCGACCGGTGGGACCGCCTCCGCGCGGCGGGTGCCAGGTCGCCGCGGGCGCTGCTCTGGTTCGCGGCACCCGCGCGCGCGGTCGTGCTGGCACGGCTGCTCGCGCACCGCGCCCGCGGGCGGCGCATCGCGGCGGAGGCGGCGGGAGCGCTGCGCTCGCCGTGAGGCCCGCGCGCCGGCGGGTCCGGGGCGCCGCCGCGCTCCTCTGCGTCGCGGTCGGCCTGCTGCTGGCCGGGTGCGCCCCCGAGCAGCCGACTCCCTCCCCCTCCCCGTCGCGGACCGCCGGCGCCGCGGTCTTCCACGTCGACTGCGGCGCGCCCGCCGGCGGCGACGGCAGCGCGGGGCGGCCCTGGAACGCGCTCGCGACCGTGAACGAGCACGGCGCCTTCCTGCCCGGCGAGCGGATCCTGCTCGCCCGCGGCACGGTCTGCAGCGGGCGGCTCACGCCGCAGGGCTCCGGGACGAACGGGGACCCGATCGTGCTGGGCGCCTACGGCACCGGAGCGCAGCCCGTCGTGCACGGCGGCGGCACGCCCGACCAGACGGGCGCGGTGCAGCTGACCGACCAGCACGACTGGATCGTGCAGGACCTGCAGGTCACGAACCTGGACGCAGGAGGGCCGAGCGACGCGCTGCGGGCCGGGATCCTGGTGCTCGACGACGGCAGCGGGGCGCTCGGTCGCGTCGTCGTGCGCCGGACCACCGTGCGCCAGGTGACGAGCAGCCCGGCCGGCGCGACCGCGGATCCGCACGAGTTCGGCGGCATCTCGGTCCTCGTCCGCGGCACGGCGACCCGCGCGGGCGCGCTGACCGACATCCGGTTAGAGGACAACCTGGTCGACCACGTCGGCCGGACCGGCATCGTCGCCTGGTCGGACGCGTGGCCCGCCTCCCCGCTGCGGGGCGTGTCCATCACCGGCAACCGCGTCGTGGAGGCGGAGGGGGACGGCGTCGTCGTGTGGGGCGTCGACGGCGGGGTGCTCGAGCACGACGTGGTCGAGGGCTTCGGCCACCTGCCCGCCTGCCCGCGCTGCGCGAACCCGACCGCGAACACCGCGAGCGCGGGCATCTGGCCGGTCATGTCGACCCGGATCCTGATGCGCTACGACGAGGCCTCCGGCGGCGGCGCGGGGGGCGGCGACGGGCAGGGGTTCGACCTCGACGACGGCACGTCCGACGTCGTGCTGGAGGGCAGCTGGTCGCACGACAACGACGGCGGCGGCGTGCTGATCTGCGGCACCAGGGGCTCGGAGATCCGCAGCAACGTGTTCGCGGACGACGGCGGCGGCGAGATCACCTTCAGCTGCCCCACGCAGCGGGACGGCGTCCGGATCGTGGACAACACCGTCCTGCTCGCCGCGGGCAGCACGGCGCAGGTCGTACGGCACAACAGGACCTCCGGGACGGACCCGGTCGTCTTCGCGAACAACCTCGTGATCGACCTGAACGGCGGCGGCTACGCGTGGCCGGTGCCGGTGACGGCCCAGGGGAACGTCTACGCCGGCACGCTGCCCGCCACGAAGCCCGCCGACGCGACCGCCGCCGTGGACCCCGGCCTGCTCGCGCCGGGCACCGCCGGCACCGGGCTCGACTCGGTGCGAGGGTTCACGCCCTTGCCGGGCACCGCCGCCGCCTCCGGAGGCGTCCAGCTGCCGGATGCGGGCACTCTCGACTACTTCGGGCGCACCCGCACCGGGGAGGCCGGCCGCGGCGCGATCGCGGCGACCTCCTCCCCCGCAGCCCTCGCACCCGTGGTGCCGACGGCGGCCAGGGCCGACGGCGACGTCACGCTGACGTGGTCCGCCGATCGCGGCACCGGCTGGCTGCTGCAGCGCAGCGAGGGCGGCGGCGCCTTCCGCGCGATCAGCGGCGTGCTGCGCGCCGGCGCGTTCGTGGACGCGGACCCGCCCGCCGGCGCGGTGCGCTACCGGCTCGTGCAGGCCGGCCGGGACCGCTCGGGTGACCCCTCCGCCCCGGTCGGCGTGCCTGCCGGCTGAGAGTCCGGATCCGGGCGGGTTCCGCCATTCCGGGCGTGAATTCGCGCCCGGAATGACGGAAGCCGCCCGGAGCCGCTCAGGCGGGGACGCGGCGGCGGAGGCGGGTGCCGGCCGCGTCCTGCACGACGCCGCGGAGGACCGCCGCGTCCGCGCGGACCCCCGGCAGCAGCATCATGAGCGGCACGACCACCGCCGCCGGCACGGCGACGCCGACCAGCAGCTGCACGACGGGCCCGCCCGCGGCCGTCAGCTCCACCGCGGCGAACGCGAGCAGGCCGATGATCGCGGCGACGGCCAGCGGGCGGATCGTGCCGGCGAGCAGCGACCCGGCGGC
Source organism: uncultured Amnibacterium sp. (assembly GCF_964245895.1). Taxonomy (GTDB): domain Bacteria; phylum Actinomycetota; class Actinomycetes; order Actinomycetales; family Microbacteriaceae; genus Amnibacterium. Next base: position 48,247 of record NZ_CAXTOQ010000007.1, read on the forward strand.
ACCGATCGCCTTCGCGGTGCCCCAGGTGGCGGGGACGAGCCACTCGACGAGCAGGCCGGCTGCGGCTCCCCAGGCGACGCCCGTCGTGCTCTGCGTGGCGCCGACGATCACGAGCACGACCGCGATCGGCTGGGTGATGAAGGTGCACACCAGGTAGACGCGCATCGCGCCGGACGACACGAACATCCAGTAGTAGACGACCCCGAGGATCTGGAACAGGCCGCCGATGCAGAGGATCCGGAACAGCGGCACCGTGGCGGACCACTGGGGCCCGAGCGCGACGGTCGTCAGCGGCTCGGCGAGCGCGATCATCAGCGCGAAGCCCGCCAGTCCGACGTAGACGGTGACCAGCTGCAGCTTCAGCAGGCGCCGGAGGTAGGCGCGAGGGTCGTCGCGGACCTGCGACAGCACGCTGATCGCGAGGTTCGCGAACGGCGTGACGCCCTGCATCACGGGCTGCGAGTACAGCTGGAACGCCTTCGCGTACAGGCCCAGCCACGCGGCGCCGAACAGGCGTCCGACCAGGATCTTGTCGAGGTTCGAGCTGACGTAGGAGATCAGCTGCACCGACATCAGCTGCCCGCCGAACCCGACGAACGGGCGGATCTCCCCGAAGCCGCGCGGCCGGCCGGGCAACCAGCGCCCGAGCAGGAGCAGCGCGACCAGCATCGTGAGGCCGAGCAGCACGGCCTGCACGACGAGGGCCCACGCGCCGGCCCCGACGGCCGCGAGCACGATCGCGCCGGTCAGCGAGACGCCCTGCCCGGCGAGGTCCACGACCGCGAGGTCCCGAAAGCGGCCGCTGCGCGTCAGCTCCACCCGGTACTGGGCGCCCGCGCCGTTCAGCGCGAAGGTGAGCGCGGCGACGCAGACGAGCGGCGCCAGGTCGGCCCGGCCGTAGAACCCGCCGATGACCGGGGAGGCGGCGATCGCGACGAGGGTGAGCGCGACGCCGATGCCGGTGCTCGCCCAGAAGAGCGCCGTGCGCTGCGACGTCGAGATCGACGGCGCCTGGATGGCCGCCAGCGAGAGGCCGAAGTCCCGGAACAGCTCGCCGATGCCGACGACCGCGATGATCATCGCGTAGACGCCGAAGTCGGCGGGCGGCAGCAGCCGCGAGAGCACGACGATCGAGACCAGGCTGACGGCGATCTTCCCGGCCTGCGACACGGAGACGAACGCGGCGTTGCGCGCGGAGCTCACGACTGGCCCGCCAGCGACGCCCGCGCCCGGCGCCCGACCCGCTTGGGCACGTACAGCGCCGCGGCGCGCAGCCACCAGCCGATCCGGCGGCCGCGGGTCAGGACCCGGACGCCGAGGTCGATCGCGTCGTCACCGAGGCGGGCGGCTCCGGTCAGGCCGAGCCGCTCGCGGCGCACCTCCCGCAGCAGCCGGGGCACCTCCGCCGCGCGCTGCGCGGACAGCCCGCCCTCGAGGTAGGAGATCGCGACGCGGCGGTCCTGCCCCGGCGCGCCCGCGAGCCCGAAGCGCAGGATCAGGTCGAAGTCGCCGACGAAGGAGTGCTCGAGGCTGTGGCCGCCGAGCGCCTGGAACGCGGTCCTGCGGAACCAGGTCGCCTGGTGGCAGTGCGGCTGCAGGCCGTGCGCGTGGGCCCACCGGCGGTGCGGCACGTTCGCGATGACCTGCCCGTCGACCTTGCCGCCGACGTAGGCCGCGCCCGCGACGAACCAGTCCCGACCGGCGGCGTCGGTCTGCGCGAGTCCGCGCAGCACGCGGGCGAGCGCGTCGTCGGAGGCGAACAGGTCGCCGGCGTTCAGGAAGTGCAGCCAGGTGCCGGAGGCGCGCGCCGCCCCCTTGTTCATGGCGTCGTAGATGCCGTCGTCCGGCTCGCTGATCACCAGGTCGGGCACGGCCGAGCGCTCGGCGACGGCCACCGTGCCGTCGGTCGAGGCGCCGTCGACGACCACCACCTCCACGCTGCCGGCGGCCGGGCGCTGGCGCTCGATGCTGCGGAGCGTCGCGTCGAGCGCGGCGGCGTCGTTGCGGACGGCGACGACGATCGACACGTCGGGCGAGGGCGTCTTCATGGGGTCGGTGTCCAGTCCTGGGAGCGCAGGGGTCATCGGAGCGGGGCTCGGCGAGTCCCCGCGCGCTGCGGGACCGCGAGGCGGGGCAGCCGGCGGGACCGCAGGTCGGCGATCGCCGCCGGCAGCGCGGACCACGCCCCGACGGCCAGCACGACGACGAAGGGGAGGTAGAGGTAGACGTAGCGGGATCGCGTCTCGAACAGCAGCTGGAAGCAGAGCAGCGCCAGCAGCGCGAGCCGGGCGCCGTCGATCGCGCGGCGGCGGGTCGGGGAGGCGAACCGGGCGACCGGCAGCGCGGCGCCCGCGAGCAGCAGGAGCCAGCCGGCCTGCCAGAGGCTCGCGAGGTACAGGTGGTCTGAGCCGTCCCGCGCGTACCACTGCCGCACCGTCGTGCTGTAGGCGCCGGTCCAGAACCAGTCCGGGTAGTTCTCCCCCTCCTGCCCCCAGTAGAAGGAGCCGTCGGCGAACGTCCGCAGCGCCTTCTGGCCGAGGAACACCGCGTACCCCTCCGGCCCCATCGCGGCGACCCGGTCCTCGTACACCTGCAGCGCCGCGTTCGCCCGCTGCGGCTGCGGCACCGCGAAGGTCGACTGCACGTCGGCGTAGTCGAACCCGCCGGTGCCCTGCGCCCCCATCTTCATGAAGTGGGTGATCGGCGCGCCGCCCTTCCACCCGGCCACGTCGAACCGGACGAGCCCGGAGGCGTCCGTCGCGGCGGTGACCGCGGCCGACGTGCCGACGCCGGCGAGCAGACCGACCCCCGCGACGGCGGCGGCCGCGACGAGCACGGACCTGCGGCGCAGCGCGCGCCGCGAGCGGACCGCCTCCACCAGGACGAGGGCGATCACCGCGAACAGCACCGTCGGCTTCAGGGCGATGCCGAGCGCGGCCACGCCGCCGAACGCGGCGGCGAGCGCGAGGCGGGCACGCGGGCCGCGGGCCGCGCGGAGGTGCAGCCCGACGAGCAGCAGCCCGATCGGGAACAGCATGCCGAGGGTGTCGGAGTAGGGCGTGTTCAGCCAGGGGCTGAGCGTCGTGTAGACGGCGGTCGCCGCGAGCGCGAGGAACGCCGTGCGGGTGCTCCAGAGCCGGCGCGCGACGAGGAACGTCAGCAGTTCGACGACCGTGAGCGCGACGCAGTTCATGGCGACCGCCAAGAAGACGTACGTGCGCAGCCCGTCGATCCCGAGCAGGTGCGCGACCGAGAACAGCGCCGTGAAGAGGCTGCCGAGCGCGAGGTTGTTCGGGTACATGCCGAAGTACGACGCGAAGAGGGCGGGGTCGTACGGCGGGGTGACCGCCTCGGGGAACACGCGGTGGTACGCGGCGAGCAGCACGATGCCCGAGTCGAACCCCGGCACCTTCAGCAGCCCCGCCGCGATCGTCAGCTTCGCGCCGAGCAGGACCGCGAGGACGACGGCGACCACGACCGGCAGGCGCGGGGCGTGCCGGAGGCGCCCGGGAGCCCGGCGCGCGACGAGCACCCCGGTGAGCGCCAGCAGCGGCAGCAGCACGAGCACGAGCACCGGGGAGGAGTTCGAGGGGAGTCGGGG
>NZ_CAXTOQ010000008.1:0-46869 GCF_964245895.1 uncultured Amnibacterium sp.
TCCGCGGCAGGGCGAGCCTGCCGCGGGTCGTGCAGGCGGCGCAGCGGGCCGCGCTCGACGCGACGGACGACCGGCGGCTCGAGTCGCACGCGCTGCTGCGCCTGCAGGAGCAGCCCGGCTCCTGGGTCGTCGAGCTCGCGGGCGAGCCGCCGATGCGCGTGCTCGTCGAGGGCGTGCAGGAGGGGCCGCTGCTCACCACCTGCCTCGCGACCGTGCCGGTCGTGGTGGCGGGGTTCCGCTCCGCGGTGGAGGGCGCCCGCCGGCACCCGAGCGGCCGGGCGCCGGCTGCGGTGCCGCCCGCGGACGGCGGCCTGCGCGTCACCGGCGGCGCCGCCTCCGACTGACCACGGGCTCAGCGCCGCGCGAGCCCGCCCAGCACGAGCCCGAAGACGACGTGCGCGGTGAGCATCGTCGCCACCCGGCCGCCCCGGTCCCGATGGGCCGGCGGCAGCGCGCCGAGCGCGGGGATCCAGCCCTCGTAGCCGAGCGCCCACACCGCGAGCGCGTAGGCGACGCCGAGGCGGGGCGCCGGTCCGCGCGGGCCGGGCAGGCCCGCGAGCACCGCGCCGGCGACGACGCCGATCGCCAGGTGCACGACGACCGCGGCCCGATGAGCGGCGGGGTCGTCGAGCGCGGGCGCGAGGTGGTCGACGATGCGGCGAGGCGGCTGGCCGGGCATCCCGCCGCAGCGCTCGGACGCGACCATCGGCACCGACATCGCCGCCGTCGCGACGGCGCCGGCCAGGGCGCCGCGGAGGAGGTCGCGCACGGCGCTCCTCCCGTCGGGGCGCGTCCGCGCCGAGCGGCGACCGTACGCCGTGCACGCCCCCGTCGGCTGGGAGCACGGCCGCCGGGCGGACCCCCACCGCGGCCGCCTACGCTCCCGGGGTGCCGCGACGCCCCGACCCGATCAAGCACCTGCGCGACGCGGTCGCCCGCCGCCTGGTCGACCAGGTGCGGCGGCCCGGCCTGGAGGGCGTGGAGAGCCTGGTCGGCGACCTGCTGACGCGGCCGGCGCCCGCGCGTCCGCTGGCCGCGATCGAGGCGGACCTCGATGCCCTGGTCGGGCTCGACACGGTGAAGGAGCAGGTGCGCGCGCTCGTCGCGTTCCTGCAGGTGCAGGCGAGGCGGAAGGCGCACGGCCTGCCCGAGGTCGCGACCTCCCAGCACCTCGTGTTCCTGGGCAACCCGGGCACGGGCAAGACGACGGTCGCGCGGCTGCTGGCCGAGATGTACCGCGCGGTCGGCCTGCTGCAGAAGGGCCACCTCGTGGAGGTGGACCGCGCCGGCCTGGTCGGGCAGTACGTCGGCGCCACCGCGATCAAGACCGACCGGGTGATCCGGCGGGCCCTCGACGGCGTGCTGTTCATCGACGAGGCGTACGCGCTGTCCCCCGAGGGGGACGGCCGGGTCGACTTCGGTCCGGAGGCGATCGAGGTCCTGCTGAAGCGGATGGAGGACCACCGCCACCGCCTCGTGGTGATCGTCGCCGGCTACCCGCGGCTGATGGAGGCGTTCCTGCTGTCCAACCCGGGCCTCCGGTCGCGCTTCGCCCGGGAGATCCGGTTCCCGGACTACTCGGCCGACGAGCTCGAGACGATCTTCACGACCACGGTCGCCCAGCAGGGCTACGTGCTGGAGCCTGGCGCGGAGGAGGCGCTGCGCCGCGTGCTGACCGGCTCCCGCCGGGACGACGGCTTCGGCAACGCTCGCTTCGTCCGCACCCTGTTCGAGCAGGCGCTGGGCCGGCAGGCGCTGCGGCTGACCCGCGGCGACCACGGCGCGGTGGATGCGCTGGATCGCGCGGAGGTCGCGACGCTGACCGCCGAGGACGTCGTCCAGGCCGCCCGCGCGCTCGGCGCCGACCCCGAGCCGCCTCGCCGGCGGTGGTGGCTCGGCTGACCGCTCGCGGGGGCCGTGTCGGTGGCGTCGCGTACTGCTTGGGGCATGACCTCGACCCCTCCATCCCGGTGCCGCTGGTGCGGCGAGGCGCGGCTGGTCGCCGTGCTGCTGCCCGGGCACGGCGACCCCGAGGCGACGGTCTGCCTCGCCTGCGGCCGCCCGCAGCCCGTCGAGCAGGAGCACCGGGCCGAGGGGTGACGGCCGGGCGCTACGCGCGGGCCGCGCGCCCGCGGCGACCTGCGGCGTGGAGCGCGTGGCCCGTGCGGTACGGCGTCGGGTGCGGATCAGCCGGGGAAGTCGCTGGGCCCGAGGCCCGCTGCGTGGCCGGCGGGCCACTCGGTCAGCTCGATCCGGTGGCCGTCCGGATCGGCTGCCCACGACGTGCGGGGACCGTCGGGGCCGCCCGGCCGCTGGACGGCGGACGGGGAGGCGCCGGCTGCGCTCAGCGCCGCGACCGCGGCGTCGATCGAGTCGACCTGCACCGCGAGGTGGGTCAGACCCCGGCCTACCTCGAACGCCCGACCGCTCGGGTCGTGCACCAGCTCGAGCGCGGCGAACTCGTCGTCCGGCAGCCGCAGCAGCGTGAGGTCGCCGAGCTCGGTGCCCGGGACGGTGCCGACCACGGTGTAGCCGAGCGCGCGGTAGAAGCGCAGCGACGCCTGGGGGTCCGAGACCCGGAGGCCGGGATGGAGGGTACGCATCCTCAGCGCCGCCGGCGGTACCGCAGCTCGATGACCCCCTCCTCGTCGGCGGGGCTCGAGACGAGCGTGAACCCGTAGTTCCCCGGCACCTCGTCGAACAGTCGGGTGCCCGAGTTCGCGATGAACGGGTAGAGGCTGATCCGGAACTCGTCGATCAGGTCGAGCCGCATCAGCGACCGCCACAGGCCGACGCCGCCCCAGACGACGACGTACCCGTCGCCCTGCCGCAGGCGGTCGATCTCCTCCGCGGTGTCGCCGGACGCGATGGTCGTGTGCTCCCAGTCCGCGGTCTGCAGCGTCGTGGAGAGCACGACCTTGTTCCCGGCGTTCATGATCGGCGTCCACGGGTTGGTGGTGGACTTCGCGAACCCCTCGGAGAACTGCTCGTAGGTCCTCCTGCCCATCAGGTGCGCGGAGGCGCCGCCGAGGAACGCCATCGTCGCCGCGTCGTGGTCCGGCCCGCCGTGCTCGTCGAGCAGCTCGAACGCGAAGGTCCAGAAGTCGGTGTCCGGATCGGCGAGCAGGCCGTTCAGGGAGTAGTTGAACACCAGCGCGACCACGTCTCGCATGTCGAGGGCTCCTTCGTCCACCGGATGTGATCGGTGTCCACATCCTGATCCGCAGTCTGTCCCATCCGAGCCGCCCTGTCGCTGGGGAGCCGCTCGAGGGGCCGAGCCCGGCTCGGTGTCAGCGGGACAGGGGAGCCTGCTGCCGTGGTCCGTCAGCCGGCGTCGCGCGAGGCGATCGAGGCCGCGCGCGCCCGCCTCTACCGGCCGGACGTCACCGACGCCGATCGTGACCGCTACGCCGCTCTGGTCGCGGTGCCGGCCCAGCAGCCGACCGAGCCCGCCGCGGGTCTCCCCGCTGCGGCCGAGCAGCCGCCCGCCCGCCCGCGATCGCGTCGGCGGACGACGTCCGGCGTCGTCGGGGTCCTCCTGGTCCTGGGCGCCGCGGTGCTCGCGGTCGGCCTGCAGCACGGCGCGACCGCGTCGTCCCCTGCCGCCTCGGCGACGAGGAGCGAGTCGCCCACCGCGCTGCACCTCAGGGACGTCCCCGTCGGCTGGCGGCTGTCGTCGCTCGTGCGGCGCGACGACGCGATGGCGAGCGGCTCGAGCCTGACGATCAACCGGTCGGTCACCGGCGGCGAGTTCCTCCTCGTCGTCCGATGCCCGGTGGAGGACGGGCGCTTCCGCGTCGTGCTGACCGAGACGGGCGAGCGCTTCGGCGGTCCGTGGACAGGCACCTGCGGACCGCAGACGACGGTGCCGCTGGCGCTCGAGCGCGGCGTCGGGCGGGTGGAGGTCGTCATCACCACGCGGGGCGAGCTGCCGTTCGCCGGCGCGGTCGTCCGCAGGGGGAGCGGCAGTCCGCGGGCGGCCGTCCCGCGCCAGGACGGGCGATGACCGGGCGGGCGGAGGAGCAGGCGCGCCGCACGACGGCGGGCGGCTACCTCGCGACCGCGGTCGAGCTGGTCGTGGTGCTGTCGGCGGTGCTGTACGCGGTGGTCGGCACCACCGCGGCGCTCGTGACGTGGGAGGTGCTCGCCGTGCTCTACCTGCTCGTCGGCGCCGCGTACGCCGTCCTCGACGGCCGGCGGGTGGCGATCGCGGGCCGTCGTGGGCCGCTCGGCGTCATGTCGTGGCTGCTGCCGGTGACGGCGAGCGTCGCGGGCATCTACTCCGCCGTGCTCGCGCTCGCGGACGTGCCGCGCGCCTCGGGCGGCCCGATGGACCAGGCCACGACGGTGACGCTCGCCGCGACGGCGGGCATCATCGTGTCCTGGCTGCTGCTCCACGTCGGGTTCGCGCAGATCTACCAGGAGTCCTTCGACGGGCACCCCGACCAGCCGGGGCTGCGCTTCCCGGACACCCCCGAGCCGCGCCTGCTCGACTTCCTCTACTTCTCGTTCGCGATCGGCGCGGCGTTCGCGACGTCCGACACGCAGGTCACCGTCGGCCGGATGCGCCGCACGGTCCTGCTGCACAGCGTGCTCGGGTTCTTCTACAACGCGCTGGTCGTCGCCGTGGCGTTCGACGTGCTGCAGCGATTGACGACCGCGTAGCCCACGCCGCCGGCCCGCTGTCGCGGAGGGGGCGCTCGTGCGGCTGCCAGGATGGGGCCGTGGTCGAGCGGGCGCGCAGCTTCGGCGCGATCGCGGCCGGCTACGAGCGCTTCCGTCCCGGCTACCCGGAAGGTCTCGCCGACCGCATCATGGGCTACGCCGGCCGTCCCGTCCGGACGGCGCTCGAGATCGGCGCCGGCACGGGCAAGGCGACCCGGCTGCTCGCGGCGCGCGGGGTCGAGGTCACGGCGACGGAGCCCGACGCCGCGATGCTCGACGAGCTGCGGCGGCGCGTGCCCGACTCCGTCCGCACCGTCCGGGCCGCGTTCGAGGAGCTGTCGCTCGATCGCCGGTACGACCTCGTGCTGGCGGCCGCGTCCCTGCACTGGACGCGACCTGAGGGTCGCTGGGAGCGGGTCGCCGCCCTGCTGACCGAGGGCGGGGTGTTCGCGTCCTGCGGCGGACCGGTCCGACTCGCCGACCCCGGGGTGGAGGCGGCCGTCCGTGCTGCCCGCGCGGGCTTCCTGGACGACGACGAGCTCCCGTCGCCCGACGGCACCGCCGAGGACGCCGCGCTGCGGTGGCCCGGGACCGAGATGCTCGCCTCCCCGCTGCTCACCGACGTCGAGCAGTCGGTCCTGCCCCGCAGGTCGATGCGCTCGCCGGACGAGTGGGTCGGGTACCTGTCGACCGTGTCCGCGTACGTCGTGCTGCCGGAGGCGGCGCGGCGGGAGGTGCTGGCGCGCATCCGTGCGGTGCTGCCCGACCGGGCCGAGGTCGTCTCGGACGTCGTGCTGCACCTCGCGCGGAGGCGGTGAGCGCTAGACGACCCCGTCAACCATCCCGACCGCGGTGACCCGCACGACGGCATCGCCCGCCTCGTCGGAGGCCGCCAGGTCGATGACGGCGCTGATGCCGAAGTCGTGGTCGCCCGCCGGGTCGTCGAAGATCTGCCGGACGCGCCACTCGGTCGGCGTCTCGGTGATGAGCAGCATCGCCGGGCCGCGGGCGTCGGGGCCGATGCCGAGCCGCTCGTGCTCGTCCCAGTACGCGTCCATCGCGTCGGCCCAGTCGTCGGCGCCGAAGCCGGCGGCCGAGTCCAGGTCGCCGAGCGCGGCCCAGTCCGACCGCGCCGCGAGCTGGACCCGCCGGAACAGCTCGTTCCGGACCATCACCCGGAACGCGCGCACGTTCGCGGTGAGGCGACGCGGCGCCGGCGGGACGATTGCCTGCTCCTCGTCGTGGCGGGTCGGGTTGCTCAGCTCCTCCCACTCGTCGACGAGGGAGGAGTCGACCTGGCGCACCAGCTCGCCGAGCCACTCGATCAGGTCCTGCAGCTCCTCGTCCTTGATCTCGTCCGGGATCGTCTGCCGCGCCGCGCGGAACGCGTCGGACAGGTAGCGGAGCACCAGCCCCTCCGACCGGGAGAGCTTGTAGAGGGCGCAGTACTCGCCGAACGACATCGCCCGCTCGACCATGTCGCGCACGACGGACTTCGGCGACAGCGCGAAGTCCCGCACCCAGGGCTGCGACGCGGCATAGGTCTCGAAGGCGGCGTCCAGCAGCTCCTTCAGGGGCTGCGGATGGGTGACGTCCTCGAGCAGCTCCATCCGCTCCTCGTACTCGATGCCCTCCGCCTTCATCGCGTTCACGGCCTCGCCGCGGGCCTGGAACTGCTGCTGGCTGAGGATCGGGCGCGGGTCGTCCAGCGTCGACTCGAGCACCGACAGCACGTCGAGCGCGAAGGTGGGGGAGTCGGGGTCGAGCAGCTCGAACGCGGCGAGCGCGAACGGCGACAGCGGCTGGTTCAGCGCGAAGTTCGGCTGCAGCTCGATGGTGAGCCGGATCACGACCGACCCGTCCGGCTGCGCCACCTGCTCGACGACCTCGGCGGCGCGCAGGGTCCGGTATATGCCGAGCGCGCGACGGGCGAGCTCCAGCTGCCGGCGCCACGGCTCGTGGTTGTCGAACACCAGCGCGTGCACGTTCGCGAACACGTCGCCGCCGCGGCCGATGACGTTCAGCAGCATCGCGCTCGTGATCTGCAGGTGCGAGGTCAGCGTCTCGGGCTCCGCCGCGATCAGCTTGCGGAAGCTCGGCTCGCCCCACGACACGAAGCCCGCCGGCGCCTTCTTCGACACCCACTTCCGCTTCTTCTTCGGGTCGTCGCCCATCTTCGCGAGCGCCTTGCGGTTCTCCGACTCGTGCTCGGGCGCCTGCGCGACGACGGTGCCCGCGGTGTCGTACCCGGCGCGGCCCGCGCGGCCGGCGATCTGGTGGAACTCGCGGGCGGTCAGGTGCCGGGTACGGGTGCCGTCGAACTTCGTCAGCGCGCTGAGCAGCACGGTGCGGATCGGCACGTTGATCCCGACGCCGAGGGTGTCGGTGCCGCAGATCACGCGGAGGAGGCCCTGCTGCGCGAGCTGCTCCACGAGCCGCCGGTACTTCGGCAGCATCCCGGCGTGGTGCACGCCGATGCCGAGCCGCAGGAGGCGGCTCAGGGTGCGGCCGAACGCGGTGGTGAAGCGGAAGCCGCCGATCACCTCCGCGATCCGGTCGCGCTGCTCGCGGGTCGCGACCTGCGCGCTCGCGAGCGCCTGCGCGCGCTCGAGGGCGGCGAGCTGGGCGAAGTGCACGATGTAGATCGGCGCCTGGTCGGAGTGCAGCAGCTGGTCGATGGAGTCGTGGATCGGCTCGAGCTCGTAGAAGTAGTGCAGCGGCACGGGCCGCTCCACCCCCGTCACGCTCGCCGTGGGCCGGCCGGTGCGGCGGGTGAGGTCCTCGGCGAGGGCGGTCACGTCGCCGAGCGTGGCCGACATGAGGACGAACTGCACCCGGCGCAGGGTCAGCAGGGGCACCTGCCACGCCCAGCCGCGCGCCGGGTCGGCGTAGAAGTGGAACTCGTCCATCACGACCTGGTCGACCGGCGTCTCCGGCCCGTGGCGCAGCGCGAGGTTGGCGAGGATCTCCGCGGTGCAGCAGATCAGGGGCGCGTCCGCGTTCACCGACGAGTCGCCCGTGACCATCCCGACGTTCCCGGCCCCGAACACCTCGACGAGGGCGAAGAACTTCTCGCTGACCAGGGCTTTGATCGGCGCCGTGTAGTAGCTGCGCTTCCCCTGCGCGAGCGCGGCGGCATGCGCGCCGATCGCCACGAGCGACTTCCCGGTGCCGGTCGGCGTGGAGAGGATCAGGTTGGCGCCGGAGACGATCTCGATCATCGCCTCCTCCTGCGCCGGGTAGAGCGGCAGGCCGCGCTCCTCCGCCCAGCCGGCGAACGCGGAGTACGCCGCGTCCTCGTCGAGCGTCCCGTCGGGCAGCGGCGGCGGCATGAGGTCGAGCAGCGAGGAGTCGATGCTCCGATCCTCCCAGCCGCCCCTCGAGTGCTTCAGCAGGACGGAGGGCTTCAGCAGGACAGAGGGCTTGAGGTTCGAGGGCTTCAGCAGGACAGAACGCCTTCAGCAGGACGAAACGCGCGATTTCGTCCTGCTCGAAGCGTTTCGTCCTGCTCAAGCCCTCGGCGCCGGCCGCGCCCCGGCCGAGGCGGGCGCGCCCCCTCCGGCTGCGAGGTCGAGCGGCGCCGGTCGCGGTTCCTCGGCCGCTCCGTACGCTGCGCTGGTGCCCCGCCTCCCCGCTCCGGACCTCGACGACGCGGTGGCGTGGGTCGCGGCGCACCTCGGCGACCTCGCGCTCGAGGGGCCGGAGGGGGTCGCCGCGTCCCGGCGGTTCACCGGCGGGCAGGCAGCCGCGGACGAAGCGGCTGCCGCGTTCGACGTCCGCGGCTACGCGAGTCGCCGCAGCGAGGTCCTGCCGGTCGAGGACCGCGGGGCGAGCGGGCTGTCGCCCTTCATCCGGCACGGGCTGCTGCCGCTGCCGCGGGTCTGGGACGCGGTGCAGGGCGGCCCGGCCCGCGACGTCGCGAAGTTCCGCGACGAGCTGCTCTGGCAGGAGTACGCGCGCCACGTCTACGCGCGGGTCGGCCGGCGCATCGCGCAGCCGCTGCGCCGGGAGCCCGCCGTCGGGCAGGGCTGGGAGGGCGAGCCCTACCGCGAGGACATGGCGTGCATGTCGGCCGTTCGGCACGAGCTGGTCGACGACGGCTGGCTGGTGAACCAGACGCGGCTCTGGGCGGCGTCGCAGTGGACGGTCCGAGCGGGACGCGACTGGAGGGAGGGGGAGCGGGCGCTCTACCGGCACCTCGTCGACGGCTCCCCGGCGGCCAACGGGGTGGGCTGGCAGTGGGCGGTCGGCGCGGGCACCGGCAAGCCGTACGGGTTCAGCCGGTGGCAGGTCGAGCGGCGGGCGCCAGGCCTCTGCGCCTCCTGCCCGCTGCGCCGCGCGTGCCCGGTGCAGGACTTCCCGCCGGCGCAGACCGGCGCGCAGGTGCCGGCCGCGCCCGGGCTCGCCGCCGATCCCGACCCGCAGACGACCGCGGGGCCGCTCACGGTGGAGATCACCGCCGAGCCGGAGGCGGTGTGGCTGACCGCGGAGTCGCTCGGCGACGCGGACCCGGCGCTCGCCGTGCACCCGGACCTCCCGGCCGTCTTCGTGTTCGACGAGCCGCTGCTGCGCGGGCTGCGGCTCTCCGGGAAGCGGCTCGTGTTCCTCGCGGAGTGCCTCGCCGACCTCGCCGCGCGGCGTCCGGTGGAGGTGCGCCGCGGCACGGTGGGGGAGCAGCTCGCGGGCGGGCCCGTCGCCGTGACGTGGGCGCCGGTGCCGGGGTTCCGGACGCGGTCGGCGCGGCTCGACGTGGTGGAGCGGCACCCCTGGCCGTGGCTGCGCCGCCCGGCCGGCGGCTCGGCGCGGTCGTTCACGGCGTGGATCGATCGCCACGGCGGCAGCCCCGCGGCCCGGCGCCGCTGACTCGCTACCGTCGTCGCATGACGGTGACCCAGGCGCTGCTGTCGTTCGCGGTGATCGCGCTGCTGCTCACGATCACGCCGGGGATCGACACCGCCCTCGTGCTGCGCTCGGTGCTGACCAGGGGCCGCCCTGCGGCCGTCCGCACCGGGCTCGGGATCGTGACCGGGGCGTTCGTCTGGGGTGCGGCGGCCGCGGTCGGCGCCTCCGCGCTGCTGGCCGCGTCCGCGCTCGCGTACCGGCTGCTGGTGCTCGCCGGCGCGGCGTACATGGTCGTCCTCGGCGTCTCGATGCTCGTCCGCACCTTCCGGCGCGCGGAGGTGGGGCCGCTCGCCTCCGCGCCGCCCGCCTCCGCCTCCCGCGCGTACCTGACCGGGCTCATCACCAACCTGCTGAACCCGAAGGTCGGGGTGTTCTACGTCGCGACCATCCCGCAGTTCATCCCGGCGCACACCGTGCCGGTGCTGATGGGGCTGTCGCTGGCCGCCGTGCACGTCGTGCTGACGGCGGTCTGGTTCGCCGCGCTGATCGCCGGCGGCTCCGTCGCGTCCCGCGTGCTGCGCTCGGCGCGGGCGCTGCGGATCATCGACCGGGTCACGGGCGTCGTGCTGATCGGCTTCGGCGCGCGGCTGGCGCTCGAGCCGCACTGACCCTGGCGCGAGCGTTCGCGGATCCGGATGGATCGAGCGACACGCCGCCCCGCGCGCCTCCGCACCGGCGTGTCGCCGCCCCTATCCGGATCCGCGAAAGGAATCCGGATCCGCGAAGGGGGTCAGCCGGTGTTCTGGAGTCCCGCGGCGACGCCGCTGACGGACAGCAGCAGCAGGCGCTGCAGCTCGGGGTCGGCGGGCTGCTCCTCCGGCGTCTCCCGCAGCGCGCGGAGGGCCCGCAGCTGCAGCAGCGACAGCGCGTCGACGTAGGGGCTGCGCATCTTCACGGCGCGCTGCAGCACGGGCTTGTTCGCCAGCAGCTGGTCGCCGCCAGTGAGGCGCACGACCCAGTCCCTGGTCAGGTCCATCTCCGCCAGCACCATCGCGGCCAGGTCCTCGCGGTCGCCGAGCGCGAGGTAGTGGCGGGCGATCCGGCCGTCCGCCTTCGCGAGGCTCATCGCGACGTTGTCGATCATCGTGTGGAAGAGCGGCCAGTCGCGGTAGGCCTCGGCCAGCAGGGCCTCGTCGCCGACCGCCTCCAGGGCGCTGCCGAGCCCGAACCAGCCGGTCAGGTTGATGCGCGCCTGCGTCCACGAGAACACCCACGGGATCGCGCGGAGGTCCTCCAGCGACTCCACCGACAGGCCGCGGCGGGCGGGGCGCGAGCCGAGCGCGAGCAGCCCGATCTCCTCCATCGGCGTCACCGTCGCGAACCACGGCGCGAAGCCCGGCGCCTTCACGAGCGCGAAGAAGCGCTCGCGCGAGGTCGAGTCCATCGTCGCGGCCACCTGCGCGAAGCGGGTCGCCGCCGCCTCGTTGCGGTGCTCGATGGAGGGGGCGGAGGCGAGCAGCACCGCCGCGGCGACCTGGTCGATGTGCCGCATCGCGATGTCGCTGCCGCCGTACCGCGCGAAGATCACCTCGCCCTGCTCGGTCAGCTTGAACCGGCCGTCCACCGAGTGCGGCGGCTGCGCGAGGATCGCGGAGTTCGCGGGCCCGCCGCCGCGGCCCAGCGCGCCGCCGCGGCCGTGGAAGAGCGTGAGGACGATGCCGTTCTCCCGCGCCCAGATCGCGATCCGCCGCTGCGCCTCGTACAGCGCGAGCGTCGCGGCCACCGGTCCGACGTCCTTCGACGAGTCGGAGTAGCCGAGCATCACCTCGAGGCGGCGGCCGGTCGCGTCGAGCCGGGCGGCGAACTCCGGGTGCTCCACGATCTCGGCGAGGATCCGCGGCGCGGCCTGCAGGTCGGCGAAGGTCTCGAACAGCGGGATGACGTCGAGCACCGGAGGCGTGCCGTCCGGTCCGACCGCCGCGCGGGCGAGGCGGTGCACGGCCGCGAGGTCGTCGGCGGACCGGGTGAACGACACGATGTACCGGCCCGCGGCGCTCGGGCCGTAGCGCTGCTGGATCTGCGCCACGGTCCGCACGACCTGCAGCGCCTCCTCGGCCTGCTCGCCGAGCGGGCCGCCCGCCTCGATCTCCGCGAGCACCTTCGCATGCACCGCGGAGTGCTGCCGCACCTCCAGCTCGGCGAGGTGGAACCCGAACGTCTCGACCTGCCAGATCAGGCTCTGCAGCTGCCCGTACGCCTGCCGGGGCGCCCCGGCCGCGACGAGCGACTGCTGCACGACCGCGAGGTCGGCCAGCAGCTCCGCCGGCTCGCGGTACGCCAGGTCCGCGTCCCGGGTCCTGGTCGCCGCGATCCGGCGGGCGAGCAGCAGGACCACGCGGCGGTGCGGCTCGTTGGGGGAGCGCTTCGCGACCTCCGCCGCCACGTCCTCGTCGCCGGCGCGCAGGCGCCGCCAGAGCGCGAGCAGCGCATCGGACGGCGGGGTGGTCGTCGCGTCGAGCGTGAGCGTGCGCCCGACGCGGGCGGCGGTGCGCTCGAGGCCCAGCAGCACGTGCTCGCTCGCGATCGCCGCCGCCTGCTTGGTCACGGAGGCGGTGACGAACGGGTTGCCGTCGCGGTCGCCGCCGACCCAGGTGCCGACCCGCACGAACGGGCGGACCAGCGGCGCGCGGTCGCCCGCGTCCTCGCCGGTCAGCAGGTCGTCGATGCGCCGGTACACCGCGGGCACCGCGGTGTAGAGGGTCTCGTCGAAGACGGCCATGATCGAGCGCACCTCGTCGACCGGCGACGGCTTCTCCGCCCGGAGGGGCGCCGTGCGCCACAGGGTGTCGATCTCCTCGAGCATGCTCCGCTCGATCCGGGCGAGCCGGCTGCCGCCCGGGGCGTCGTCGTGCTCGTCGAGCAGCTGCGCCAGCCGCCGGATGCTGCCGGACACCGCGCGCCGGCGCGCCTCCGTCGGGTGCGCGGTGAACACGGGGTGGAACCGCAGCGACTGCAGCCGGTCGAGCGCGGCGTCCGCGCCGACCTCGCTCGACAGCTGCGCGAAGGCGCCGCCGACCGAGTCGGTGCCCTCGCGAGGAGCCGTGTCGCGGTCGCGCAGGGCGCGGACGCGCTGGTGCTCCTCCGCCAGGTTCACGAGGTGGAAGTAGGCGGTGAACGCGCGGGCGACCTCGTCGGCCCGCGCGACCGTCAGGCCGTCGGCGATCGTCGCAGCGTCGGAGAACGCCTCGTCGGTCTCGTCCGTGTAGGCGTGGATCGTAGCGACGCGCAGGCGCTCGACGTCCTCGAAGACGCCGGGGGAGCCGCTCTCCCGCAGCACCCGGCCGAGCAGCTCGCCGAGCAGACGCACGTCGCCGCGCATCCGCTCCGGGATCCCGTGCTCCGCGTCGAACCGTCCGACGACGTCGATCTGCTCGGGCTCCGCGGACGAACGCATGGGCTCAACGCTAGGGGGCGCATGTTTCGCGGAGCGCACGTGGCCGCTCAGGCCCTCGTCGCCGACACCTGCATCCGCACGGAGTCGATGACGCCGTCGGGCAGCTGCGCGGCGACCCGGCGCACCAGCGCGAGCGCGTCGTCCTGCGGCAGGTCGCGCAGGATCGCGCCCATGATGACGGTCGCCAGGAACGCCTCGAGCTGCTCGCCCCGCTGCAGCGCGACGGGGTCGGGCACCACGCGGACGTCCACGTCGCGGAAGCCGGCCGCCTCGAGCGCCGCCGCCGTGTCCGCCGCGCTCGCGAACTCCCAGTCACCCGGGTCCGCCGGCCCGCCGGCCCGCCTCCAGCGCCCGGTTCACGGCGACGATGTCGCCCTCGCCGCCGAACTCCGCCTCCCGCCGGCCGCCGGAGGGGAGCGCGCCGGCGATGCGCCGGAACAGGGCCGGGTGGTCCGGGATCCAGTGGAACGCGGCGACGCTCATCACGCTGTCGCCGCGGATCGCCGCCGGGAAGTCCTGCGTGAGATCGGCACGGACCACGTCGACTCGATCGAGGCGGTCACCCAGCCGCTCGCGGAGCCGCTCGAGCATCCGCGTGGAGGCGTCGACGGCGACGACCCGGCCCTCCGGCACGCCGTCGAGCAACCGCTCGGTGTCCCTGCCGGTGCCGCAGCCGAGGTCGACGACCGTCGCATCGGGCGCCGGCCCGAGTCGCGCGATCACGCCGTCGCCCCAGCGGGCGTGGGGGAGCGGCAGGGAGTCGTAGGTCGTTGCGTCCCACTCGAGCAGCACCATCCCGGCAGCGTAGCGACGGCTGTCGCGTCGAACACGTGTGCGAAGGTCAGTGTCGGAGGCCCGTGATGGGATGTCTGCATGCAGCAAGGAACCCCTGATGAGGAGCCGATGGAACGCACGCCGCCGCCCATCGGCGAGCGGATGTTCGCGGCGTTGAACGATGTCGCGCACGGCACGGTCCGGTGGGTCCGGATCGGGGAGGCGCGGCGGGCGGAGGCGGTGCTGGCGCTCTGGGACGCGATGGTGGCCGACGAGGCCGCCGACGGCATCGAGGTCGTGCAGGGCAGCCGTGCCGAGCGGGCGTTCGCCTCCCACCTCGCGGGCACGCTCGGGATGTCGCGGAACGCGGCCGTCACGCTGCTGCACACCGCGATCGCGATCAGAGGGCTGCCGCGCACCCACCGGTCGTTCCGCGGTGGCGAGTTCGGCTGGCAGTCGGTGGAGGCGGTCGTCCGGCACCTCGGAGCCCTCCGGGGCGAGGCTCGGGAGCAGTACGACGAAGGCGCGGCGGCGATCGCGACCGAGACGGTGCCGCAGCTCGTCGACCCCGAGCTGGCCCGGCTGCACGACGCGCTCGACCACGACGCCGCGACCATGAACGCGGCCGCGGCGTTCCGGGACCGCCGGGTGCGCGCCCGGCCCGGCGTCGCAGGCGAGGCGTCGCTCACGTTCACGGGCCCGGAGGCCGACATCGCAGCCTGGTACGAGAAGCTGCGCCGGTCGGCCGTCGCCTCGCACGCTCCGGACGAGCAGCATCGGTCCGTCGGGACCCTCATGTACGACATCGGCCTCGATGTGGGCCTCTGGGGCCTCGAGCACCCGCCCGTCGAGATCGATCGAGGCCCGCAGGGTGCGCTCGTGCCCGCGGACCCGTTCGAGCGTCTCGGCGACCCGCGGGTGCCGCACCGCAAGGCGATCCAGGCCGAGATCCTCGTCATGGTGCCCGCGGAGACCGCGTGCGGCGCCTCGAACCGGCCAGGCACGATCGCAGGGTGGGGCTCGCTCGCCGCAGCCGAGGTCCGTCGGCTCATCGCCTCCGCCCGGTTCTGGACCCGGGTCGAGACCGACCCCGTGGACGACGCGATCCTCGCCTTCGACTCCGCCGAGCGGGCGATCCCGAAGGCCCTCCGCCGGCTGATCCACCTCCGCGCCGATCGGTGCGAGGAGCCGGGATGCCCCACCGGGGCGCATCTCGCCGACATCGATCACGTGATCCGGGTCGAGCACGGCGGTCGGACCACCGAGATCAACCTGACCGCCCTCTGCCGTCCCGGTCACCAGACGAAGGACGACGGCTACGTCGACGTCGAGCGGATCGACGGGGACCTGCACTGGAACACCACGCGGTGGGGCGGTCACTTCGTGACGAGGTCGCGGATGAGGATCCGACGGCGACCCACCCCGCAGACCGACGGGACGGACGAGCCCGCGCCCTGGGACCTATCCGCCTGACCGGCGACGATCGATGCCGCGATCATGACGCCGGCGACGCCGGACCCGACGGGCAGCGCGGCCGGATTCGTCGAAGAGCCGGAGAACCGAGGGCCAGGATGACGGGGTGGATCCCGTCCCGGAGCGCTGTCCGTGCGGCGGTGGCGCGTACTCGTCGTGCTGCTGCCCCCTGCACGCCGGGGTCGCCGCGCCGACCGCGGAGGCGCTCATGCGCTCGCGCTACTCAGCGTTCGTGCTCGGTCTCGCGCCTCACCTGCGGTCGACCTGGGCGCCGGCCACCCGGCCGCAGGGCATCGAGCTCGATGACACGATCACGTGGCGCCGGCTGCAGATCGTGGACACGGCCAGGGGCGGCGCGGGCGACGACACCGGCGTCGTCGAGTTCCGCGCGGCCTTCCGCGGACCGGAGGGGGTCGGCGTGCTGCACGAGCGCAGCCGGTTCGTCCGATCGGGAGGCCGCTGGGTCTACCTCGACGGCGACGTGCTCGGCTGACGCCTCAGCGCTTGCGCGGGCGGCCCACGGTGCCCGGGCGCGGCGCCCTCGTGCGGCCCGGCTGCGCCTGCTTCTGCCTGGGCTTCGGCGGCTGCCGCTTCGGGGCCGGCTCGGACTCGGCCGCCGCCGCGTCGCCGCGCGAGCTGTTCGCCGTCCGGCCGCGGACGATCCCGATGAACTCGTCGACCAGCTCGCCGCCCGCCGACCGCAGCCAGACGAGGCCGATCCGCGTCGGCTCCGCGTCCGAGACCGGGCGGGCGATCACGTCCCGCCTGCCGGTCGCGCGGAACACGGACTGCGGCATGCGGGCGATGCCGTGGCCGGCCGCGACGAGGTCGAGCACGTCGTCGCCCCAGCCCGGACGCACCTCCTCGCCGGCCAGGTCCGCCTCCGTCACCGTGTCGAACACCTGCGCCGGGTGGCCCTTCGCGGCGACGACGACGGGCGTCTCCTCCCACAGCCGGATCACGTGCAGGTCGTTGTCCGCGATCCCGGCGACCGGCAGGCGGGCGAACACCATCGCGACGCCGTCCCGCAGCGCGGCCGCGGGGTCGTCGACCGGCTCGATCCGGAGGGGGACCTCGGGCAGCCGCTCGTGCCAGACCCGGACCCAGCGGTCCGGGGTGACGCCGGCGACGACGCCGATCACGAACGGGTCCGGCACCCGCCGAGGGTAGCGTTCCGGACATGCCGCAGGACCAGACGATGAAGCCCGAGACCGCGGCGAAGAAGCTCGGCGTGCTGCTGGAGGCGACGCCCGCGGCCTTCCAGGACGCCCCCGTCTCCCGCGCGCACCTGCTCGAGCTGCAGGCGGAGCCGCCGGAGTGGCTGACCGAGCTGCGCCGCTCGGGTCCTCACCCGCGCCCCGTCGTCGCCGCGCGGCTGGGCGTCTCCGTCGCGGGGCTGCGCCGAGCCGAGATGCTCGAGCCGCTGACGACGGAGGAGATCCGCGGGCTCCTCGCCGAGAAGCCGGAGTGGCTCGTCCGCGAGCGCGAGACCCACGCGGCCGTGATGGCCGAGAACGCCCGCGTCAAGGAGAAGGCTCGGACGGAGCGCGCCGGGCACTGAGGTTAGGCATGCCTAAGATGGAGGCGTGCGCGCTCATCGAGGTCGACCCCGACCGACCGTCCTGCTGGCGGGCGATGCCGTTGACCTGCGCGACCTGCGCGCGCTCGTCTCGACGCTGCCGGGCGACGCGTACGGCCAGGTCTACATCGAGGTCACGTCGCCCGAGCAGGTGGTGCCGCTGCCGACCCCGGCCCGCGTGGTGGTGACCTGGTTGCAGCGCGACGAGGCGGACGCGGCGGGCGCGATGCTCGCCGCCGCGATCGACGGCTGGATCGCGGAGTGGATGCCGGCGGGACGCTGCGACCACGGCCGCATCGCCTGGATCGGCTGCTCGTCGGCGCCGCGGATCGCCGAGCGCTACCGCGTGCTGCAGGAGCGCTCCATGACGGCGCCGGCGATGGGCCTCCCGGCCGTCGGCACCGACGACCTTCCTGGTTGAGGCTCGATTCGCGACACGCGCGTCCGGAGCCGCCGACGAGCGGCGCGTCGCAGATCCGGCCTCAACGAGGAAGCTGCTCGTCGGCGTCGAGCCACTCGCTCGCAGCGGGCAGCAGCGCCTCCAGCTCGGCCCGCAGGTCGTCCGGCACCGCGGTCGCGAGCAGCGCCTCCGTGGCCGCGACCCGCTCCGGGCTCGACATGCCGACCACCGTCGAGTCGACGAGGTCGCTGCGGAGGGAGAAGTCCAGCGCGGCCGCGGCGAGCGGCACCTCGTACCGGGCGCACACCGCCTCCATCGCCCGCGCCGCCTCGACCGTCGCCCGGCCGCCGAGCCCGTAGGCGTACCGCGGGACCTCGGCCGTGCCGCGGGACAGGATGCCGCCGCCGTAGGGCGCCGCGTTCAGCACGCCGAGGCCGCGCTCGCGGGCCGCGCGGAACAGCGGCTCGGCGGAGCGGTCGAGCAGCGTGAAGCGGTTGTGGCTGAGCACCACGTCGAGCTCGCCGGTGTCGACGTAGCGGCGCAGCAGCCCGACCGGCCCGCCGGCGACGCCGATCGCGTCGACGAGCCCGCGCTCCTTCAGCTGCACGAGCGCGCGCAGCGGGCCGCCGGGCGCGACGCCCTCCTCGAAGGAGATGCGCTCGGGATCGTGCAGGTGCAGCAGCGGCACGCGGTCGAGGCCGAGCCGCTCCAGGCTCTCCTCGAGGGAGGCGCGCACGCGGTCGCCGGAGAAGTCGCTGCTGCCGGTGGCCGGGTCGACCTTCGTCGCGATCACGACGTCGTCCGGCAGGCCCGTGCGCTCGATCGCGAGGGCGATGCGCTGCTCGCTCTCGCCGGCGGGGCCGTACCCGTTGGAGGTGTCGAGGAAGCGGATCGGGCTGCGCAGCACCGCCTCGACGGTCGCGACCCCGCGGTCGTCGGGGTCGCCGGTGAAGTCGCCCATGAAGCCGATCGGGCTCGCGCCGAAGCACAGCTCCGTGACGGTGATGCCGGTGGAGCCGAGGGTCGTGGTGCGCATCCGGTCATCCTCCGGCACGGCGCCGCCGCGTCGCCCGTGAGCGCCGGGCACCCGCCGGACATGCCGATCGCCCGGTGAGCGCGGCACTGCCTGCGGCTCCTCCGGGCGATCGATCAGGGCTTCAGGGTGCGCCTCCGCGCGGCGGAGCGCAACCCCCGATCGTCGCGGGAGGAGGCGCGCGTCAGCGACCGCCGGCGGCGAGGGCGCGGAGGAGCGCCTCCGGCGTGACCGCCTCCGCCTGCGCGCGCGCCTCGAGCGCCCGCCACTCCGCCTCCGACAGCTCGAGGGTCAGCCGCCGGAGCGGCGCGACGGTGGCGGGTCGCGCGACCGACGCGGTCAGCGGGGTGAAGCCCGGGCCGGCGTCGACCGGCGAGCGCAACTGGTACGCGGTCGCCGCGCCGCGGGCCCGCTCGTCGGCCGCCTCGTTCAGCTCGTGCCCGACGTGGCCCTTGACCCACTCGAACCGGTACCGGCGGCCCTCCAGCACCGCGTCGATCTCCCGCATCAGCTCGACGTTCATCACCGGGGCGCCGTCGGCCTTGCGCCAGCCCTTGCGCTTCCAGCCCGGCATCCACTTGACGATCGAGTTGATGACGTACTGGCTGTCGCACAGCACCAGCAGGTCGTCGTCGACGCCCGCGGTCGCGCGGAACAGCTCCAGCACCGCCTTCAGCTCGCCCATGTTGTTCGTGCCGTGCGGCCAGCCGCCGGCCGCCCACCGGTCGTCGTCGACGTACCAGGCCCAGCCGGCTGGGCCCGGGTTCCCGAGCGCGGATCCATCGGCAGCGGCGGTGATCGTCACCGCGACATCGTAGGGATGCCCTGCGTGAGCACTTGAGCAGGCTCGCAGCGCTTCGGCAGGCTCCGCGAGCACCTTCCGGCCTGCCGAAGCGAGGATGGCCTGCTCAGGTGCTCGATCGGGAGCGACGGGCTCAGGCGCCGAACCACGGCGGGTGGACGACGACCTTCGGCGCCGTGCCGTCGACGTCCTGGAACATCCGGCGCACCTTCGCCCTGGCGGGCTCGTTGGCGACCGCGATCAGGGTCAGCGACGAGACCGGCACCTCCTGCGCGACCAGCACCTCCACCGCGGAGAACTCCGGGTCGAAGTGCGCCGCGCGGGCGATCGCGGGCGCGGTCTCGCCGACCGTGAACCGCGTCGGCGCGGCGCCCGCGTCGCCGTCCGCGACGACCAGGTCCGTCCCCAGGTCCCGGCCGACCGCGACGAGCACCGCGTAGTCGGAGGGCCCGAGCGCGCGGGCCGCCTGCGACCAGTGCGGCTCCTCGGCGCCCTCCTGCAGCTCGACCCAGCGCTCGGCCTCGGGCGAGACCGCGAACGGCACGAACTCGTCGACGTGGCGGCCGTCGCCGACGTCGCGGTGGGCGCGCAGCTGCCGCACGAGGGGCGCCGCGATGTCGATGTCGGGATCGATCCCGGAGGCGATGGGCTTGATCGCGCCGTCGAGCAGGATCGATTCGAGGTTCGTCAGCGGCGTCACGTGGTACAGCCGTCGCGACGCGAACGGCGGCACCTTCGCGGCTGCGCCCGACCCGCGGACCGTCGGGGTCCGGCCTCCGGCCGGCCTGGTCGACTTCCTGGCCCTCGGCACCGTCTTCGTGGTCCCGCCGACGACCGCTGCTGCGGGCTCGGCGACCACCCGCGGGAAGCACAGGTCGCACATCCCCTCATCGAAGCCGTGGATGCACTCCGCCACCGCGCGCTCGCCCCCGTCCATCGCTCGTCACGTCGACTCAAAGTTACGGCCTCCCGGGAAACCCCGGGTACCGGAGGGAGGAACGCTCATCACCCTCGCGGGATTCCGCGGGCGTCGGAGGTGCGGCGAGCCCGGCAGGATCGAGGCGTGACGGCGGTGGCGGAGGACGTGCGGATCCCGGCGGCGGCCTGGCGGATGCTCGCGCTCGGCGTGCTCGCCCAGGCGGCCGGCACGCTGGTCGTCGCGACGCCCGCGTACCTGATCCCGCTCCTCCACCTGCAGCAGGGCGTCCCGCTGCCGCAGGTCGGGCTGCTCGTCGCGGCGCCGACCGTCGGGCTCGTGCTCACCCTCGTCGCGTGGGGCGCGCTCGCCGACCGGGTGGGGGAGCGGTGGGTGATCGCGGGCGGCCTGGCCCTCGCGGCCGTCCTCACCGCGCTCGCCGCCGCCGCCGGCGGGCTCGTGGCGACCGGGCTGCTGCTGCTCGTCGCGGGCGGCGCGACCGGCAGCTGCAACGCCGCGAGCGGCCGGGTCGTCGTCGGCTGGTTCCCGAGCCGCCGC
The DNA here is from genome assembly GCF_964245895.1 of uncultured Amnibacterium sp. Classification (GTDB taxonomy): domain Bacteria; phylum Actinomycetota; class Actinomycetes; order Actinomycetales; family Microbacteriaceae; genus Amnibacterium. Next base: position 20,497 of record NZ_CAXTOQ010000008.1, read on the forward strand.
CGCGGTCTCGCGATGGGGATCCGGCAGATGTCGCAGCCGCTCGGTGTCGCGGTCGCAGCGCTCGTGGTCCCGCCGCTGGCGCAGGCGGGCGGCGTCGGCCTGCCGCTCGCCGTCGGCGCCGCCGCGACCGGCGCGCTCGCGTTCGCCTGCGCGGCGGGGATCACCGACCCGCCCCGGCCGCCGCGCAGCGTGCTCGTCGCGGGCATCAGCCCGTACCGCCGCGACCGGTTCCTGCTGCGGGTGCACCTGGTGTCCGTGCTGCTCGTGGTGCCGCAGTTCACGCTCTCGACCTTCGGCCTGGTGTGGCTGATCGCGGACCTCCGCTGGACCGCGACCGCGGCGGGCGTCGTGGTCGCGGTCGCGCAGCTCGCCGGCGCGGGCGGCCGGATCGTCGTCGGCTCGCTGAGCGACCGGTTCGGCCGCATGCTGCTGCTGCGGCTGGTCGCGGTGGCGGGGGTCGTCGCGCTGCTGCTCGTCGCCGCGACCGGCGCCGTCGGCTGGGCGCTGCCCGCCGCGGTGCTGCTCGTCATCGCGACGACGGTCAGCGTCGCCGACAACGGGCTCGCGTTCACCTCGGTCGCGGAGGCAGCGGGTCCCGCCTGGTCGGGCCGCGCGCTGGGCGTCCAGAACACCGGCCAGTTCCTGGCCGCCTCCGCGGTCGCCCCCGGCGTGGGAGCGCTCGTCGCGCTCGTCGGCTACCCGGTCGCGTTCGCCCTCGTGGCGATCGCGCCGCTGGCCGCTCTGCCGCTGGTCCCGAAGGCGGACGTCCACGCGGGGTGAGCGCCGCTCGGGCCTCGCGGGGCGGTACCCCCTCCGGGTTCCCGTACCCTGGAAGGATGCCTGCCGACGCCCCTGACGCCGTCGCGGCGACGATCCAGGTCCGGCCGCGGACCGAGGGCTGGCAGCAGCAGAAGGGCGCCGACGGCCGCCCGCTGCTGCAGTTCGCCTCCCCGAAGCGCGGCAAGCCCCCGGTGCACCTCGCCGACCTGACGGTCCCCAAGCGTCGTGCGCGCCTCGTCGAGCTGGGGCTGCCGGCGTTCCGCGCCGGCCAGCTGGCCCGGCACTACTTCACGCGGTACACCGCCGACCCGGCGGAGATGACGGACCTGCCGGCCGCCGGCCGGGAGCAGCTCGTCGCCGGCCTGCTGCCCGAGCTGATGACCGAGGTCCGCCGGTTCGCGACTGATCGCGGCGACACGATCAAGTTCCTGTGGCGGCTGCACGACGGCGCCCTCGTCGAGTCGGTGCTGATGCGCTACCCGGGCCGCATCACGCTCTGCGTCTCGTCGCAGGCCGGCTGCGGCATGAACTGCCCGTTCTGCGCGACCGGGCAGGCCGGGCTCACCCGCAACATGTCCGCCGCGGAGATCGTCGACCAGGTCGTCCGCGCGAACCGTGTCATCGCGGAGGGGCAGCTCGGCGGCAGGAAGGCCGGCGCGACGACCCAGGAGCGCGTGTCCAACATCGTGTTCATGGGCATGGGGGAGCCCCTCGCGAACTACAACCGCCTGATGTCCGCGGTCAGGACGATGGTCGCGCCGGCGCCGGACGGCCTCGCGATGAGCGCTCGCCACATCACGGTGTCGACCGTCGGCCTGGTGCCGGCGATCCGCAGGCTCGCGGACGAGAAGATCCCGGTGACGTTCGCGCTCTCCCTCCACGCCCCCGACGACCACCTGCGCGACGAGCTGATCCCGGTGAACTCGCGCTGGAAGGTCGATGAGGCGCTCGACGCCGCCCGCGCCTACTTCGACGCCACCGGGCGGCGCGTCTCCATCGAGTACGCGCTGATCAAGGACATGAACGACCACGGCTGGCGCGCCGACCTGCTCGCCGAGAAGCTGAACGCGCGCGGTCACGGCTGGGTGCACGTCAACCCGATCCCGCTGAACCCGACGCCCGGCTCGGTCTGGACGTCGTCGACGCCGGAGGCGCAGCACGAGTTCGTCCGCCGGCTGGAGGCCGCGGGCATCCCGACGACGATCCGCGACACCCGCGGCAAGGAGATCGACGGCGCCTGCGGCCAGCTCGCCGCGGCCGACGCCTGAGCCCTCCCTGCGCTGCGGGGGCCTCCCGCGACCCCGGGGGCCGTCCGCCGCGCCCCATCAGTCGCGGACGGCCCCCGCAGCGCGCCCCCCGAAGTGGGAGGCGGGTCGGTCCGGCCGGTGCGGCCGGGGGAGGCGCACGCTGCTTCCCACCGTCCACCGCCGCACGGAAGGAGGAGCCCCCCGATGTGCTCCTGCCGTCACTCCCACCACTGCCCGCCGCCCTGCGCCTGCGACGCCGCGTGCGACGCCTGCGACCACGGCGACCTGCTGATCGCGGCGTAGCCCCGCGCGCCCGCGGGGACAGGCCGCACTGCCGAGGCGCCCGGCCCGAGCGCGTCCGCTCCAAGCTCCCGGCGATGAGCACTTGAGCAGGCTGCTCGCACTCCAGCAGGCTGCGCGGCCCTGATCCGGCCTGCTGAAGCGCGCACGGCCTGCCGAGGTGCGCACGGCCTGCTGAAGCGCGCACGGCCTGCCGTGGTGCGCGCGGCCTGCTGAAGTGCGCACGGCCTGCTGAAGCGCGCGCAGCCTGCCGAAGCGCCCGGGCCGGGAGGCGGGTCAGGCGCGCCCGCGGGCGCGGTCGACGGCGTCGTCCGCCAGCTCGACCAGGCGGAACGCCGCGTACGGCAGCATCGCCACGAGCAGGAAGCCGGCGAGCGTCAGCGCGAGCATCGCGATGTCGGTCCCGGTCATGCGCAGATGATGCCCGCGGACGGCCGCGGCCGACACCCCGAGTGCTGGGGGTAGCCGCGGCATCGGGGGCAGGATGGTCGGATGCACGACCGCCCTCCGAGCGGGTCCGCGGCGCCGGTCCGGGTCGCAGGGCCCGCCCTCGTCCTCCTGATCGGCTCGGGGGCCGAGCGGGCGGCGGTGCGGGCCTTCGCGCCGGAGGAGGTCGTCGAGTCCGACGGCGATCTCGGCCCCGCCCTGGAGGCGGAGCGCGTCGCCGTGGTCACCGTGGAGCGGTACGACGCCGCGACCGTGCGCCTCCTCGTCGCGATCGCGCAGGAGCGCGACCGGCCCGTCGACGCGGTGCTGGTCGGCGACGCCGCGGGCGTGACGCTGTCGCGCAGCCGGTTCCGCTCGATCACCGTCGCCGACGCCGCCTCCTTCGTCGTCGACCGGGTGCCCGGCGCGTTCGACCACCGCGACCTGACCGGCCCGTTCGACGTCGTGGGCGACGTGCACGGGTGCCTCGACGAGCTCGTCGCGCTGCTCGGCCGGCTCGGCTACGCCGTGGCGCGCGACGACGTCGGGCGCGCGATCGGCGCGCACCATCCGGAGGGCCGGACCGCGGTGCTCGTCGGCGACCTGGTCGACCGCGGCCCCGACGTGCCCGGCGTGCTCCGCCTCGTGATGGGGATGCTCGCGAGCGGCGACGGCCTCGCCGTCGTCGGCAACCACGACGACGTGCTGCGCCGAGCGCTGCTCGGCGCCCCCGTGCCGATGGACGTCGGCCTGGAGACCTCCCTGCGGCAGCTGGGCCGGGAGACCCCGGCGTTCCGCCAGGCGGTCGCCGACATGATCGGCGCGCTGCCGGCGCACCTGCTGCTCGACCACGGCCGGCTGGTGGTCGCGCACGCGGGGCTGGAGCAGCGCTACCACGGGCACGAGTCCGCGCGGGTGCGCTCGCTGTGCCTGTTCGGTCCGACGAACGGCGAGGCCGACGCCCAGGGCATGCCCGTCCGGCTGCGCTGGGCGGACGACTACCGGGGGCGGGCCGCGGTCGTCTACGGGCACACCCCGACCTCCGGACCCGCCTGGACGAACCGGACGATCTGCGTCGACACCGGCTGCGTGCTCGGCGGCGCGCTCACCGCGGTGCGCTACCCGGAGCGCACCCTCGAGTCCGTGCCGGCGCTCGCGGTGCACAGCGCCCCGCCCCGCCCCTTCCTCCCGGCCCCCTGACCGGGCCTCACCCGCGCTCGCGCCCGCCGTGCGTGCGGCTGGCCGCCTCGTGCCGTGCCGACTGCGCGGCGACGTACCGGCGCCACACCGCGACGGCGGCGTCGTCACCGCTGCGGTAGTACCCGATCAGCTCCCGTCCAGCCGAGGTCGGTGCCCAGGTCACCGCGCGGTAGACCGGGCGGCCCTGGAACCGCAGCCGGCGGATCAGGGCGAGGGGCTCGATCTGGCCGGGCACCACGATCGCCCACTCCTGCGGCGCCGCCAGCCGGCGCGGATGCCAGTCCACCACGGCTCAGCACTGTAGTAGTACACATGTTCGAAACCTGTGGACAAGGGACGCGATGGTAGAGATGGGTGCGTGACCGTCGAGTACCGCACCACCATGCACCTGACCGGCCGGAACACCGGCATCCCCGTGCCGCCGGAGGTGCTGGAGGCGCTCGGCGGCGGCAAGCGGCCCGCGGTCGCGGTGGTCGCGAACGGCTACCGCTTCACCTCCACGGTCGGCGCGATGGGCGGCCGGGCGCTGATCCCGTTCTCCGCGGAGCGTCGAGCCGAGAGCGGGATCGCCGGCGGCGACGACCTGGCGGTGTTGCTCGAGCTCGACACGGCCCCCCGGGAGGCGGCCGTCCCCGACGACCTCGCCGCGGCGCTCGCCGCCGCCGGGGTGCGCGACGCGTTCGACGCGCTCGCGCCGAGCCGCCGCAAGGCGCACGTCACCGCCGTCGAGGGCGCCAAGGCGCCGGAGACGCGGGCGCGCCGGGTCGCCGCGGCGGTCGAGTCGCTGCGGGCCTGACGGGCGCGCCGCGCGACACGCCGCGCGGCGTGAGACGGATGTGCACGGAGCGACGCATGTGACTGCGCTGCTGATCAGGCAGAACGGTTCCGCGTACGGCGGCGTCAGGGCTTGCGCGCACCGGATCGATGTGCAACTGGGACTTGCGGCCCCTCCGCGGCCCCCCGATATGGTGACGCCACGTCGCTGAGGCCCCCTCTTCGGGAGCCACCCGAGCAGGGCAGAACGCGGCGGTTCCAGCCGGACACTGGGGGGCGTCCGAGCGCGATCTCGCGCGCCTCCGGCACCCGGTGAGCACCCCGAACCACGCCACTCACCGCCCATCCGGAGCCCACCATGGACACGACAGCACCACGCGGCCGGTTCGCGTTCCTCATCCACCCGCGCACGGACCCGACGGAGGACCTCGCCCTGGTCCACCCGCTGCTCGGGCTGATCCCGGCCCGGGTCTGCGAGTCCGCGATGCGCCGGCTGCCGCTGCGCCCATGGGTGCAGGCGACCGTGGAGGCGGTCGACCGGCCGGGGGAGGTGCTCGGCGACGTGATCGCGCTGCCGGTGTCCCCGACGCTGCTGCTCGGCGAGGACCGCGCGCTGGTCGCGAAGCGCATCGACCAGGCGATCGACCTCGCGGTGTCCCGCGGGGCGACCGTGCTCGGCCTCGGTGCGCTGACCGCGCCGGCGACGGCGGGCGGCGCCAAGCTGCGCAGGCGCACCGACATCGGCGTCACGAACGGCAACGCGTACACCGCCGCCGAGACCGCCTCCGCGATCGAGCGGATCGCCCGCGGCCTGTCCCACCCCCCGGTCGTCGCCCTGGTCGGGGCGAACGGCTCCGTCGGCACGGCCGTCGCCCGCACCGTGGCGCGCGCCGGGGTGGCGGAGGAGCTGGTGCTCGTCGGCCGCACCCCCGCGGCGCTCGCGGCGCTCGCCGGCGACCTGGGCGGCACGTGGTCGACCGAGATGGCCGCGTGCCGCCGGGCGGACGTCGTCGTGCTGATGACCTCGGCGACCGGCGCCGTGCTGACCGCCGACCACCTGAAGCCGGGCGCGATCGTGCTCGACGACACGCAGCCCCGCAACAGCAGCCCGGCGCTCGCGACCGAGCGGCCCGACGTCACGATCCTCGACGGCGGCATCGTGTCGACGCCGGGGCTGATCCGCCGCGGCTACCCGATCGGCATCGCGCCGGACGCGTCCTTCGCGTGCCTCGCCGAGACGTCGCTGCTCGCGCTCGCCGGCCACCGCGGCCACGGCACGATCGGCCGCCCGTCGCTCGACCAGGTGGACCGCATGCGGCGGCTCGCGACCCGGTTCGGGCACCTCGGCTTCGACCTGGCCGACCCCACCTCCTTCGGGAGGCCGATCGCCGTCGCCGGCTGGACCGGCTCCACCCACCGCCCGGCCGCGCAGCGGTCCACCCCGAACGGAGCCGTCGCATGAGGATCGTCATCCTGGGCGGGGGCTACTCGTCCATCTGGTGCTACCGCGCCCTCCGCCGCTGGATGGGCGACGGCGCCCGCATCACCGTGGTCGCCCCGTTCACCGACCACGTCTTCCACGGCTTCACGGGCGAGGTGCTCGACGGCGAGCTGACGCCCGAGATGCAGGTCAGCCCGCTGGAGGAGGTCGTGCCGCACGCCGAGCGCGTGCGCGGCTGGGCGACCGCCGTCGACCCGGTCGCGAAGGCGGTCAGCGTCGAGTGGCAGGGGGAGACGCGCACGGTGCACTACGACCAGCTGGTCGTCGCCACCGGCGCCCACGACCGCACCGACCACGTGCCCGGGCTCGCCGAGCACGGCTGGCCGCTGCGGTTCCCGGGCCGGGTGCAGGCGCTGCTCGACCACCTCGCCGACGTCGACGCGCAGCCTCCGGTCGATGCCGACGACGCGCGCCGGCGCACGACGATCGTGGTCGTCGGCGCGGGCTTCGCCGGCACCGAGGTGGCCGCGGCGCTCGGGCGCCGCTACGGGGAGGCCCGGCGCATCGTGCTCGTCTCCGGCAGCCGCACGGTCGTGCCGGTGTGGGAGGACCAGACCTGGCTGCAGGGGAAGCTGCACCGCAACCTCGCGGACGCCGGCGTCGAGCTGCTCACGCAGGCGCGCGTCGCGTCGGTCGACGCGCACGGCGTCGACCTCGCCGACGGCTCCCGCATCGAGGCCGCGACGGTCGTCTCGTCGCTCGGGAACACGGTGCCGCTCATCCCGGGGCTCGAGCGGTTCCAGGAGGCGGACGGCCTGCTCGCGGTCGACGACTGCCTGCAGGTGGCCGACGGGATCTGGAGCGCGGGAGACGCGGCGGCGGTACGGCGCGGCGGCGATCGGGTGCCGAAGGAGGCGCTCTGGGCGATCCGCGCCGGGACGACGGTGGGCCGGAACATCGCGCGCACCTCCCGCCGGGCGCGACCGCGCCGGTTCGGGTTCCGCGGGCTCGGCACGGTCGCCGCGTTCGCGCCGGGCAAGGCGGTCGCGATGCTCTGGGGCATGCCGCTGCCGGAGCTGGTGGGCTGGGTCGTGCGCGCCGTGCTGTTCCTGTGGTTCGTGCCGTCGCGCCGCACCGCGCTCCGCATCGTGCGGCACAGCGCGACCCGCGGCCGGCACGCGACGACAGCGCCCGCGACGGCGTCGGGGCGCCCAGCGCTCGTGGGGCTCGACGGCGGGCTCAGCCGCGCCGCCCGCCTCCGCGGGGCCGGCGTCGCGACCGATCAGCCCCGCCGCCGCGCGGCCGGCGAGTGACGCCTGCCGTGTTCCGTTCTGCAGGTCGGCCAGACCTGCAGAACGGAGCACGGCGGGGGATCAGGCGCGCTGCTTCGGCATGATCACCCAGAGCGCGAGGTAGATCAGGATCTGCGGCCCCGGCAGCAGCATGGAGAGCACGAAGATCACGCGGATCAGCCACGCGGACGCCCCGAACCGGACGGCGAGCCCGGCGCAGACGCCGGCGATGATGCGTCCCCGCCGGGGACGGATGAGGTCGGGCATGGCCGCCATGCTGCCGCGAGCGGACTGGAGGCGGGTGCGGTCGGGCCGCTTCGCCCAGGAAACCCCGGGTGCATCCGTCGTCGATTCGCAACGATCCGGAAACGCGCCCCGCCGCGTCGGTCCGGCGGCACGGCGGCGCGCGCGACACCTGCCTAGGATGCCCCGGTGACCGTGACCCAGGCCGCCCTCAGGGCAGGAGGCAAGCTCTCCGCGCTGCTCGCGTTCTTCGCGGTCGCCGCCATCGCGGGCACGCTGGTCGCCTGCCTCATCACCCCCGCCGTGGCGATCACCGGCGGCGGCGTGAAGTCGCAGATCGACATGTTCCAGAACCTGCCGTCGAGCCTCGCGATCACGCCGCTCGACCAGAAGACCCGGGTCTACGCGAAGGACAAGGGCAAGCAGGTCCTGCTCGCGTCGTTCTTCAACCAGAACCGCGACATCGTCCAGTGGGACGACATCCCCGCGACGGTCAAGAACGCGGCCCTCGCCGGCGAGGACATCCGCTTCTACCAGCACGGCCCGATCGACCCGGCGGGCATCGTGCGCGCGCTCGTCACGAACGCCCGCGGCGGCCAGGTCTCCGGCGCCTCCACGATCAGCCAGCAGTACGTCAAGAACGTCTGCATCCAGCAGGCGGAGGCGATGCCGGCCGACACGAAGGCGAAGGCGGCGAAGGCGAAGGCCGCGTACGACGCGTGCATCGACCCGTCGTACAACCGCAAGATCCGCGAGATGCGCCTGGCGATCGGCCTGGAGAAGAAGTACTCCAAGGACAAGATCCTGCTCGGCTACCTGAACATCGCCGGGTTCGGCGGCCGGACCTACGGCATCGAGGCCGCGTCGCAGTACTACTACGACAAGTCCGCGAAGGACCTCTCGGTCGCGCAGGCGGCGTCGCTGATGGCGATCGTGAACAACCCGGAGTACCTGCGCCTCGACGAGAAGCAGAACCTCGCCGACGCGCTGACCCGGCGCGACTACATCCTCGACCGCGAGTACTCGCACGGGATGATCACGAAGGCCGAGTACGACGAGGCCAAGGCCAAGAAGATCGACGCCGACCTGAAGATCACGCAGCCCTCGACCGGCTGCCAGACCGCCGGATCCGCGGGCTTCTTCTGCTCCTACGTCGTCAACACGATCCTGACCAGCAAGCAGTTCGGCGACAGCTACTCGTCCCGGCTCGCGAACCTGAACACCAAGGGCTGGAAGATCTACACCACGCTGGACCTGGACCTGCAGAAGAAGGCCCAGAAGGCGATCGACTACTACGTGCCGCAGTCGCCCGGTGTCGCGGACGTGGGCGCCGCGAGCGTGTCGCTGCAGGTCGGCACCGGCCGCGTGCTGACGATGGTGCAGAACAAGACGTACAAGCCGAACGGCGCGAAGAACCGCACGAAGTACTCCGCGGTCAACTTCAACGTGAACCAGACGCTCGGCGCCGGGGCGGGCTTCCAGCCCGGCTCGACCGCGAAGGCGTTCACCATCATCGGCTGGCTGAAGAGCGGCCACTCGATGAACCAGACGGTGAACGGGAACGCGCGCTCCATCCCGCAGTCGACCTTCACCTCCAGCTGCGGCGACTTCGGCGGCGCGAACTGGGACCTGCACAACGACGAGGACGAGAAGGGCAACTTCTCCGTGCAGCAGGGCACCGCGCGGTCCATCAACGGCGTGTTCGCGTCGCTGGCGGAGGAGCAGGACCTGTGCGAGCTGCGGAAGATCTCCGAGTCCATGGGCATCAAGGACGGCTTCGGCCGGCCGCACATCGAGCTGCAGCCGACGATGGCGATCGGCGGCGCGGGCACCGTCGCGCCGCTCGACAACGCGGTGGGGTACTCGACGATCGCCAACCAGGGCGTGCGCTGCGACGCGATCGGCATCGACAGGGTGATCGACTCCGACGGCAAGAAGGTCACGATCCCGAAGGCGAACTGCCGCCGGGTGCAGGACAAGCAGCTGATGATCGCCGCCGGGTACGACCTGCGGAACCCCACCATCGGCAACGGCACGATGGCGATGGACAACTTCTACGACGGCCACTACATCTTCGGCAAGACCGGCACCACCGACGACGCCAAGGACACGTGGACGATGGGTTCGACCACGAAGGTCACCACGGCCGTGTGGGTCGGCAACGTGACCGGACACACGAACCTGCGCTTCGTCGGCTCTCCCCACGGGTGCAACGCGGGACAGCTGTACTCCGCGATGCGGCACTGCATCTGGCAGGCGATCCAGCGCACGATGAACGACAAGTACGGCGGGGCCGCTGGCTGGCCCTACCCCGAGGCCCAGTACGTCACGGGCGGCAAGGCGATCGTGCACCAGGACGCGCAGCCGAAGGCGGCGCCCCCGAAGCCGACCGACAAGCCGAAGGACGACAAGGGCGGCCAGCCCACCTCCGGACCCGACGACGGCAACGGCAACGGCGGTCAGAGCGGGGACCAGGGCGGCGACGACGGCCAGTAGGCCGATCCTCGGGAGGAACGATGCGCGCTGAGCTGTCGATCGGGGTCCCGGGTGCGCTCGGGCCGGAGGCGGTGCGCGCGCTCGCGCCGCGGGTCGAGGCGGCCGGGTTCGCCGGGCTCTGGCTGAACGACAGCACGCAGGGCGACTCGCTCACCGGGCTCGCCGCCGCCGCCGAAGCGACCACCCGCCTCCGGCTGGGCGCCGGCGTGATCCCGGTGGACCGGCGTCCCGCCCAGAGCGTCGTCGCGGACCTGCGGCGGACCGGCGTGCGAGAGGCCCGGCTGACGCTCGGGATCGGATCCGGTCAGCTGCGCTCCGGCGCCGTCGACGCGGTCGCGGCGGCCGTGGCGGTCCTGCGCGCGGAGACCCGGGCTGCGGTCGTGGTCGGCGCGCTCGGGCCCCGCATGCGCCGGCTCGGCGCCGAGCACGCGGACGGCGTGCTGCTCAGCTGGCTGCCGCCCGACGTCGCGGGCGAGCAGGCCGCCGAGCTGCGGGAGGCGGGCCGGCAGGCGCAGGGCGAGCGACCGAGGATCTCGTTGTACGCCCGCGCGATCGTCGACGAGGCCGCCCGGCCCGTGCTGGAGCGGGAGGCCGCCCAGTACGCCTCCTACCCGGCCTACGCCGCCCACTTCGCGCGGCTCGGCGTGGACGCGCTCGACACGGTGCTGCCGCGCGGCGACGAGGACCTCGCGGCGGGCGTCGCCGCCTACCGCGGCGCGGTCGACGAGCTGGTGCTGCGGGCGATCACCCCGACCGGCTCGCTCGACGACCTGCTCGCCTTCGTCGACCGCGCCGCCGCCCTGCTCGCCTGAACCGTTCGCGGATCCGGATGGACGCGCCGACACGCCGTCGCCGGACGTCCGGCGACGGCGTGTCGCGGATCTCATCCGGATCCGCGAGAGGGGGTCAGGCCGCGACGAGCACCTCCGCACCCTCGAGGGACGCGGCGAGCGCCGCGCCCTCGACGGTGATGCGGACGGTGTCGCCGGCGGCCGGGTCGGCCTTGACGAGCAGGTCCGCGATGCGGTCCTCGACCTCGCGCTGGATCAGCCGGCGCAGCGGGCGGGCGCCGTACTCCGGCTCGTAGCCGTGCTCGGCGATCCAGGCGACCGCCTCCTCCGGCACGTCCAGCGCCACGCCGCGCGCGGCGAGCCGGGCGGCCGTCGCGGTCAGCAGCAGGCGCACGATCGCCCCGATCTGCTGCGGCTCGAGCTTGCGGAACAGCACGACCTCGTCGATGCGGTTCAGGAACTCGGGCCGCATCGCCTCGCGCAGCCGGCCCATGACCCGGTCGCGCAGCGCCTTGTCCGAGCCGAAGCCCGACCCGTCGTCGCTCGGCGCGATGAAGCCGAGGGCGCCGCTGCGGGAGGCGAGGAACTCGCTGCCGATGTTCGACGTCATGATCACGACCGTGTTGCGGAAGTCGACCGTGCGCCCCTGGCCGTCGGTCAGGCGACCGTCGTCGAGCACCTGCAGCAGCAGGTTGAACACGTCCGGGTGCGCCTTCTCGATCTCGTCGAGCAGGATCACCGAGTACGGGTTCCGGCGGACGCGCTCGGTCAGCTGGCCGGCCTCGTCGTAGCCGACGTATCCCGGAGGGGCGCCGACCAGGCGGGAGACGGTGTGCCGCTCGCCGAACTCGCTCATGTCGAACCGGTGCATCGCCGTCTCGTCGCCGAACAGGCTCGCGGCGAGCGCCTTCGCCAGCTCGGTCTTGCCGACGCCGGTCGGGCCGAGGAACAGGAAGCTGCCGACCGGGCGACGCGGGTCGCCCATGCCGGTGCGGCTGCGTCGGACCGCCTTCGCGATCGCGGACACCGCCGCGTCCTGACCGACGACGCGCTCGTGCAGATCGGACTCGAGCCGCGCGAGCCGCGATCGGTCCGCCTCCGTGAGGCGCTCCGCCGGGATGCCGGTGAGCCGCGAGATCACGCCCGCGATCTGCGCTTCGTCCACCACGGCGTCCTCGTCGGACGCCGGGGATGAGGCGGCGGCGGCGATCCGAGCGCCGACGGCCTCGATCTCGTCGCGGAGGCGGGAGGCCTCCTCGTACCGCTCGTCGGCGACGGCGTGGTTCTTGTCCGCCTCCAGCTCGCCGATCTTGGCCTGCAGCGCGGACACGTCCACGTGGACGCCGAGCGCCAGCCGGCGGCGGGCGCCGGCCTGGTCGATCAGGTCGATCGCCTTGTCCGGCAGGAACCGGTCGGTCACGTACCGGTGCGACAGCTCGACGGCCGCGCGGACCGCCTCCGCCGTGTACCGCACGCCGTGGTGCTCCTCGTAGCGCGGCCGCAGCCCGTCGAGGATGCGCACGGCGTCCTCGACGGAGGGCTCGCCGACGGTCACCGGCTGGAAGCGGCGCTCGAGCGCGGCGTCCTTCTCGATGCGGCGGTACTCCTTCAGCGTCGTCGCGCCGATCAGGTGCAGGTCGCCGCGGGCGAGCCGCGGCTTCAGCACGTTGCCCGCGTCCATGCCGCCATCGCCGCCGGAGCCCGCCCCGACGACGGTGTGCAACTCGTCGAGGAAGACGAGCAGCTCGTCCTTGTGCTCCACGATCTCGGCGACGACCTTCGTGATGCGCTCCTCGAAGTCGCCGCGGAAGCGGGTGCCCGCAACCATGCCTGGCAGGTCGAGGGAGACGACGCGCTTGCCGCGCAGCGCCTCCGGCACGTCGCCGTCGACGATGCGCTGGGCGAGGCCGTCGACGATCGCGGTCTTGCCGACGCCGGGCTCGCCGATCAGCACGGGGTTGTTCTTGGTGCGGCGCAGCAGGATCTCGACGGTCTGCTCGATCTCGAGCGCGCGGCCGATCACCGGGTCCAGGTCGCCCGCCGCCGCCTTCGCGGTCAGGTCGACGCTGTACCGGTCGAGCGTCGGGGTGCCGGTCTCGGACTCGGCCGCCTCCCGCGCCTCCGCGGCGTGCTGCGCTATCGACTGCAGCGAGTCCGGCGTGACGCCGAACGCCGCGAGCAGCTGGCCCGGGGTGCCCTGCTGGTTCGCGACGAACGCGAAGAACAGGTGCTCGGGGTCCACGTAGGTGGAGCCGGAGGCCCGCGCGACCTGCGCCGCCTCGAGCAGCGAGCGCTGCGCTGCGCCGGTCAGGGACGGGGTGCCGTCCGTGCTGCCGGAGGCGGGCATGCGCTCCTCGATCGCGGCCACGAGGCCGTCGACGTCGATGCCGGCAGCGCGCAGCGTGCGCTCGCCCTGCTCGGTGAGGACCAGCCCGCGCAGCAGGTGCAGCGAGTCGACCTCGCTGTGGCCGTGCTCGATCGCGAAGCGCACCGCGCTCGCGACGAGCTCGTGGGTCCGCTTGCTGAGCAGGCGGGAGATGTCGATGGGGCGGCCCTGCGACGTGCGCGAGCCGGAGAGCAGGCGGGACAGCAGCTCGTCGAACGAGTCGTTGTCGCCGGTGCCGAAGCCTGCGTTCCCGAAATTCGTGGGCAAAGGATCCTCCTGATGGAACTTGAGCGCCTTCGACTCAACTCAACGCAGGGGGACTGGCGGCATTCCCGACACGCTCGACGAGAACCGTCCTTCACAACATTCACGAATCGGTGAATACTGGAGACATGGACGCTGTCATCCACGCGGTCGGACTGGTCAAGGCCTTCGGTCGCACCCGGGCGCTCGACGGGCTCGACCTCGACGTCGCCGCTGGGGAGGTGCACGGCTTCCTCGGGCCGAACGGCGCGGGCAAGTCGACGACGATCCGCGTGCTGCTCGGCATGCTGCGGGCGACCGGGACGGCGACCGTGCTCGGTCGGGACCCGTGGAAGGACGCGGTCGCGATCCACCGCGACGTCGCCTCCGTGCCCGGCGACGTGACGCTGTGGCCGAACCTCTCCGGCGGCGAGACCGTCGACCTGCTCACCGGGCTGCGGGGCGGCGCCGACCCCGCGCTGCGCACGCGGCTCGTCGACGACTTCCGGCTCGACCCGACCGTGCGCGCCCGCGCCTACTCGAAGGGCAACCGGCAGAAGGTCGCGCTCGTCGCGGCGTTCGCGCGGCGGGCCGACCTCTACGTGCTCGACGAGCCCACCTCCGGCCTCGACCCCGTGATGGAGGAGGTGTTCCGCGCGGAGGTGCGCCGCGTGCGCGACGAGGGCGCGGCGGTCCTGCTGTCGAGCCACATCCTCGACGAGGTCGAGCAGCTGTGCGACCGGGTCACCATCGTGCGGGCCGGCCGGTCGGTCGAGACCGGCACGCTCGCCGACCTGCGCCGGCTGACCCGCACCCGCTTCCGCGTCGCCACGGGTCTGGCGCCCGAGCGCCTCGCCGGCCTCGACGGGGTGCACGACGTCACCGCCGAGACCGGGCACCTCGTCCTCGACGTCGACGGCCCGGCCATCCCGGCCGTGCTGGCGGCGCTCGCCGCCGCGCAGGTCACCGCGCTCACCGCCGAGCCGCCATCGCTCGAGGAGCTGTTCCTGCGCCAGTACGGGGTCGTCCGATGAGGCGCCTGCTGCGCCTCCAGGCGCGCCGCGACCGGGTGGTGCTCACGGTCTGGGTGGTGGGCCTGGCGGCGCTGCTGCTCGTGACCGTGCAGGCCGCGCACGTCGAGTACGGCGATCCCGACGCCCGGCGGCAGGTGCTGCTGGTCGCCCTGGCCACCCCGGTGCTGCTCGCGTTCCGCGGCGTCGTGGACGGGGGCTCCTTCGGCTCCGCGGTCTTCTTCCAGTCGTACACGTGGCTCGCGGTCGCGGTCGCGCTGATGAACACCTTCCTCGCCGTCCGGCACGGCCGCGCGGACGAGGCGGCGGGCCGGCGGGAGCTGCTCGACGCCGCCCCGGTCGGCAGGCTCGCCGCGCCGACCGCGACGCTCGCGCTCGCGCTGGTCGCGAACCTGGTGTTCGGCGTCCTCGCCGCAGCCTTCCTGGTCGCGGGCGGGCTGCCCGCCTCCGGCGCCGTGCTGTTCGCGGCGGGGCTCGCGCTCACCGGGCTCGGGTTCTTCGGCGTCGGCCTGCTGGCGAGCGAGGCGATGCCGACGTCCAGGGCGGCGAACGGCGTCTCGGTCGTCCTGGCCCTGCTGGCCTACGCGCTGCGGGCGGTCGGCGACGCGCTCGGCACCCCGGACGGCACGGCGCTGACCCTGCGGCCCGCCGCGGCGAGCGCGTTCTCCCCGATCGGCTGGGGCGAGCAGCTGCGGCCGTTCACGAGCCCGACCGCGTGGCCCCTCGCCGCGCTCGCGGGCTTCGCGGTCACCACGATCGCGGTCGGCCTCGCCGTGCACGCGCGGCGGGAGCCGGGGTCGAGCATCGTCCGCGAGCGGACCGGCAGCGCCCGCGGGCGGGTCCGATCCGCGCAGGCGCTCGCGCTGCGGCTGCAGCTGCCGTCGGCGATCGCCTGGGCCGTCGGCGCCGCCGTGCTCGCCCTCGCGACGCCGAGCCTGGTGACCGCCGCGTCGCGGTTCGACTCCACCGACCTGCCGATCCGGCGCGTGGTCGAGAGCCTCGGCCACAGCCGGGCCGACCTCGCCACGCAGTTCACCGCCGGCATCCTCGTGCTCGTCGGCCTGCTGGCGGCAGCTGCCGGCGTGCAGGCGATGCTGCGGGCGCGGGAGGAGGAGGCGGCCGGGCGCGCCGAGGTGCTGCTCGCGGCGCCGCTGTCCCGGCTGCGGTGGCTCGACTCGTGGGGCGTCGCCGGCGTCGGGACCGTGCTGGTCGTGCTGCTCGCCGCCGCGGCGGCGGTCGCGGTCGGCTCGATCGCGCAGGGGCAGGCCGGCCGGGTCGGGGAACGGGTCCTGCAGACCCTCGTGCAGGCGCCGTCGGCGCTCGCGCTCACCGCGGTCGCCGGCCTGCTCGTCGCGCTGCTGCCGAGGTTCGCGACCGTCGGGTCGTGGGTCGTGCTCTCCGCGGCGGGCCTGATCGGTCTGTTCGGCGGCGTCCTCGACCTGCCCGACGACGTCGTGCGGTTCTCGCCGGTCGGCTCCGTGCCGGCCCTGCCCACGGACGACTGGGGCCCGACCTGGGCGGTCGGCGCCGCGGCGGTCGTGCTCGCGGCGCTCGCTCTGCTCGCGATCCGGCGCCGGCAGCTGACATGACCGGTGAGGCGCTGGCGCGGGCGATCGCGGCCGAGCTGGTGCGCGAGGGGTTCCCTCGCGTGCCGGCGCAGATCCTGCTGCAGCTGATGGTCGAGCCGACCGGCACGGCGACCGCCGCAGGGCTCGCGGACTCGCTGGGGCTCAGCCCAGCGGCGGTCTCCGGCGGCATCAAGTACCTCGACGTGCTGGGGTTCATCCGCATCGACACCGTCCCCGGCTCCCGACGGCACGCGTACTCGCTGCCCGCCGTGCCGTGGTACTCCTCCACGCTCATGCAGGATCGGTACGGCCCGCTCCGGGCGCTGATCGACGCCGGCCTGGCCGACGTGGAGGCGGGGCCGGCCCGGGAGCGGCTGTCGGAGATGTCGGACTTCTTCCGCTTCCTGCAGGGCGAGATGCCGCGGCTCTGGGAGCGGTGGCGCGCCTCCCGGCCCGCGGACGAGGCCTGATCCGGGGCGTCGTCGGGGTCGTGTGCGACCATCGGATCCGCCGCGGTCGGCCAGTCGCCGCCGGGGCGGGCGCCGTTCGAGGAAGGATCACCCCCGCACAGGTCACGTTCCGGCAACGGGGCGCGCCTGCGGAACCGCACGAGCAGGTCGATGAGAGCGTAGGGACGTGGACAGCAGCCGATCGCACGACCCCCGCATGTACCGGGGTGCGCCGCCGAGCAGCAGCACCTACCCGTACGCGGACGGTGCCTCCCCGGCACCGCGGCGGACGTCGCCGTTCCCGCACGAGCAGCCCCTGCCTCCGGGCAGCTCGAGCTACCCGTACGGCCAGCAGACCCCGTCGCCGCAGCGACCCCAGCAGCAGCAGCAGCCCCAGCGCCTGCCTCCGCAGAGCGCGCAGCGACCGAAGCGGAACCAGGCGCCGCGCCGGCTGCTCGGCGTGATCGCGTTCTTCGTGCTCACCCTGCTGTCGATGCCGGTCCACATCGCGGCCGTGTTCTTCGTCTACGTGACGTTCGAGAGCCCCGGCGACCCGACGACCGCCGCCCTCATCGTGTCCGGCGCGTTCATCGGCGTGTTCGCCGCGCTCTTCGTGACCGGCCTGGTCGCGCAGTCGGTCGGCGGGTTCCCGGGCCGGTGGCGCGCCCGGGTGACCTTCTCGGTCCTGTCCGGCCTGATCGCGCTGACCGCCGCGTACTTCGCGGCGATGACCCTCTTCTAGCGCGGACGGGTCCGGCCGCTACCGCTCGGCGAGGAGCGCGGCAGGGACCGCTGTAGCGGCCGCCACCGCGACCACCGACGGCCACGCGCCCAGCCGCTTCGCGAGCGGGTGCGAGCCGCCGAAGGCGCCCAGGTAGGCGAGCGTCACGGCGGTCGCCCTGGCCGCGCCGCCGCGGCGCAGGACCACGGTGAACACCGCCGCGCCGACCCCGCCGAGCACGGCGCCGCCCGCCCACCGGACGCCGGTGGCCCGGGCGACGCCGAAGCCGCCGAGCAGGCCGGCGGAGGTGAGGAGGGGGACGATCAGGCGGGGCACCCGATCGATCCTGCCCGACTCAGGAGGCGGCGCCGCCCGAGATGTTGACCAGCCAGGAGACTCCGAAGCGGTCCTTCAGCATCCCGAAGCTGTCGCCCCACGGCGCCTTCTCCAGAGGCTGCTGGACGTCGGCGCCGGCCGAGAGCGCGGTCCACCAGCCGGTCAGCGTCCCCTCGTCGTCGCCGGACAGCGACACGGAGAAGGTGTTCTCGCCGGCGGTGTAGCCCATGTGGCTCGGCACGTCGGAGCCCATCAGCAGCGGCTCGCCGTCGAGATCGACCTGGCCGTGCATGACGAGGTCCTCCTCGCCCTCGCCGACGGGCATGCCGAAGTCCTTGAACGAGCTGATCCGCGGCTCGCCGCCGAAGACCGACCCGTAGAAGGTCAGCGCCTCGCGGGCCGACCCGCGGAAGTTGAGGTAGGGGTTGACGTTCGCGGTCATGGGAGCTCCTTCGCTGGACCGGGTGCCACCACCTTGGCACCGGCATCGGACGAGCGGGGGATCAGGCCGGGACCATCCGGTACACGGCGCCCGCGTCGTCGTCCGTGACGTAGACCGCGCCGTCCGGGCCGGCGACCGCGGCGACCGGCCGCCCCCACCGGCTGCCGTCCGCCGCC
The DNA here is from genome assembly GCF_964245895.1 of uncultured Amnibacterium sp. Taxonomy (GTDB): domain Bacteria; phylum Actinomycetota; class Actinomycetes; order Actinomycetales; family Microbacteriaceae; genus Amnibacterium. Next base: position 38,839 of record NZ_CAXTOQ010000008.1, read on the forward strand.
TGGAACCCGCCGAGCAGCGTGCGCGCCTCCTGCAGCGTGCCGTCGCGCCACGGCAGGAACTGGACGGACGGCGCCTGGGGCGGGTTCCGGTTCCACGAGCCGTGCACGCCGACGAGCGCGCCCGCGCCCCAGGGCTGCGGCAGGTCGGGCGTGAAGCTCATGCCGAGCGGGGCCGAGTGCGCGGGCAGCCCCTGCTCGACGGGCTGCAGGGCGCCGCAGTCGAGCTTCGAGCCGTCCGCGTTCAGCTCCTGGTCGCGGACGAACGAGCGGTCGCTGAAGTCGAGGGCGGTGCCCGAGACCCCGGGCTCGACGTCCGGGTCCGGGTTGCAGTACGGCCAGCCGAGGTCGCGCCCCTCGGTCAGCCGCGCCACCGGCTCGAGCGGGTGGTCGTTCACGTAGTCGGTGAGCACCTGGCCCAGGGCGAAGCCGCCGCCGCTGCCGAACGGGCGGTCGTAGGGGTAGGCGATCCGGTCCCGGTTGTTGACCGCGGTCCACACCCCGCCGTCCGGCGCGACCGCGAGCCCGGTGCCGTTCCGCACGCCGCTCGCGAACACGGTGGTCCGGCCGTCCTGCACCCGCAGGATCGCGGCGCGCTCGGGGGAGGCGGAGCGGTCCTCCGCCGAGGTGTTGCCCGTGCTGCCGACGGAGACGTACACCGCGTGGTCGTCCCCGACCGCGACGCTCTTCAGCTCGTGGCCGTAGGCGCCGCGCAGCTCGGGCGTGCTGGAGTCCGGCAGGCCGTCGACCAGGGTCCGGCGCCCCGACACGGCGCCGCCGGAGTAGTCGTAGGCGTCGACCCGGCCGCTCTCGGCGACGTAGAGGGTGTCGCCGTCGAACGCCAGGCCGTGCGGGCGGGTCAGCCCGTCGACGAGCGTCGTGATGCGCGGCGGCGCCGTGGCGTCGGCGCGCGGGGTCAGCAGCTGCACGTCGCCGGACTCGGGCCTGCTGACCAGCAGCCGTCCGTCGGGCGTCCACGCCGCCAGCCGGGCGCCGTCGACCCGCGCCCACAGCGAGACCGTCCAGCCCGTCGGCGCCTGCACCTCCCGCGGCTCCGCGAAGGGGCCGTCGGCGAGCGCCTCCGGCACCGCCAGCCGCGTGCTCGCGAGTCCGGAGGCGGTCGGCGCCGGCGCGGGGGCCGAGGGCGTCGAGGACGTGCACCCGGTGAGCAGGGCGGCGGCCGCGGCGAGGGCGACGCCGAGGGCGGTGCGTCGGTGCATGCCGACAGTCTGAGCGACCTCCTCGCCGGTGCTGCGCGCCGATCAGGATCCGCGGAGGAAGGCACGTGCGACGCTTGCGGGGTGCGCCTCCGCACCACGTGTCCCGGCTGCGGCATCGTGCTGCCCGACGCGGCGCACGAGGAGCCCGCGCGGCTGCACGCGACGCCCGCGTGCGAGGCCGTGCTGGACGAGATCCTCGGCTTCGAGTTCCAGCACCCCGTGATGCTGCGCTTCCATCAGCTGACGGTCGACACCTACGGCGCGCAGCACGCCGGCGGCGGCGCCCCGCCGATCCGCGTCGCCTACAGCCTGGCGGGCCTGTGGCTCGCGCTCGAGCACGGCTTCAGCGCCGAGGACGTGCGGGCGGTGCACCGCCGCATGGGGCATCCCACCCCCGCCTGGCCGGCGTTCGACCCGCCCGCGCCGCCGCGGCGCTGGCTCACCGTGCTCGACGTCGCGGAGGCTGGCGTGCGGCAGCACTCGGACGGCGGGCACGCGCGGGCCGCGAGCCAGTGGTCGGAGAGCGTCTGGACCGCCTGGCTCGAGGGCGCCCCCGGCGTCGACGACGGCGTCGAGGGGATGCTCCGCTCGATCTTCCTGGAGACCGGCCACCACGAGGGGCTCCACGGCACGATCGGCCCGGCCGCCGCGATCCACCGCCTGCTGGGGCTGCTGGAGGCGTAGCGGCGGCCCGTCCGCCGCCGTCAGGACCTCGACAGGTGCGCCTCGACCTTGTCGATGAAGTCGACGTCGCTGATGTCCTCGAGCGCCTTGCCCTCGGCGGCGACGCCGAAGGCGAGGGCCATCACGCCGCCGACCAGCATGATCGCGGCGCCGAGGAAGTACCCGAAGGTCAGCGGGCCGCGGTCGGAGCCGTCGCCGACGAGGGCGCCGTACAGCGCGCTCGCCCCGGCGCCGGCGAGCTGGCCGACCGCGAAGACGTAGGAGATCGCCTGCCCCCGCACCTGCAGCGGGAACGTCTCGCTCACCGTGAGGTAGGCGGACGACGCCCCGGCCGACGCGAAGAAGAAGGCGGCGGTCCAGAGCACGCTCTGGGTGGTCGCGCTCAGGATGTCCGCGGAGAACAGCGCGGCGGTCACCCCGAGGACGAGGGCCGCGATCCCGTAGGTCGCGAAGATCATCTGGCGGCGGCCGATCGTGTCGAACAGGCGTCCGAGCACCAGCGGCCCCAGCAGGTTGCCGAGCGCGAAGGGCAGGAAGTAGAAGGCGACCGATCCCTTCGGCACGTCGTAGAAGTTGACGAGGACGAGCGCGTAGCTGAAGAAGATCGCGTTGTAGAGGAACGACTGCGTGATCAGCATCGTGAAGGCCACCAGCGCCCGCTTCGGGTACAGGTGCGTGAACGTGTACCAGACGACGCGGAACGGCACCCGGTCGTGCACGGGGATGTCGATCGCCTCGTCGTCCGGCACCCGCTCGAGGGGGCGTCCCGACTCCGCGGCGACCTCCTGCTCGATCCGGTCGACGTTCGCCTCCGCCTCCTGCTCGCGCCCGTGGGTGATCTGCCACCGCGGGCTCTCCGGGATGTTGCGCCGCAGGAAGATGATCAGCAGCCCGAGCACCGGCCCGATGAAGAACCCGATCCGCCAGCCCCAGCCGGACTCGGTCAGCGCGGTGCCGTCGGCGAGCAGGAAGACGTTCGCCACGGCGCCGAGCCCCGCACCGGCCCAGTAGGTGCCGTTGATCGCGATGTCGATCCGGCCGCGGAAGCGGGACGGGATGATCTCGTCGATCGCGGAGTTGATCGCGGTGTACTCGCCCCCGATCCCCATCCCGGCGAGGAAGCGGAAGATCCAGAGGAACCAGGGCGCGAACGCGAGGCCGCCGATGGCCGACGCGACCAGGTACAGGGCCAGCGTGAGGATGAAGAAGCGCCGCCGGCCGAGGCGGTCGGACAGCCGGCCGAAGACGAGCGCGCCGACGACCTGGCCGACCAGGTAAATGCTGCCGGTCAGGCCGACCTCGAACGAGTCCATCCCCAGCTGCTGCTGGTACCCGTTCGCGGAGACCAGCTGGATCTCGAGCCCGTCGAGGATCCAGGAGACGCCGAGGCCGACGACCACGGTCCAGTGGAACCGCGTCCACGGGAGGCGGTCCATGCGGGCCGGGATCAGGCTGCGGATGCTCCGTCGCTCCGCCGATGCTGTCGTCGACATGGTCCGCACCGTAAGCCCAGCACGCTGGACGAGCGCTCAAGCTTCTCGCAGCGGATACCCAGGTTCGCTGCCGCGACAGCAGGCGCCCGGTCAGGCCGCGATGCGCGCCGTCAGGCTGATCGGGAGGTGGTCGGAGCGGCCCTGCGGCAGCACCTCGACGTCGCTGATCTCGAAGCCGCTGGAGGTCGCGAAGTCGAAGTAGCCGCTGAAGCGCAGGCTCACGTACGTCGGCGACGGCATCCGGGTCAGCTGGTAGCCGGTCGCGGCGAGCCGCCGCTCCAGCCCCCGGACGAACCACGGGTAGTTGAAGTCGCCGACCATCACCGACGGGGCGCCGGGCCGCATCGCCCGCATGCCCTCGTGCGCCGCCGCGATCTGCTTCCGCCGCAGCGCGTTCGTCGCGCTGAGCGGGGCGGCGTGGAAGTCGCCGACCAGCACCTCCATCCCCGTCTCGCGGTCGAGGAGGTGGGCGGCCAGCAGCCGCTCGTTCGCCGGCTTCAGGACGCGGTCGTGCATCGACTTCCGCAGGGCGAAGACCTGCTTGGCCTTGATGTCGAACCGGTCGGCGCGCGCGTACATCGCCAGGCCCAGCCGGTTCGTGCGCGTCTGCTCGATCAGCTCGAGGTGGCCGATCGACTGCGGCATGTCGGTGTGGTCGCACTCCTGCAGCGCGAGCACGTCGACGTCGTGCCGGTCCGCCATCGCCTCGAGCTCGCCCCTGGCGGTGTGCTCCCTGAGGTTGTAGCTGATGATCTTCACCGTGTCCGACCTTCCCCGCCGGCCCCCCGCGGACCCGCGATCAACCTAGCGCCGCCGTGCGCCGCAGGTGCTTCGGAGCCCTCCCGGCTCCCGGCGGGTCACGCCAGCACGTCCCGGGTCGTGAAGCGCCCGTAGGCGAGCGCGCCGAACACGACGACGTAGGCGACCTGCAGCAGCGCGTTCCCGCCGAAGGTGCTCCACCCCGGCGGCTCCCGCAGCAGGTCGACGAGCCCGAGCCAGGAGTCCGACAGCAGGAACGGGTGCAGCCAGGCGAGCTGCGGCAGCTGGTCGAGCACCTGGCTCGTCACCGCCAGCACGACGGTCGCCGCCATGGCGCCGACCGGCACGTCGGTCAGGGTGGAGACGAAGAGGCCGACGGCGGTCAGCCCGAGCATCGCGACTCCCACGTACAGGGCCATCGCGAGCAGCCGGAGCATCCCGTCGGCGAGCGGCACCTGGTCGCCGGACAGCAGCGTGACGGGACCGATCGGGAACAGCACCGATCCGACGACGAAGCCGGCGATCGCGACGACGAGCGGCGCGGCGAAGCAGAACGCGGCCGCGCCGAGGAACTTGACGGCGAGCAGGCGGGGCCGGCCCGCCGGTGCGACGAGCAGGTACCGCAGCGTGCCCTGCGCCGCCTCCCCGGCGATGGTGTCGCCGGCGACGACCCCGACCGTCAGCGGCAGGAACAGCGGGATCGCGAGCACCAGCGCGGCCACGCCGAGGAACACCCCGTTGCCTGCGATCTGGGTCAGGAAGGAGGGGCCGCGCTCCGACCCGCCGTCGGACGACAGCCGGATGGCGACGCCGATCAGCAGCGGGACCGCCGCGAGCGCCAGCAGCATCGCCCAGGTCCGCTTGCGCCGGAACAGCACCGTCAGCTCGGTGGCCAGCAGCGCGGCGCCGAGGCGTGGACGCGTGCGCACCGGATCACGACCCGACATCGAAGCCCTCCCCGGTCAGCGCGACGAAGCGGTCCTCGAGGCTCGCCCTGGCGGTCTCGACGCCGCGCACCCGCACGCCGGCCGCGACGAGCGCGGCGACGACCTCCTCCACGGCCCTGCCGCCGAGCGGCGCGACGACCTCCGCCCCCGAGCGGCCCGGTTCGAGACCGAGCCGGGCGAGTACGGCGATCGCGGCCTGGTCGTCGGGGGTGCGGAGGTGGACGCGGTCGTCCCCTGCGGCGCCGCGCAGCTGGTCGAGCGTGCCCTGCGCGACGAGGCGGCCGGAGCGCATGACGGCCGCGTGGGTGCACATCTGCTCGATCTCCGCCAGCAGGTGGCTCGACACGAACACCGTGGTGCCCTCGTCGGCGAGGCTGCGGACGAGCGTGCGGACCTCGCGCGTGCCCTGCGGGTCGAGGCCGTTCGTCGGCTCGTCCAGCACGAGCAGCTCGCGCGGGCGCAGCAGCGCGTTCGCGATGCCCAGCCGCTGCTTCATGCCGAGCGAGTACGCCTTCACGGGCTTGCTCGCCGCGGCGGACAGCCCGACCCGCTCGAGGGCGTCGGCGACCCGGCGCCGGCGGGTGCGCCGCTCGGCGAGCGGATCGGCGGAGTCGAGGCGCGCGAGGTTCGCCGCGCCGGACAGGTACCCGGCGAACCCGGGCCCCTCCACCAGCGCGCCGACCCTCGGCAGCACCGCGGCGGCGCGGTCGGGCATCGGCGCGCCGAGCAGCGCCGCCCGACCCGCGGTCGGGTTCACGAGGCCCAGCAGCATGCGGATGGTCGTCGTCTTGCCCGACCCGTTCGGGCCGAGGAAGCCGTAGACGCTGCCCGTCGGGACCGCGAGGTCGACGTCGCGGACGGCGTCGTGGCCGCGGAACCGCTTGCCGAGCCCCTCCGTCTCGATCGCGGAGGCGGCGCTCACCCCGCGGCGGACTGCAGCCCGGACACGGGCACCGCGCCGGCCAGCACCCGGCCGTCGTCGGTCAGCAGCACGTTGACGAGCGAGGAGTGCAGCACGCGGCCGTCGGCGACCTCGGTCGTGAGGCGGCGGACCGTCGGGTTCGAGGCGAGGTCGGACGGCACCGCGTCGGCGCCCAGCGTCACGACCGACGCCCAGCCGGAGCCGGAGACGGCCGGGCGCGCGGCGGCGTCCGGCTCGCCGCGCTGCGCGTGCCGGCCCGGGGCGACGGTCTTCGTGGTCACCTTCGCGTCGGACGGCGGCGTGAACTCGAACCGGGAGGCGGCGGGCACCGTGTAGTCGATGGCGGTGAAGCCGGTCTCGAACGCGGGGGAGGAGGCGCCCCGCGCGACGACCTGCACGTCGAGCGGCAGGCCCGTGGTCGCGTCGACCGCGATCCGGACGGAACCGATGGTCGTCGCGGTCGTGCGGGGCGTGAGCACGAGCGTGTACGCGTCCCGCCCGGCGACGCGCTGCGACGTGTCGACCGAGACCCGCGTCGTGCCGTCCACCTTCGCCAGCAGCTGCTCGGCGGCCTCGGACGGCGTGGGCAGGGCGCCTTCGCGCTCCGGCGCCGCTGCGGTGCCGGAGGCGGTCACGTGCAGGGCGGTGCCCTTGTCGGAGCTCCACACCCACACGCTGCGGCCGTTCGCGATCACGTCGCGCTCGGCGGAGTCGTCGAGGATTGCGATGCGCGCCTTCGTGTCGCCGGCGACCTCCACCCGGGCGGTGCGGGTGCCGGTGAGCAGGTCGAGGGCGGACGCGGTGTCGCTGTCGGTGCCCGCACCGGTCGACGGGATCGACGGCAGCCCGAGGTCCGAGGTCTGCCGGACGGTGCCGCTGAACCCGGCGACGTCCTTCGCCTTCGCGACCAGCTGCAGGACCTGCGCCGGGGTCTTCGCCGCCAGGTCCGGCGGCGCGGCGGCGGCGACGAGCGGCACGGTGATCGCACCGGCCACGACGACCGGCGCGACGACGGCCGGCACCCAGCGGAGAAGACGGCGTTGCATGCGCCCGAGGCTACGTCCGCGGGTCGGCAGGAGTGCGCGGGCCGGGGGATCTCATCCCGCAGGATGAAAGTCCGCAGAGGGCTGCGGCGTGTCGAACGGCGTAACACCCCGCGACGCTCCCGGCGGGTCGTCCTAGGCTTCGCCTCGGTCCCGTCCCGTCTCACCGTCGAAGGCAGTCATGGCACGCACCTACTCATCCATCACCGAGGCGTTCGGCCGCACGCCGCTCGTCCGCCTCAACCGCCTGACCGCCGGCATCGACGCCACGGTCTACGCGAAGCTCGAGTTCTACAACCCCTCCTCCTCCGTGAAGGACCGGCTCGCGATCGCGATCGTCGACGCGGCCGAGCGGTCGGGCGCGCTGCTGCCCGGCGGCACGATCGTGGAGGGCACGAGCGGCAACACCGGCATCGGCCTGGCCGCCGTCGGCGCGGCGCGCGGCTACAAGGTCGTGCTGACGATGCCGGAGTCGATGTCCATCGAGCGCCGCAAGCTGCTGCGCGCCTACGGCGCCGAGCTGATCCTCACCCCGCCGTCCGAGGGCATGAAGGGCGCCGTCTCGCGCGCCGAGCAGGTCGCGGCGGAGCGCCCCGGCGCCGTGCTCGCCAAGCAGTTCGAGAACGAGGCGAACCCCGCCATCCACTACGCGACCACCGGGCCCGAGGTCTGGGAGGACACCGACGGCGCCGTCGACGTGTTCGTCTCCGGCGTCGGCACCGGCGGCACGATCACCGGCACCGGCCGCTACCTCAAGGAGCGGAAGCCGGAGATCAGGATCGTCGCGGTCGAGCCCGCGGAGTCCCCGATCCTGAACGGCGGCGCGCCCGGCCCGCACAAGATCCAGGGCATCGGCCCGAACTTCGTGCCGGCGATCCTCGACCGCGGCGTGATCGACGAGGTCGTCGACGTCGACATCGCGCAGTCGGTCGATCTCGCGCGTCGGCTCGCCACGGAGGAGGGCAT
>NZ_CAXTOQ010000009.1:0-44787 GCF_964245895.1 uncultured Amnibacterium sp.
GCCGAGCTGGCCGACCGGCAGGCGCTCAGCCTGGCGCAGCTGCTCGCGCCCGGTTTCGCACCGACGAGGCGGACGGTGCCGCAGCCGGCCGGGGTCACCGTACGGTCGGACCCGCACGACGGCGCCGCGACCGCACCGCCGCCGGACGCCCAGCAGCGCCCGACCCTGAGCCAGGAGTCGGTCGACGTCCCCTGAGCCGACCACCGTCTCGACGCAGCCGGAGGTCCTCGATGTCGCGCCGCGGTCGGTGGACCGTCGGCTGCTGCTCGTCCTCGCGGTCGGTGTCCTGGCGGTCGCGCTGGTCCTCGGCGGACTGACCCTGGTCGACCGGGTCCGCGGGGGTGCGTCGTCCCCGACGGTGCTCGCCGACGAGATCACGACGGCCCTGGACTCTTCGGACCTCGGCGCCGTGGTGCGCCTCGTCGAGCCGGGCGAGCGGGCGGCGCTGCGACGGGTGACCGAGGCCTGGTCGCACCGGCTCGCGAACCTCGACCTCCCGGACGCGGTCGGCGGTGGTAGGTCCGAGGGCCGGCCGTTGGACGGCCTCGACCTGACGTTCACGCAGGCGACGCCGCGGGTGGAGTCGCAGTCCGGCGACGTCGCCGTCGTCGGCCTCCCGAACCTCACGCTCCGGATTCGCAGCACGCCCGCCGCCGCGCACGGTTTGCTGCGCGCCCTGTTCACCTACGGACGGATCACCGAGCCGCAGGACGAGACCTACCCGGCTACCGCGCTCCCCTACGACCTCCCGCCGCGGTTCGTGGCGGTCGAACGTTCCGGGCGCTGGTACCTCAGCCTGTTCGCAACGCTGCTGGGCCCGGGCGTGGCGCAGAGCAGCACGCCGGACGTCCGCGCGTTGGAGCCGACCTGGTCACCGACGCCCCAGGCAGCCGTCGAGACCACCATCCGGGCGCTGGTCGGGGCGTTCGACCACGGCGATGTGGGCGCGTTCGCGCGGACCCTCGACGCGTCCAGCTCCGACGCCGTCCAGCTCTGGGCCTCGCAGGTCTCGCTCGGCGCCGCCAGCCGGCCCGGAGCGGTCGAGACCATCCGCACCAGCGCGGTGTCCGCCGATGCATCACGGGTCGCCGTCCGGGTGGACACCCTGCACGTGAGTGGGGGCTCGACCCTGGACTTCGCGGACGGCTGCGCCACGGTTCGACAGGTCCGGGCCTGCCTCCACCGCTCGGGCTACCGCTACGCCGACGGCATCCCCGAGCTGAGCAGCTTTGCACTCCTCGGGCACGACGGAGGGTTCTGGCTGACGGCCGTCCAGGGCGGGGGAGGGTGGCGCACCAGCCTGCCGGACAGCCTGGCCGACGCCCTCGTCGCGTACGCGGACCGCTTCACGCGCGAGCAGGCCCTGGCGGTGCTCCACCGACCCACCCTCGACGACGTGAGCGGGGAGCTGCGGGCCGATGTTCCGGTGGACGTGACGTTCACGAGTGCGGGCTACGCGCTGCGGACCCTCCACGTGGCGCAGACCGGTCTCTACCGGGTCGTGCCGAGCCCCGCCGGCCTCAACCGCGCGGCGGTCTACGACGCCGACGGCCAGCCCGCGATCCAGCCGTTCTACCCGAACGACTCGGTCTACCAGCTCGAACCCGGCGACCACCGGGTACTCGTCTGGGCCGATGACGCGTTCTCCGCGACCCTGGACCGCACCGACGCGCCGTACATGCAACGGGTGGAGATCCGCACGGTCCGCTGAGTCGCGTGCCTTCTGCCGTGGTTCCTCGTCAGGCGGGCGGGTGGCCCACGACGTTCACCACGGTCCCGCCCGGCAGGCGGACGAAGAACCGCCGCGGGCCCCACGACTCGGTGGTGATCGGGTAGACGATGTCGAGCCCGCGGGCCTGGGCATCGGCGTACGCGGCATCGACGTCACCTACGTCGATGCTCACGTCGACCTCGCGCAGCTTCTCGGCGGCGTCGGCGGAGACGGACGGGTCGCCGACGATCAGCTGGGTCGTCGGGACGTCCGGCGAGACCAGCATCATGAACCCGGGCTCGTCGACGGCCGGCTCGAAGCCGAGGAAGTCGACGAAGAACGCCCGGGTCTGCTCTGGGTCCTCACGGCGCAGGACCGGCATGGCGCGTCGCAGCGGCATGGACGAGACGCTACGCCCGCGGCTCGGCCGGTCCCTGGCGCCGGTGGTCCCGACTAAGCCCGGGTCAGGCGGCGGTGGGTCGCCCGGTGCGGGCGGGCGGCCTCGGCACCCAGGCGGCTGACCTTGTTGGCCTCGTAGTCGGCGAAGTTGCCCTCGTACCAGAACCACTTGGCCTGCTCCTCGTCATCGCCCTCCCACGCGAGGATGTGCGTCGCGACCCGGTCCAGGAACCACCGGTCGTGGGAGATCACGACGGCGCAGCCCGGGAACTCCAGGAGCGCGTCCTCCAACGACTGCAAGGTCTCGACGTCGAGGTCGTTGGTGGGCTCGTCGAGGAGCAGCAGGTTGCCGCCCATCTTGAGCGTGAGGGCGAGGTTCAGGCGGTTGCGCTCCCCACCGGACAGCACACCCGCCGGCTTCTGCTGGTCCGGGCCCTTGAACCCGAACGACGCCACGTACGCCCGCGACGGCATCTCGAAGTTCGCGACCTTGATGTGGTCGAGCCCGTCGGAGACGAGCTCCCAGACGTTCTTGCGGGGGTCGAGGCCCGAACGACCCTGGTCGACGTAGCTGATCTTGACCGTGTCGCCGAGCCGGAGCGCGCCCGCGTCGGGCTGCTCCTCACCGATGATCATCCGGAACAGGGTCGACTTGCCGACGCCGTTCGGCCCGATGACCCCGACGATGCCGGCACGCGGCAGGTCGAAGCTCAGTCCGTCGAAGAGCAACCGGTCGCCGAACCCCTTGACCACCCCGGTCCCGTCGAGGACGTTGCTGCCCAGGCGCGGGCCCGGCGGGATGTTGATCTCCTCGAAGTCGAGCTTGCGGTTGCGGTCCGCCTCGGCGGCCATCTCCTCGTAGCGGGTGAGGCGGGCCTTGTTCTTGGCCTGGCGGGCCTTCGGGTTCGCCCGGGCCCAGTCGAGCTCGCGCTCGAGGATCTTGGCCCGCTTGGCGTCCCGCTTGCCCTCGACCTGCAGCCGGGCGCGCTTGCTGTCGAGGTAGGTGGAGTAGTTGCCCTCGTACGGGTGGGTCTTGCCGCGGTCGATCTCGAGGATCCACTCGGCCACGTTGTCCAGGAAGTACCGGTCGTGGGTGACGGCCAGGACGGCGCCCGCGTACGACTTGAGGTGGCCCTCCAGCCAGTGCACCGACTCGGCGTCCAGGTGGTTGGTGGGCTCGTCGAGCAGCAGCAGGTCGGGCTGCTGCAGCAGCAGCTTGCAGAGCGCGACCCGGCGGCGCTCACCACCGGACAGCACGTCGACCATGGCGTCCGGCGGCGGGCAGCGCAGCGCGTCCATCGCCTGCTCGAGCTGGGAGTCGATGTCCCACGCGTTGCGGTTGTCCAGCTCGGTCTGCACGTCGCCCATCTCGGCCATCAGGGCGTCGAAGTCGGCGTCCGGCTCGCCCATGGCGGCCCCGAGCTCGTCCATCCGGCGCTGCAGGGTCTTGATGTCGGCGACGGCCTCCTCCACGTTCTCGAGGACCGTCTTGCCCTCGGTCAGCGGCGGCTCCTGCAAGAGAATGCCGACCGACGCGTCCTTGGCCAGCATCGTGTCGCCGTTGTTGGGCTTCTCCAGCCCAGCCATCAGCTTGAGCAGCGTCGACTTGCCGGTGCCGTTCGGTCCGACGACGCCGATCTTGGCGCCCGGGTAGAAGGACAGGGTGATGTTGTCGAGGACGACCTTGTCACCGAGGGCCTTGCGGACGTTGTGCATCGAGTAGATGAACTCAGGCATGAGCAGGCGAACCTTTGGCTTGGTGGGGTGGAGCGGCGTGCGAGCGGTCCGGACCGAGAGCGGTGGCCCCGCAGCCGCCCAGTATGCCAGCGTCGGGCACCGGCTCCCCTCGCTCAGGCGCGCAGCGCGGCCAGCAGCGCGGCTCCGTCGGGGCGGCCGAGGCCGGTGCAGGCGTCCCAGCCCGCCGCCGCGGGATAGCCGGGCGCCCCACTGACGGTGTTGCTGCCGCTGGTGATGTCGACGACGGGCCCGGCCGACGGCGAGGCGGAGGCGAGCGCGTACAGCGCGGCGTTCAGCTGGCCCACCGGGCTGCCCAGCGCGGAGTTGACGAGGGCGACGAGACCGGCCCACAGCGGGGCGACCGCGCTGGTGCCGCCGATCACGACGGACCGCCCGTCCACCACCACCTCGTAGCCGCTGGCCGGGTCGGCGTCGCCAGAGACGTCGGGGACGCCCCGGCCCTGACGTCCGCCCGGGTTGACCGAGACCGGAACCCCGGCCGTGGCCTGGTAGTCCGGCACCGGGAAGAGGTCGCTCACGCCACCCCCGGACGCGCCGCCCTGACCGTCGTTCCAGACCTGCTCGCTCACGATCTGGTCGCCCGAGACCTCGATCCGGGTGCCGCCGCAGGCGAGGACGTGCGGGCTGGAGGCCGGGAAGTCGGCGTGGGCCAAGCCGTCGGTGACCCGGTCGGCCGCCCCGTTGTCGCCGGAGGCGGCGCAGACGGTCACGCCCAGCCGGGCCGCGTCGGCGAACGCGTCGTCCATGGCCGTGGCCGCCTGGGCCGTCCACTCCGACTCCGCGGCACCCCAGCTGATCGAGAGCACCGACGGCTGGTGGGTGCTGTCGTGCAGCGCGGTGGTGATCGCGTCCAGGAAGCCCGCGTCGGTGTTGGGCGCGAAGTAGACCGCGATGGTCGCGCCGGGCGCGACCGCACCGGCGACCTCGATGTCGAGCAGCACCTCACCGTCGGCGCCGTTCGCGTCACCCGTCGGGGTGTTCGCGCTCCCGTCCACCCCGACGGCGACCACCGTCGGTACGGGGAGACCGAGGCCGGAGAAGTAGGTCTGCAGGTCGCTGTCGGCGTAGCCGCCGCCGAGCTCGATGATGCCCACGCACTGACCGCTGCCGTCGACGTCGGTCGGGAAGTCGTAGAGCGAGGCCAGCTGCCGCGCGGTGACCGACGTCCCCGCCGCCTGGGCGGCGGGCCGTACCCGGTGCCGGGTGGCGGCCTGAGGCCGGTCGTCCAGCCCGAGGACGGCCTGCACCCGCTCGACCAGCTCGGCGGGCAGGTGGACCGCTCCGACCCGTCCGCGGAAGGTGCCGGCCACTCCCTCGTAGCGGTGCAGCTCGACGCCGAACGCCTGCTGCAGCTCGGTCGCCGAGCCGGCCAGCCGTACGGTCCGGCGGGGACCGTCGGACCCGACCACCGTCAGGCCCTGCCGGGCCGCGAACGCGGCGACCGCCTGCAGGTCGGACTCGTCCGCCCCGGTGGCGGCGGCCAACTCGTCCCGGCTGAGGTAGGAGCGGCCGCGGACCTCCGCGGAGGTGAACCGCTGCTGCGCGGCGGGCTCGGCCGTCCCGCGGCGCGGTCGCAGCACGACCGTCACCTCCAGCCGCTCGTCGGCCGGCAGGGCCTCGAGCCGTCGGGCGTCCGCCGGAGCCTTGCGGTGGCTACCGGGCAGCGGCACCCGGTTCGTCTCGTTCGTCATGCTCGTCACGCTAGGGGACGGCTCTGACAACAGGCAGGAGCGTCAGTCCCCTTACCCGCGCTCAGTGCATCGCCACCGGTTCGTCGCTGACGGTGAACGACCGGCGGTCGACCCCGATCATGGTCCAGGCGATCGGGGCGGCCGCGGCCAGCCCGATGGCCCCGGCGAGGAAGACCCAGGAGTAGCCCTCGACCAGGGCCACCGGGCCGACGGATCCGTCAGCGGTCGCGGATGCGAGGACCGCGGCGTAGATGGCGGTGAAGACGGCGGTTCCGACGGAGCCGCCGATCTGCTGGGTGGCGGTGACGGCTGCACTGGCCACGCCGGAGTCGCGGGGCTCGATGCCGGCCAGGGCGACGTTCTGGAGCGGGACGAAGACCAGGGCCAGACCGACGCCCAGCAGCAGCTGACCCGGCAGCACCTCGGTGGCGTAGGAGCCGCCGACGCTGATCCGGCTCAGCCAGAGCAGGCCCGCTGCGGCCACCAGCGGGCCGACGGTCATCAGGACCCGCGGCCCCACGGTGCCCAGCAGCCGGGAGACGACCGGCGCGGTGACCACGATCGCTGCCGTCATCGGCAGCGACGCGAGCCCGGCCTGGAGCGGGGTCATCCCGAGCACGATCTGGAAGTGGAAGGTGAGGTAGAGCAGGGCCCCGAGCAGCGCGGCGCCGACCAGCACCGAGACCAGGTAGGCGCCACCACGGACCCGGTCGGCCAGCACGCGCAACGGCAGCAACGGGTGGGCCGAGCGCGCCTCGACCCGGACGAAGGCCGCCAGCAGCACCACGCCCAGAGCGAGGAAGGTGATGGTGTCCCAGCTGGCCCAGCCGGACTCCGCACGGGAGAAGCCGTAGACCAGGGACGCCAGCCCGCCGGTGACCAGCACCGCGCCCGGGACGTCGTAGCGGGTGTCGCCGTCCGCCCTGCTCTCCCGCAGCAGCACGATGGCGGCCACGATGGCCACGGCCGCGATCGGCACGTTGACCAGCAGGCACCAGTGCCAGCTCAGGTACTCCGTCAGCACCCCGCCGAGGACCAGGCCGACCGCGGCCCCGCCGCCGCCGATGGTGCCGTAGACCGCGAAGGCGCGGACCCGGTCGCGACCGCTCGGGAACGTCATGGAGAGGACGGCGAGCGCAGCGGGGGCCAGCAGCGCGGCGAACGCGCCCTGGAAGCCGCGCGCCAGCAGCAGCAGGGTGCCCGAGGTGGCGACCCCGCCGACGGCCGAGGCGAGCGCGAAGCCGGCCATGCCGATGATGAACGAGCGCTTGCGGCCGGCGTAGTCGGCGATCCGGCCGCCCAGCAGCAGCAGGGCGCCGAAGGCGAGGGCGTACACGGTCACGACCGAGCCGCGCTGGCCGTCGGTCATCCCGAGGTCGGCCTGGGCGGCGGGCAGGGCGATGTTGACGATGGTCGCGTCCAGCACGACCGTCAGCTGCGCCAGCGCCACCACGGCAAGCACCAGCCACCGCGATCCACCCCTGCCTCGGTCGAGGCCGGCGGGGGCCGGGGCGATGGGACGGGTGGCGACAGACATGGTTCTCCTCGATCGGTTTGCGTGAGTAACCGTACGAGTTGGTTCGGTCGAAGTCAAACGAACTAGTTCGACCGGTGTACGGTGGCCTCATGTCCGCCGCCACCGCCGTCGACGTCCGCAGCCGGGTGCTGCTGGCGGCGCGCGCGGAGTTCGCCGAACGCGGCCTCGCCGGCGCCAGGATCGACCGGATCGCGCACGAGGCCAGGGCGAGCAAGGAGCGGATGTACGCCTACTTCTGTGACAAGACCACCCTGTTCCAGGCGGTGCTCGACCTCGGGGCCGCCGACTTCCACGAGTCGGTCGATCTCGACCCGGCCGACGTGCCGGCCTTCGTCGCCGCGGCCTTCGACCATGCGCTGGCCCACCCCGAGCACCTGCGGATGCTCACCTGGGCGCGGCTGGAGGGGATGACCTACCGCCTGCCGGAGGGTCAGGCCGCGCCCGACGCCAAGATCGAGGCCCTCCGGGAGGCGCAGCGGATCGGCGCCGTCGATATCGCCTGGGTCCCGGAGGACCTGTTGGAGCTGCTGTTCTCGGTCGCGCACGCCTGGGTGCAGACCCCGATCCCGCCCGAGCAGCTGACCACCGGCACCGAGGACCACCGCCGAGCCGCCGTCGAGGCCGCACGACGGCTGGTCGCGCCCGCGAACGCCTGAGGATCAGCGAGGTGGTCGGCTAGGACCAGAACGGAGGGCGGTCGCGACGTCGCGGCTGCCCGTTCCACTCCGTCAGCGGAGCCGACTGCCACCACCACTCCGGGTCGTGGGGCAATCCCTCCACCCGGGTGCGTCCGGTGACGGCGAGCAGGAGCCGTCCGGGGTCGCCCAGAGTGGTGTCCACCCACGGGAACACGCGGTTGAGGGCACGGAGGGAGACGTCGGACGGCAGGTCGAGCTCGACACCGACGAGGTGCGCGGCGTCGCTCCCGTGCACCAGCAGCTCGGTCACCGCCATGCCCGACCAGCCGGCCGCATCGGCGAGGCCGCTGGGGTGCCAGGCGACGTCGCTCCCGAGATCGCGGAGCTGCCCCGCCAGCACGTGGGCGGCGGTCCGGGCGTTGTCGAGCTGTGCCGACGGCGGCGCCCGGCGGCCGTCCCGCAACACGGGCAGCCGGCCGTGGGCTCGACGGGCCACCTGACCGGCGTAGAAGAGCAGGGCGTCCACGATGTGCTCGACCGTGCGCGCGGCGGTCCACCCGGTCGGGCCGTCGTTGTACGCCCACACCGGGTCGTCGTCCCGGATCGTCCCCAGGGGCCCGATCGCGTCGGCCGCGCTGACGACATCCTCCGCCGCCCCCATCGCACCCCCCGTAGCTCGTCGCCTAGCCCCGGGCCTGCCGCAGGGCCGTCAGCGCGTCCTCGTAGCGCTGGCGCTCGACGGTCAACGGCTCCAGCACCAGGCGTTCGGTGACGGCGGCGATGGAGCGGCGGAGCGCCGACCGGGCCTGCCGGGCCCGCCGCCGGGCACCCACCGCCACCCCGATCCGGGACAGGGCGGCCACGAGCAGGCCGGCCACCACCCCGCCCAGCGTCAGCACCGTCGGCGCGGGCAGCCGCCACCAGAGCACGTCGGGCAGCGGCGGCAGCCGCAGGTAGGCCAGCACGAACGCCGAGCCCAGCCAGAGCAGTCCGGCCACCACGGCGGCGACCAGCACCCACTGCACCACCTGCACCCACCTCCACCAGCGACGGTGCCCGGCCAGGTCGAGGTCCGTGCCGGCGACGGCACGGTCCAACGCGTCGGGTAGCGAGGACTCCCCCGAGCGGACGGCCCGCCTCGTCGCGTCGGCCCAGCCGCGGCTCATACCGCTGGTCGCGGCGTCGGCGAGGCTGCGCAGCGCGCTGTCGACCCGGGCCCGTTGGACGCCGGTGGTGGCCGGCAGGGAGGTGCGGCCGAGCGTTGACGGGTCGATCTCGCGCCGCCGGCCGCCGACGCCCAGCCGGTCCAGGTGCAGTCGCCGCAGCGGGTCGGGCTTGAAGCGGGCCAGCCAGGCCAGCACCGGCCAGCCCGTGGCCAGGCCGCCGCGCAGCCGCCACGCCTTGTCGACGGCCTCGACCACCACGGGGACGGCCGCCGCCTGGGCGAACGAGGAGTTCAGCGCCTCCACCGCCGACTGCGGCAGCCCGGCCACGCCTCCCGTCCCGGACGCGGTCGAGAGCCGGTCGGCCGCGGCGGAGACGTCGGCGGCCAGCCGGGTGGCCGCCGCCTTCTTGTCCGCGACCCGCCGGGCCAGCCGGCTGCGCAGCTCGGGCAGTCCCGCTCCCGTCCGGGCGGAGACGCCCAGCACCTCCACGGCGCCCAGGCCCTCGGCGGCCAACAGCCGCCGCAGGTCGCGCAGGCACTGGTCCCGCTGCTCCGGGGTCAGGGTGTCGACCTGGTTCAGGACGACCATCATCACCGCCGCGTGCGAGGCCAGCGGCTTGAGGTAGCGATCGTGCAGGGCCGCGTCGGCGTACTTCTGGGGGTCCACCAGCCAGACCAGCATGTCGACCAGCTGCACCAGCCGGTCGACCTCCAGCCGGTGGGCGATCTGGGTCGAGTCGTGGTCGGGCAGGTCGAGCAGCACCAGGCCACTCAGCCCGGCGGCCGCAACCCCATCCACGGCCAGCCCGTGCCGGCGGGGGACGGCCAACCAGTCCAGCAGCTCCTCACCGGCATCGTCACCGAAGCTGGCCGCCAGCGGGCTCGAGGTGGTCGGCCGTCGGACGCCCACCGTCGCCAGGTCGGTGCCGGTCAGGGCGTTGAACGTGCTCGACTTCCCCGAGCCGGTGGCGCCGGCCAGGGCCACCACGGTCGCGGCTCCCGACACGGCCAGCCGACGGTCGGTCTGCGCGACGACCCGCTTCGCCTCGGCCACCGCCTCCTCGGCCGCCCGACCCTCGCACAGCTCCGCCGCCTCGCCAAGCGCGCGGACGCGGACGCTGAGCTGCTCCGTCTCGTCGCGTCGGCGTAGCAGGGCCAGGCCCTTGCCCGCCATCAGCGCAGCTCCTGCCGCGGGGCGGGCGGCTCCACCAGCTCGGCCTCCCAGACCTCGCCCCCGTCCTGGGTCCCGAACGGGAGCTGAGAGACCCGCGGCGCCTCGAGGGCCGGCCGTGCCGGGGCCGCCGCCAGGGCCGGCTCGGACTCGGGCGCGGCGGCGGGCAGGCCGCCTGCCCGCGCCGCCACCAGGGCTGCCGTGGCGCTCTGTAGCCGGTCGGCCGCGGCCGGGTCGAGCGCCAGCGCGTCCAGGACGGCGTGGTAGCGCAGCAGCTCGGCCGACATCAGGGCCTCGACCCGGAGGTCGAGCTCGGCCTTGGCGATGTCGGCCAGCCGGCGGACGGCCTGATCGCCGAAGACGGCCTCCAGCACCCGCTGGGCCAGCACAGCCGTCCCGCCGGCCACGCCCACCTCGGCGCCGACCAGCCCGCCGGTGTGGGCGAACGCGACGATCATCAGCGCGACCCCGAGGCCGTTGACGCCGAAGGCCAGGAAGCGGGCGCGGGACCGCTTGGTCATCCCCTCGTCGGCCACCAGGTCCAGGACGGCGCCCTGCCAGTCCCGGATCGCCCGGTCGACGGCCCGGTCGAAATCCACCGACGAGCGGGACAGGTCCTCCCGGGTCCGCTCCAGCACGGCCCGGCCGGCCGCGTTCGCCTGCCAGGACGCCTCGACTCGTTCGGCGGCGGCGTCACCCTCGGCCTCGACCAGGGACTCGAGGCCGGACTCGACGGCGACCTTCAGGTTGTCGGCCTCGGGCGGCTGGCCCTTGATCGCGGCGGTGACCCGGTCGCGCAGCCAGCTGACCTTCTGCTCCAGCGCCCGGAAGAACTCACCGGTGCCCACGAACTCGTGCCAGCGGGTCAACACCTCCCCGCGCAGCAGGGTGCCGTCGGCGGTCTGGACCTGCACCGTACGGACGGCCTCGGCGTAGCTGTGGTCGGCCTCGGCCCGCAGCCGCTCGACCGCCTCCAGCTGGTCCCCCAGCGCGGCGGCCACCCGCGGCGTCCGGGTGGTGAGGGCGGCGATCGCGCCGTCGAGGGTGCGGTGGACGACCGCGGTCCGGCTGGTCTTGTCGGCGGCCAGCGCGGCCAGCCAGCCGCGGATCGGCTGTACGGCCGACACGGGCAGCAGCCCGTCAGCGTCCACGGCGGTCTCGGGGACGGCGAACAGCGGCGATCCGGCCAGGCCCCGCTCGCTCATCATCTGACCCAGGTGGGGCGGCACGTCGGCCATCGCCCGCGGCGGCACCCGGTCCAGGACCACCGCGACGGCCGCGCTGCGCTGAGCGGCCGAGTGCAGGAAGTCCCACGGCACCTGGTCGGCGTAGCGGGCGGCCGAGGTGACGAAAAGCCACAGGTCGGCCGCCGCGAGCAGCTGGGCCGCCAGGGTCCGGTTCTCGCTCACCACCGAGTCGATGTCGGGAGCGTCCAGCAGCGCCAGACCGGGCGGGATGCTGTCGTCGGTGACCAGCTGCAGCGACTGCGTGTCGTTGCGGGCACCGGTCGAACGCGCGAGTCCCGGCAGGATGCGGTCGTCGGCGAACCAGTGCGCGTCGCTGCTGTGGTGGACCAGGACGGGCGCCCGGGTGGTGGGGCGGATCACGCCCGGCGCGGTGACCCGGCGACCGACGAGGGAGTTGACCAGCGTGGACTTCCCCGCGCCGGTGGAGCCGCCGACGACGGCGAGCAGCGGCGCGTCGATTCCGGCCAGCCGGGGCAGCACGTAGTCGTCGAGCTGGCGGGTGATGTCGGTGACCGTACGCGCCGAGTCGGCCGCCTCGGGCAGGGGCAGCGGGAAGGTGACCGGCGTGACCGCGGACCGCAGCTCGACGAGAGCCAGCTCGAGCGGGGTGCGTTCACTGCCGGGCATCGGCGCTCCTTCGCGGCTACGCCGCTGTTCTCATTCTCCGGGCGGCTTCCAGGTCGGGTCGACCTCCGAGTACTGGGTAGCAGTCTGCCCCAGCGGGTTCACCGCGGTCGGCGGGACTCCCGTGGGAGGGACGTACGGGGCCGCCGCGCGCGGAGCGGGGTAGTTGCCGCCCAGGCCAGCGGGGCCGGGATAGCTGGCCGGCGAGTAGGCCTGCGCGCCCACCGGGCGACGGCGCAGCTGCGGGTAGGCGGCTCGACCGGTGGGCTGGGTGATCGCCGCCCCGCGGAGCGTCCGGATCCGGGCCAGGAGCAGCTTTTCCCGCGACAGGCCGGTCTGGTCGACCAGGCCGCGCACCATGGCGTCGCGCAGGTAGGCCAGCTCGGTCACGGCCCGCTGCATCCGTACGGTGGCCAGCAGCACCGCCGGGCCGAGGAAGAGGGCGTGCCAGACGGCCCTGGTCCGGGTGCGCAACCGCGACAGCGCGACCGGGTCGTCGGCGGGCAGCCAGCCGACGCGGACGTAGTCGGTCAACCGCTCGCGGATCAGCCGACCCTCGCGGAAGAGCTGGCGGACGATGAACAGCACCAGGCCGATCACCACCGGCAGCGCCACCCCGAGGTAGATGTAGAGCAGCTGGCGGCCCGACACCAGCGAGGCCGTGGTGTTGAAGGCCATGTGCAGGAAGGCGGCGGCGCAGTAGCCGGCCAGCGGCGCGACGACGCGGACGATCTTGCTCCGCGACCTCATCGCCACAGCGAGCCCGATGCCGGTCATCGAGGTGAAGAGCGGGTGGCCGAAGAAGGTGAGCAGCCCGCGCAGCTGGAACGTCTGCTGCAGCGCCTCCAGCGGAGCCACCTGGCCGAAGGTCCGCGCGGCGTACCGGTAGGCGCGGCCGTAGTAGAGAATGTTCTCGACGAAGGCGAATGCCGCCCCCGACAGCCCCGCCAGCACGATCCCGCTGAGCCGGCTGACCCACTGGTAGCGCATCAGGATGGCCAGCCAGAACAGGATCGTGGCCTTGGCCGCCTCCTCCACGAACGGGGCGACGTAGATGGCGGCGCGGGCGCTGGTGGCCGGGTCACCGTCCCCGATGACGCTGAGGTGGGACGCGGCCCAGGTGTTGATCTGGGCGGCGACGAAGGTGGCGACGCAGGCGCCCCAGCCGAACGTCATCAGCCAGACCCAGAACCGCTGCGGCCGGAAGCGGTCCGCCCACAGGAAGAGCAGGGATAGCGGGACGGCCGTGATGGCGGCGTACTTGGCCGCGATCGGGACCGCCTCGGTCCCCAGGCCCGGGACGATGCCGCCCGGCACCTCCTGGTCGGGCACGACCTGGCGGTAGAGCAGTGCCAGACAGGCGACGTAGCCGAGGAGCACCACCACGGTGACCCAGAACAGGCGCGTCCTGAGCAGGCGCTTGGGCAGCGGCTCGTTCGGGTCCGGCTCGGCCGGCAGCCCGTTGCGGCTGAGGGCGCGCCGCTGCTGCTTGGGTACGGCGGAGGCGGCCACGGACATGCGGCCCAGGGTACCTGCGGCCTCTGACGCCCCGAGCGGTTCGGGGCTACTTGGCGAAGCGGGTCAGGAACGGCTCGACGACGGTCAGCACCTCGCCGGGCCGGTCCTCGTGCATCCCGTGCGGCAGGTCGAGCGACGCGAACGTGCCGTGCGGGAGCCGACCGGCCAGGTCGCGCAGTCGGGACTGTGGCAGGTAGCTCTGCTCGCCGCCCAGCACGAGGGTGTCCACGGTGATCCGATCGGCGTGGTCCCACCAGCCCGGGTGGTCGACGTTGCGCCAGCGGTGGACCGCGATCACGGCCCGCCAGTCGTGGTCGGCGGTCGGGTCCGGCTGGCGAGGGATCGGGCGGTGCGGCTCGGCGGCGTCCGGTGGCGGCATCTCCTCCAGCACCAGCCGACGGACCAGGTCGGGCTGGGTCGCGGCAAGCAGGTAGGCGGTGAGGGCACCCATCGAGTGCCCGTACGGGATGGCGGCCAGGATGCCGAGCTGGCCCATCAGGCCCACCACGTCGTCCCGCATCGCCTCGAAGGAGTAGTCGGCCATCCAGCTGCTCTCACCGTGCCCGCGGGCGTCCGGCGCGATGCAGCGGAAGTGCCGACCGAGCACGGGGCCGAGGTGGCGCCAGCCGGCGCTCGAGCTGCCGAGTCCGTGCAGCAGCAGGACCACGGCGCCGTCGGGCCGGCCCCACTCCCGGTAGCTCAGGGTGGGCCCGCCCGGGAGCGTTACGGTCGCCATGGGTGGCAGGCTATCGGCCCCGGATCCTCTGGGCGCACGAGGCGCTCGTCGGACCCAGCCCGACGGCCTTTCGACGACGTTGCGCCGCTTCGCCATCGTTGCGCCCTCTACGGACGGCGCAACGGTCGAGAAGAGGCGCAACGCCGTTCCGGTGAGCGCACCCCCGGTAGGAATCGAACCTACGACCGACAGATGAGAAGCTGGTCGGTCGCCTGCGCCCCCGGTAGGAATCGAACCTACGACCGACAGATGAGAAGCTGGTCGGTCGCCGCTCGAGTTTGAGATCACCTGCGCCCCCGGTAGGAATCGAACCTACGACCGACAGATTAGAAGGCTGCTGCTCTATCCTCTGAGCTACGGGGGCTTGGGACGCGCGGTCCGCCGTCCGGCATCCTAGCCGCCGAGCCCGTCGCGGGGGCCCGTAGATTCGGGCCCATGATCGGACCCGACCGACCAACCGACGGCGGTCGACTGCAGGGTCAGCAGGTGAGCTGGCGCTCCATCGCCGTCCCGGCGTACGGCCCCACCGTCCTCGTCTCGATCGGCCAGGGCGCCATCGTGCCCCTGGTCGCTCTGTCGGCCCGCAGCCTCGGGGCCAGCGTCACGGTGGCGGCACTGGTCGTCGCCCTCACCGGGATCGGCCAGCTGATCGGGGACCTCCCGGCCGGCGCGCTGGCGGCGCGGATCGGCGAGCAGCGGGCACTGGTCGCCGCCTGCCTGCTGGACGCGGTGGCCCTGCTCGGTGCCTTCCTCGCCCACAGCCTGCTCCTGCTCGCGGCCGCGGTGCTGGTCACCGGACTGGCCGGCGCCGTGTTCAGCCTGGCCCGGCAGGCCTACCTGACCGAGGTGGTGCCGATCCGGATGCGTGCGCGCGCGCTGTCCACGCTGGGCGGCACCTTCCGGATCGGGCTCTTTCTCGGCCCGTTCGCGGGCGCGGCCATCGTCACCACCTGGACGATCGGGGCCGCGTACGGCTTTGCCGCACTGATGAGCCTCTCCGCCGCGGCGCTGACCGCCTTCCTGCCCGACGTCACCCGTCAGGCCCGGGCTGACACCGTCTCAGCCGGCCAGAGCCCCAGGACGGTCCGCAGCGTGCTGGCCGAGCACCGCCGGGTGCTGCTCACCCTCGGACTCGGCGTCCTCGTGATCTCCGCCGCCCGGGCGACGCGGCAGTCGATCATCCCGCTCTGGGCCGAGGCCCAGGGCCTGGACGCGGCGACGACCAGCATCATCTACGGCGTCTCCGCCGGGGTCGACATGCTGCTCTTCTACCCCGGTGGCGCGATCATGGACCGGTTCGGCCGGGTCTACGTCGCCGTCCCCTCGATGATCGTCCTGGGGCTCGGGTTCCTGCTGCTGCCGCTCACCTCCGGCGCGGTCGGCATCGGCCTCGTCGCCTGCCTGATGGGACTGGGCAACGGCATCAGCGCCGGCATCGTGATGACCCTCGGCGCGGACGCGTCGCCGTCGGTCGGCCGGACCCAGTTCCTCGGCGGCTGGCGGCTCGCCGCCGACCTGGGCAACGCGTCCGGGCCGCTGCTGGTCAGCGGCGTCAGCCTGTTCGCCCCGCTCGCCGTCGCCGCCGTCGCGATCGGCCTGCTGAGCTGGGCCGGCTCGGGCTGGCTGGTCCGCTGGGTTCCGGTGTACGCCGCCGGCCCGCGCGGACGGACCCGGACCGTAAGGTGAGGGGCGTGCGCGACGTGATGGTGTGGGCCGACTGCGAGATGACCGGGCTCGACCTGGTCAACGACGCGCTGATCGAGGTGGCCGCCCTGGTCACCGACGGTCAGCTCAACGTCCTCGGCGACGGGATCGACCTGGTCATCAAACCCACCGACGCGGCGCTGGAGCAGATGGGCGACTTCGTGCGCCAGATGCACTCCTCCTCCGGCCTGCTCGCCGAGCTCGAGTCGGGCCTGGCCATGGCCGAGGCCGAAGAGCAGATCCTCGACTACCTCCGGGCGTTCGTGCCCGAACCGCGCAAGGCACCCCTGGCCGGCAACACCATCGGCACCGACCGGGCCTTCCTCGCCCGGGACATGCCGGCCCTCGAGAGCCACGTGCACTACCGCAACGTCGACGTGTCGAGCGTCAAGGAGCTGGCCCGCCGCTGGTTCCCCCGGGCCTACTACTCCGCCCCGGCGAAGTCGGGCAACCACCGCGCGCTCGCGGACGTCCGGGAGTCGATCGAGGAGCTCCGCTACTACCGGGACGCGGTCTTCGTGCCGCTGCCCGGGCCCGACTCGGCCACGGCCAAGGAGATCGCCGGCCGTCACGCCGGCGCCCTCACCGGCGCAGGTGCGGCCCCGGCGGCCCCGACCGGCAACTGATTTCGGCTCGGCCGGGCCGGACCGTTACACTCGACGCTGCCCCTGCGCCCGCCGCAGGAGCGATGGTGGGTGTAGCTCAGTTGGTAGAGCACCTGGTTGTGGTCCAGGTGGCCGCGGGTTCAAGTCCCGTCACTCACCCCATCGCCCGAGTCATCCCTGCCGGTGGATGGACGGGTCCACGACCCTCCGGCGCCCCGGCAGCAGCCGCTCGGCCGCGCTCGGCAGGTCGACGCCGCTACCGGGTGCCCTCCAGGCAGCCGGCCACCAGGCCGATTCCCCGGCTGGGCTGAGCCACCCGGCCGGTCGAGCGCGGGACGGCGGCTTCGACGCCCAGCACGAGACCCTTGGCGTAGCCGCGCTGGTCCGCCATCGTCATGGTCCGGCTGGTGACGCCGCCGGTCAGCGCGCCCATCTCGTTGTAGACCCAGGGCACGCTCGACAGCAGCTGCACGAGGGCGAGGTTGCCCGGTTCCAGCGGCGCCCGGCCGGTGTAGATGTTCTCGCGGACGCTCACGGGACGGCCCTGGGCCTGGCTCCTGGCCTTCGCGATCGCCGCGGCGGCCCGTTCACTCCGCCTAGCGACGCCGGCCCGGTCGAAGACCGTACGGTTCGCGCCACTCCCCCGGTACATCGCGTGGTAGCGCCCGGCGTGCTTCACCCCGCGCTGGGAGTAGGTGGCCTCGAAGTCCGCGGTCTGGCTGTGGTCGTCGTGCACGCTGATCGCGAGCACGGCGTTCTCGGCGGCCGCCATCCGCGCCCGGGCCGCCAGGCCGACCGAGTCGCGGGCTTGCTTCTTGGTGAGCACGACCCGGTAGCCGTCGCGGCGCAGCGCCTGCGCAGCGCACCTGCTGATGGCGAAGACCTCGTCGATCTCGGGATAGTTCGGGTAGTCGATGTCCCGGAGGCCCGTGGCCCGGTCGGTGCTGGTGATCGAGCGGCCGCTGTGGCCGGGGTCGATCAGGATGACGGGCTTGGGCGGGGGCGCGGGGGGCGAGCTGGGAGTCGTCGCGGGGGTCGGGCTCGGGCTGCGGGCGGGGGTCGGCGGAGACGTCGGCGTGAGGGTGGGCGTCGGTGGGGACGAGAGCGCGGGCGTGACGCTGGCGGAGACCTGCGGGGACGGCGACACCAGCGGGGGTGCCGGTTCCGCCGTGCAGCCCGTGAGGACCGCGCCCACCAGCCCGATCACGAGCAGGGTGCGCCGCGGTGCCCGGAACCCCACGACCATCCTCAGCGGCGGCGGCCGACGGCGAGGATGGCGACCAGGGCCGCGATGAAGATGACGCCCAGGACGGTGCCCTCGACCCCGTGGCCGCTGGCGATCAGGTAGACGCAGGCGGCGAGGAAGGCCAGCGTGACCACCACGCCGTAGTTCAGTCCGCGCGCGTTCAGCTCGGCGTCGCGCCGGTCCAGCAGGTCGATCCGGTCGAGCTCCTTCTCGATCACGGCCCGGGTCTGCTCGTCGGCCCCCGCGTAGACCTGCAGCGGGTCGGAGTAGCGCTCGGTTCCTGCGGGACGCTCGGTCATCGGCGGTCCTCCGGTCGGGTGGACGGTGGCGGCTCGGTCAGCCCGGCCTGCAGCAGGGCCTCACCGATCCGGCGGGGAGCAGCGTACGGGTCCACGGCGTCGACGCGCCGGTACGCCCGCTCGAGCCGCTGCTGGACCCCGGCCCGCCGGGCGGACGAGCGGGGCGAGACGTGGAGGTAGCTGAAGCCCCGGGCGAGAGATTCCGAGGGCCCGTCCGGGGGGCGAGGCCCCGTCCCGCCGGGCGCGGTGCCGGCCGTGCCCAGACGGTTCCGACCCGCCCAGACCAGGGTGACGACGTAGAAGAGGAGCGCAAGGACGATCACCACCGCCGCGAGCACAGCCACGACCGTCGACACACCGTCCACCGGGCACCCTCCTGCCCTCACCCTAGGCTTCCGGCGGCGACGCGACACCCGACCCGCCGCGACGGACCGCCCGTGCCCCCGGCAGGTGCGGCGACAATGGCTCCCATGCCCGCGCCGTCTGCTCCCCCACCCCTCGCCGGCCGCGTCCGGCTGAGAGGGGCCATCTGGGCCGGTCGGCTGGCCGCCGTCGCCTCCCGCGTGGCCGGTCGCGGGTCCGGCGCCTCGATCCGCGGCCAGGTGATGATGCGCCTCGACCCGGAGGCCCTGGCCAAGCTGCTGCGCGGCCGCCGGGTCGCGATGGTGTCGGGCACCAACGGCAAGACCACCACCACCCACTTCCTGGCGGGAGCTGTCCGCGCCTCGCTGGGCGACCAGAGCCGACGGCTGGTGCACAACGCGGACGGCGCGAACCTGCACCACGGGATCGCGTCCGCGCTCAGTGGCCAGCCCGACGCCGACATCGCCGTGCTGGAGACCGACGAGCGGGTCGTCGCCGACCTGGTCCGGCTGGGCCGGCCCGAGGTGCTGGTGCTGCTGAACTTCAGCCGGGACCAGCTGGACCGCCACCACGAGATCAAGGGCCTGGGCCGTAGCTGGCGCACCGCGCTTGCCGCCGCGGGCGAGGACGGGCCCGTCGTGGTCGCCAACGCCGACGAGCCGCTGATCGTCTGGGCGGCCGAGACCGCCCGCCGGGTGGTCTGGGTGGACACGGCCAGCACCTGGACCCAGGACGCGTCGCTGTGCCCGAACTGCGGCTCCGGCCTGGTCCGCGAGCAGCCCGGGAGCACCGGCGAGGGCGGCGGGCACTGGCACTGCTCGGGCTGCCGGCTGGCCCAGCCAGCCGCGGACTACCGGGTCGCCGACGGCCGGATCCTGGACCGCGCCGGTCAGGCCTGGGACCCGCAGCTCCGAGTACCGGGGGCCTTCAACGTCGGCAACGCAGCCTGCGCGCTGGCCGCGGCGGAGCTGCTGGGCGTGGACACGGCCACCGCGCTCGAGGGGATGCGGACGGTCACCGCGCCGGCCGGCCGGTTCGCCACCATGCAGGTGGGCGGGACGACGGCGCGGCTGCTGCTGGCCAAGAACCCGGCGGGCTGGGCCGAGGCGCTGCCGCTGGCCCAGACCGACACGGTCGTGCTGGCCATCGACTCCGCCGCCGCGGACGGACGGGACGTCTCCTGGCTGTGGGACGTCGAGTACGAGCAGCTGGCGGGGCGGACGGTGGTGGCCACCGGGCCGCGAGCCCAGGACCTGGCCGTCCGGCTGGCCTACGCCGAGGTCGAGTGCCGCTGCGTCCCGGACCTCGCCCAGGCGCTGGCCGGCCACCCGGCACCGGTCGACGTGATCGCGACCTACACACCGTTCCAACGGCTGCGCAAGCTGGGAGGGGTCTGATGAGCACCGTCGAGCTGAAGCAGGGGGTGGACCAGGGCCGGGGCCGACGCGTCGAAGTGGTGCTGGTCTACCAGTCGCTGCTCGGCATCTACGGTGACCGCGGGAACGCGACCGTACTGGCCAGGCGGCTGGCCTGGCGGGGCTTCGACGCCGTGCTCAGCACGGTCGAGCCGGGCGAGCCGCTGCCCGAGTCCGGGGACGTCTACCTGCTGGGGGGCGGTGAGGACGCGGCCCAGATCTCGGCGGTCAACGCGCTGCGCGCCGACGGCGGGCTGCACCGGGCGGTCGAGCGGGGCGCGGCGGTGCTCGCGGTCTGCGCCGGCTACCAGATCGTCGGCCGCTCGTTCACCGTGGCGGACGGGCCGGAAGACGCGGTGATCGACGGCCTGGGCCTGCTCGACGTGACGACCACCCGAGGTCCGGTGCGAGCCGTCGGGGAGATCCTCAGCCGCTGGGAGGGCCGGGACGGCGACGACCGGTGGCTGACGGGCTTCGAGAACCACGGCGGTTACACCGTCCTCGGCCCCGGCGCGAGCCCGCTGGCCCGGGTCGAGGTGGGCGTCGGCAACTGCGGCGACGGGACCGAGGGCGCCGTCGCGGGGACCGTCGTCGGCACCTACCCCCACGGACCGGTGCTGGCCCGCAACCCGGCGCTGGCCGACCACGTGCTGTCGCTGGCTCTCGGTGAGCCGATGGTGCCGCTGGACCGGCCCGAGGTGACCGAGCTGCGCCGCCAGCGACTGGCCGCGGTTCGGCGCTGAATGCCCCGGGTAGCGTCAGCGACGTGAAAACCAGACAACTCGGCCCCTACACCGTCTCCGCCATCGGACTCGGCGCCATGCCCGTCTCGATGAACAACGACAACACCTACCCCGACGAGGACGCGGCCATCGCGACCGTCCACGCCGCGCTCGATGCCGGCGTGACCTTCATCGACACCGCCGACATCTACTCCCCCAGCTGGGACACGATGGGTCACAACGAGCTCATCGTCGGCAAGGCCGTGAAGTCCTGGAGCGGCGACACCTCCGGCATCGTGATCGGCACCAAGGGCGGCATCACCCGCAGTGAGGGCGAGCAGTGGGGCCGCGACGGAACGCTTGCGTACCTGCGCTCAGCGGTGCAGAAGTCGCTGACCAACCTCGGCGTCGACGCTCTCGACCTCTACCAGTGGCACCGGCCCGACCGGTGGCTCGTCTACGGCGACGTGATCGCCAGCTTCAAGACCCTGCAGGACGAGGGCCTGATCAAGGCCATCGGCATCTCCAACGCCAACGTCGAGGAGATCGAGGTGGCGGTGCAGGTGCTCGGCGAGGGCGGTCTGGTGAGCGTCCAGAACGAGTTCTCGCCCCGCTTCCGCTCCAGCCAGGACGAGCTCGACTACTGCGGCGAGCACGGCATCGCGTTCCTGCCGTGGAGCCCGCTGGGCGGTACCGGCGGAGGCGCCAAGGCCGTGGCCGAGAAGTACCCGGCCTTCGCCCAGGTCGCCGCCGACCACGGGGTCAGCCCCCAGCAGGTCGTGCTGGCCTGGGAGCTCTCGCTCGGTGACCACGTCATCTGCATTCCCGGCGCCCGGCGACCAGAGTCGATCACCGACTCCGCTCTCGCCGCCGACCTGGAGCTGACCGAGGACGAGCTCGCCGCCTGCAACGCCTCCTGACCATGATCAACAGCCGCGTCGACGATGATCATGGTGTCCTGCACCATGATCATCCCGACGCGGTGATCATCGGCGGCGGCCACAACGCCCTGGTGGCCGCCGCCTACCTGGCCCGGGCCGGGCGCCGCGTCGTGCTGCTCGAGGCGCGGGACACCGTCGGTGGCGCGGTGGCCAGCGGCCGGCCGTTCCGTGGCGTGGATGCGAACCTGTCACGGTTCTCCTACCTGGTCTCGGTGCTCCCCCGGCAGCTGGTCGACGAGCTCGGTCTGGAGCTCGAGCTGGCCTCGCGCCGGATCGCCTCCTACTCCCCTCTCGGGGACGGCGGGCTGCTGGTGGAGCGGGTTCCCGGGCCTGCGACAGAAGCGTCGTTCACGGCGGTCGCACCGGCCGACCGTGCCGGCTGGCAGCGGCTGGAGGAACGACTCACTGCGCTGGCCGAGGTCGTGGCGCCCACGCTGATGCAGCCGCTCCCCCGCGAGGAGGACCTGCGCGACGGCGTCGAGCCGGACCTGTGGCGGAGCCTGGTGGAGCGGCCCGTCGGCGAGCTGCTCGAGGCGAGCCTCATCGACGACACCCTCCGTGGCGTGGTCCTCACCGACGCACTGATCGGCACCTTCGCCCGCGCGCACGAGCCGAGCCTGCGGCAGAACCGCTGCTTCCTCTACCACGTGGTGGGCAACGGGACCGGCGAGTGGCGGGTACCGGTCGGCGGCATGGGCCGGGTCGCCGCCGAGCTGGAACGGGTGGCCCGGGCGGCGGGCGCCGAGCTGCGTACGGGTGCTGCGGTGGTCCGGCTGCAGCCCGACCCGTCGGGTGGCGGAACCGTGACGCTGGCCGACGGCAGCAGGGTGACTGCTCCCTCGGTCCTCGTGGGCTGCGCACCGGCCACCCTCGCGGCCCTCCTCGGCGAGCCGGCGGTGCGGCCCGAAGGCAGCCAGACCAAGGTCAACCTGGTGCTGCGCCGGCTGCCGCGGCTACGGTCGGGACTCGACCCCGAGACCGCCTTCGCGGGCACCCTGCACCTGGCCCAGGGTTACACCCGGCTCGAGCAGGCCCACGCCGAGGCCGAGGCCGGCCGGATCCCCGACCCGCTGCCCGTGGAGGCCTACTGCCACAGCCTGACCGACCCGACGATCCTCGGGCCAGAGCTCCGTGCCGGCGGGGCGCACACCTTGACGCTCTTCGCCCTGCACACCCCGGCCCGGCTGTTCGCCGACGACCCGGACGGCCGGCGCGCCGAGGTCGGCGCGGCAGCGCTCCGCTCCCTGCAGGCCGTGCTGGCCGAGCCGCTCGAGGACTGTCTGGAGGTCGACGCCGACGGACGGCCGTGCGTGGAGGTGGTGACCCCGCTCGACCTCGAGGACGAGCTCGGCCTGCCCGGCGGTCACATCTTCCACGGCGACCTCAGCTGGCCCTGGCTGCCCGCCGGCGCGACCCCGGCCAGCGCCGCTGAGCGCTGGGGCGTCGCCACCGCGTACCCGGGCGTCCTGCTCTGCGGCTCCGGCGCCGTCCGCGGCGGGGCGGTCAGCGGCCTCGGCGGTCACGACGCCGCCATGGCCGTCCTCGAGCCGGGAGAAGTCGATTTCACCCCGCCGCAGCCGTTTGCTAATGTTGCTCCTCGCGCGCCGCTAGCTCAATAGGCAGAGCAGCTGACTCTTAATCAGCGGGTTGGGGGTTCGATTCCCTCGCGGCGCACAGACTCCCTAGCCAAACGGTTTCGGCTCGGTTCCACCCGATTCTCGGGGGCCCCAAGGACTGGTGCAGGGGCCAGGGCATCAGAACCGATGGCCCGGTAGTCAGCTCAAGTCGGTGTCGGTGTCGGTGTCGCGGTGGGACTCGGCCGACCCGACCTTGGACCGGGCCGGCTGATCTCAGCAGCCTCCGGTCCCTCACGCCACGTCGAAAGCGCACATGCGGGCGGCGAGTCGACCCAGGCGTTGCTTGAAGCCGGCGTCGGTCTCGGGTTCGGGGGTGAGGAAGGCCGGCCCGTACATGGTGCGGAGGATGCATTCCGCGTAGAGCGTGCGGGCCACCTCACCCGCCTGGTCGGGCGGGAGGGGTAGCGCAGCCGCTACGAGCCCCAGCAGTCGCTGGGACTCGGTCCCGCCGCGCCGCAGCAGGTCCGGGTCCGCGGCGGCCAGCGCGATCACCGGGCGCAGGAAGCGGTGATGCCGGCGGAACACCTCGGCCAGGCCGGCGGCGGCGTCAGCCGCCCGGGCCTCCGGCGGCGCCCCGAACGCGGGCCGTGCCTCGAAGACGGCTTGCTCGGTCGCCCGGACGGCGGTCATCCCTCGCTCGTAGACGGCGGCGAACAGCCCGGCTCGACCGTCCACCCGCGCGTACAGGCTGGGCGGGGACACTCGGGCCCGGCGGCAGACCTCGGTGATGGTGACCGCCTCGGCGCCCCCGTCCTCGAGGAGCTGGAGCCCGACCTCGAGCACCCGCTCCCAGCCCTGGCGACTGCGTTCCTGCTGAGGGACTCGGACCGTGGGGGCAAGGTGCGGGGGCAAGGTCACCCCTGCATCTTCTCTCAGCGGCATCCTCCTCAGTGCGGCGCCGAGGCCGGCTCGCGAACGCCCGTCCCCATCTCGGCGAGCTGGGCCACGATCTCGGCCGGACTGCGCTCGCCGACCTGCTTTTGCAGCAACGGCGTTCGGTTCAGGATGAGATCGCGGACGGGGCGGAGCGGGGCCGGAGCGTGGTGGAAGACCTTGCCGAGGATGTAGGCCTGCTGGACCTGGGCGGTCGTGTGCGGGATGCGGGTTTCTCGTACGCGAGGAGCGCGGCTGCTACGGCCCCGCTGTCGGTCAGGTCGACCCCGGCGAGCGCCTGGCCGATGAAGTAGCCGTCGCCGATCGACATCCCCGCACCGTAGGCCGCATACGGCGACGTCGCGTGCGCGGCGTCACCGGCAAGGGTGATGCGACCCTTCGACCACTTCTTCAGCGGCACCCGGTCCCGGATGGGCCAGCGCTGCAGGTTTCCCGCCGGGGTGGCGGCCACCAGCTGACGAAGGGCGTCGCCGAAGGGGGCCGCCGCCGCGGTCGCGTGCGCGTGCAGGTCAGCCGGCGCCGGTCGGGACGGCTCCCACGCCTCCAGCACCCACCACTGGTAGCCGTCGCGGCCCTCACTGCGGATCGAGGTGTAGGCACCCTGGGTGGTCGCGCTGTGCGCGACGACGCACTCCCCCGGCTCCGCCGCCGGTGGCAGCTCGAAGGTGTAGCCGCCGATGATCGCCAGCTTGTGTTCGCGTTTGGGCGTGTCACCCCACAGGTGCGTGCGCACCATGGAGCCGATGCCGTCGGCGCCGACCAGCACGGGCGTCCGTACCGTCGTCCCGTCCCGGAGCGTGAGCTCGACCAGCGGGCCGCGGTCGGCGATGCCGCTCACCTCCTGTCCGGTGCGCAACATGCCCTCGGGCAGGGCCGCGAGCATCCGCCGGTACAGGTCGGGGCGGAGCATGCCGATGAAGCCGCCGCCGAACTCCTCGACGACCTCGGAGGGGATCTGGACATCGGCCCGGACGCGACCCGTGCTGCTGCGGAACGTGGAGTGGCAGGGTGCCCCAAGGTCGCTCACGTCGACCCCCATCAGCGCCAGTGCCTTGATGGGCGGCGGCCACAGGTTCAAGATGTTGCCCGCCGGGCGGGCCTCGGTGTACCGCTCGAGGAGCACCACCGGCTGGCCTGCCGCGTGGAGGGCGAGGGCACTCGCCATGCCGGCGGGCCCGGCCCCCAGGACGACGATCGGTTCCTGCTGAGCTGCCATCAACCACTCCTTCGTGAGCTCGATGCGAGGACGCTAACCGCTCACCGCAGAAATGTAAAGGCCTTATAGTTGTGCCGTGACTACTCCGCCGGCCCACGAGATCACCTGGGTCGCGCACCGGGTCGACGTCGAAGACCTGGACGATGCGCGGCGGCTGGGCGAGGTCCTGGGGCTCGAGGTGCTCGCGAGCACCGAGTACCACGTGATGCTGCAGACACGCCGTGGGGACGTCATCGAGTACTGCGCGCCGGGCTACGACGCTCCCCCCTACCTCTTCGCCGACCAGGACGTCGTGCTGGGCTTCCGCGTAGCCGACCTCGACGCCGTCGTTCGCGACCTCGCGGCCAGCGGCTGGAGCCTGCTGGGCTCGGGGGGTGGGGCGGGGCCGGTGCGCTACCAGCACTTTCGAGGGCCCGCCGGGCGGGTCTACGGCCTGATCGAGGTCAGCGGCTCCGCCCCACCACCCTCCGCTGCGAACGTCGGGCAGCTCGCGGCCGGACCCGGTCTGGACGAGCACGCAGCGACGCCAGCCTCTGGGCAGCGAGCGCCACAGGAGCGGTGACGAGGGCCGCTGATGCTGCGCGACAGGAAGACCGGGTCAGAGCCCGCGGGCGAGCGCGAGCAGCAAGGCCCGCTTGAACCGGCCGCCTTGGCACGATTGGGTCAGCGCGTCGGCGGCTGCAGGTCACCGCCCGTCGGGAAGGGCGATCGACTCAGCTTGACCACAGCTCCGCCGCCCCGAAGCCGAAGACCCGGGCCAGGCTCCCTTGAACCGCCCCGGGTCTCGGTGTGAGGTCTGAGGTCTCGAGGGACGCAGATTGTCGGAGTCATCGACCTCGCCGGCTGGCGCTCACGACCGTGCTGGTCACGTCCGTCGGGCTTGCGTGCCGATGACGGCGCACCGGACAGGGTCAGTCTGCCCTGGGAGTAAGCCTTCAGCGGGTTGGAGGTTCGACACCCTCGCGGCCCTCCCGAGAGTCGTCGTCATCAGCGGCGACCTCGAAGCCCGGCTGCTTGAGCCGGAAGATCGAGCGGCGCAGCTGGATGACGCAGTCGTGCAGGATCGCCACCACCTCGTTGAGCCTCGACCGCGACTCCCCGTTCGGCATGTCCGCAGCCAGGCTGCTGGCCTTCAGGCCCGCGGCGTAGAGATCCTGGACGACGTCGTCGCGCAGGTTGGTGGCCAGCCGCTCGCGCTCGGTGACCAGCAGCAGCTGGTGGTGCAGGGTCCGCGCCGAAAGCACCTCGACAGCCAGGGCCAGCTGGGTGGTGAACTCGATCGCCCGGTCCAGCTCGAACCCGGAGAAGGCCGGACGGCCGCTGCGGCGCAGGACCACCATCAGACCGGACTGCCCGCCCTCGGCACCGAAGGGGAAGGCCATCAGCGGCCCCGCCCCGAGCCCGACGGCGGCCACACCCAGCGGGCTGCGCGGGTGATCGCCGGCCAGCGTCCGGACTCCCCGCCGCTGCTCGAGCGCCTGCCGCGCCAGGACGTCGGCCGTCGAGGGCAGCGGTAGCGTCCCTTCCCAGCCGGCGGCCGACGCCGTCGAGACGTCGTCGGGGCTGCTTGAGGTCCAGAGGGCGACGTGGTCGGCGTCGGCCAGCCGCTGCACCCCCTCGGCCACCAGCGCCACCGCCGTCCCCTGCCCGGCACTCCCGAGCAGGCCCGTGCTGAGGGTGGCGGCGTGCTCCAGCCAGACCTCCCGCTGCCGGGACTCCTCGTACAGCCGGGCGTTCTCGATCGCGATACCGGCGGTGAGACCGAAGCTGGCCAGGATGTCCCGGTCGGCGACACTGAAGGACCGCGAGCTCTCCTGGTGCACGTTGAGGACGGCGAGCAGGGTGCCGCGATAGGTGACGGGCACCGCCAGGTCTCCGGGCAGCCACGCAGCACCTACCTCCGGGGCGACCCGCTCGCGCGGAGACAGGCGACGCACGAGCTCGGGCCAGAGCCGGCTCACCAGCCGCGTCAGCTGCCCGGCGTCGGCCGGCTGGAGCTCGGTCGTGGTGGCCTCGCCGGTCGAGGCCCCCCACTCGAGCAGCTGGACCACCTCGCCGTCGGCGTTCAGCACGACGAGCGAGGAGGCCGACCGGTCGACCAGGCGACCACCGACGGCGGCGACCTGGCGGTACAGCGACGGCAGGCTGAGCTCGGCTGCGAGCAGCTTGTGCGCCCGCAGCAGCCGCTGGACCCGTCGCCGCCGGACGGAGCGGTCGAGCTCGTCCACCAGGCGTTCGTCCGCGCCCGCCGCCTGGCCCACCAGAGGCGTCGCCGGCGTCGCCGGTGAGCCGGCACGTTCGACTGCCGTAGCCGGAGAGGTGTCGGTCATCCACGCCCCTACCGCGGACCCGACGCTGCTGGGGGAAAGCGCCGCCGGCCCACTGTTCATGGTGCCCGTGCCCGGTCCGGGGGAACCGAGTCGCGTGCTCCCACAGTAGACCTCGCGTCAACGTCGCATCTCAGCCCAGACTGAGCCGCACCACCAGGTCGGCCGCGTCGCTCAGACGCTCGCCGAGATAGCAGCCCGGGACACCTGTCCGACTCCCCTCGAGCCCGAAGGCTGCTCCGGCGTAGTAGACGTCGACGCCCTGCTGAGCCGCAGCGGTGAGGGTCCGGACAGCTCCCGGCCGCCCCTTGAGAGAGTGCGACACCAGCACGACCGCCACGGGGCGGACCCGGGCGACGGCTGCGGCGACCGACCGCGTCGGGACGGCCGAGCCGAGACTGCGACAGTCGGCGCCTCGCTCGGCGAGCAGGGCCGCCATGCACTCCAGGCCCAGGCTGTGCAGGTCACTCGGACCGCACGCGAGTAACACCGTGCCGATCCGGTTCGGGGGGACCGAGTTCGCCAGTACCTGTCCCAGCCACATCTGCGTCGCCACTGTGGCCACGTGCTCCTCGCCCACGTCGGCTTGGCCGCTCTCCCACAGGCGTCCCACGAGGCGCATCGAGGGCATCACGATCTCATCGACCGTCGTTCCCAGTCCGAAGGTGGTCTGCGACTGGTTCAGCAGGAACAGCAGCCGTCGGATGTCGTAGGTCTGAGCCGCCTCGAGGACGTCAGGGATGACCGTCGTGGGACTGGTCTGGACAGGTGATAACACGTGCCTGGCTCCGAACGGGGGGTTGGATGGAGCAGCGCCACTGGAGGCTTGAGGTCAGCGTACCTGCGGTCCGGAGAGGCAGGGCGGGATCGACAACCTCCGGCTTCGTACCGCCCGGCGGAGCGGAATACCCCGGACTGATTTCAGGTTGTAGATTTCGAGATCGAATAGTTCGACCTCGGAACAGCAAGGAACGCTCATGTCACGCCTCACCACCCACCTCCGCTCCCGCCGCAACGAGCGCCGCTCCCGCCGTGAGATCGAGCGCGCCCTGGCCAACGCCAGCAGCTCGGCGATGCGGGAGGACCTTCTGATCGCGGCTCAGCGGCACAACACGCCGTTCGCCCGCTGACCTGCGGCCCGACCCAGCGAGGTTACCGAGCCCGCGCCTCGTCAGCGACGTCGAGCGCGTGGGCGACCTTCGGCTCAGCGTCCTCGGTGACCGACCGACCGCGGTACCAGCTCCAGAGCTTGCGCAGCTCCTGAACCAGGACGCCCATCGACACCGCGAAGGCGATGGCGATGACCATCGCCCAGACCGGGTGGGTGGCGATCCGGCCGCCGATGGAGCCGATGGTGGAGTAGATGCCCGCCCAGAGCGCGCAGGCGACCGTGTCGAGCAGCATGAAGCGCCGGACCGAGAACCGGGACAGGCCCAGCGCGACGATCACCGGCGTCCGACCGCCCGGGATCAGCCGTCCGGTCACCACCGCGTTGAAGGCGTTCCCCGTCAGGGACTGCTGAGCCGTCGTCACCCGGGTGCCGAACTTCGCCCTGTTCAGCCAACCCTGCAGACGACGGCGGCCGAGCCGAGCCTCCATCAGCATCACCGTGTCGCCCAGGACCGAGCAGATCCACGTGATCAGGAAGATCAACAAGACGTTGAGCTTGGAGTGGGCAGCGACTGCAGCCGCACCACTGACCATCTCACCGGTGGGCACGAAGGGGATCGCCGAGCCCACCAGGACGGACGCGGCCAGGAGCAGGTGGCCGTAGAACTGATTCACTCTCTCACGGTACGTCGGCCGGCTGAGCCGAGCCTGTGTCCGGCGGCTCCACAGGGTGTGACCCTTCAGACACAGGACTGGCGCAGTCGCGGGTTGCGACTGCGCCAGCTCTGGCTTCGAGCCCTTCGACGGGCTCAGGCGGTCCTACTTGACGCCACCTGCGGTGAGGCCGGCGACGATGCGGCGCTGGAAGAGCAGCACCGCGATCAGGAGTGGCACGGTCACGATCACACCGGCCGCCATGATGGAGCCGTACGGAGTGTCGAAGCCGGTCGTCCCGGTGAACTTGCTGATCGCCACGGTGGCGGTCTGCCGGTCCTGGTCGGTCAGGAAGGTCAGGGCGACCAGGAACTCGTTCCACGACCCGATGAACACGATGATCGCCGTCGTGAACACGCCCGGTGCCGCGAGCGGCAGGATCACCTTACGGAAGGCCACGGCCGGCGTGCAGCCGTCCACCATGGCCGCCTGCTCCAGCTCCACCGGCATCTGCTTGAAGAACGCGGTGAGGTTCCACACCGCGAGCGGCAAGCCGAAGCTGAGGCCGGGGACGATGACCGCCTGGTAGGTGTTGATCCAGTTGGGGAACCACTGGAACGGCGCCGTCGAGGAGAACATCTTCAGCAGCGGCGGAATCAGGATGATCAACGGGAACATCGAGCAGGCCATGATGAGCCACAGCACGGCGCCCTTGCCCTTGAACTGCAGCCGCGCCAGCGCGTACGCCGCCACGATGCCGAACAGGAGCGT
Organism: uncultured Amnibacterium sp.; assembly: GCF_964245895.1. Lineage (GTDB taxonomy): Bacteria > Actinomycetota > Actinomycetes > Actinomycetales > Microbacteriaceae > Amnibacterium. The sequence continues at coordinate 30,100 of NZ_CAXTOQ010000009.1, forward strand.
GAGCACGGTGGTGGTCCCCGAGACGATCACCGAGTTGATCAACGCGCGCCCGAAGGCGTTGCCGCCCGCGAAGACGCCCTTGTAGTTCAACACCGACACCGGGCTGGGGATGAACTCCGTGCTGCGGCCCTCGCTCGGCTGGCGCAGCGAGGACACGATCATCCAGTAGAAGGGAATGACGCAGTAGAGGACGATGAGCGCCATCCCCACGTAGGAAGCGATCATCCCGAACAGGGCCTTGCCGCTCCGCTTCGGGTGCGAGAGCTTCGCGACCTCGGCCTGGGACAGGTGCGCCTGGGTGGGTGCCGTTACCGCGGTAGCCATCAGTGGTTCCCTCCCATCGCCTCGAGCGCAGGTGCGCCCTGGGCCTTGACCGAGTCCTCGCCGCCGACACCGGCGCCGCGTCCCCGCTTCTTCTTCTTCTTGGGCAGGCCCGAGTCACCGATCACGTCCGCACCGAGCACCTTCACGAAGATGAAGGCGACGAGCAGCACGTAGAGGAACAGCACGATGGCGTAGGCGGCCGCCGGCCCGTAGCGGGTGGCGGTCGCTTCCTGGTAGGCGAAGATCGACACGGTCTCCACCCGGTACTTGCCCTGCCCGACCATGCCCCAGGGCAGGTCGAACATGCGGAGGGTGTCGAGGGTGCGGAAGAGCACCGCCACCACCAACGTGGGCTTGACCATCGGCAGCGTGATGCGGACGAACTGCTGCCAGGTCGTCGCTCCGTCCACCTTGGCGGCCTCGTAGACCTCGGCGGGGATGGTCTGCAGCCCAGCGAGGGTCAGCAGGCCGATGAACGGCGCCGTCTTCCAGACGTCGGCGATCACGACAGCCCAGAACGAGGACGGCGAGTCGGCGAGCCAGAGGATCTGGGTACCGAGGATCCGGTTCATCACCCCGGCCTCGTCGAAGATGAGCTTCCACATCAGCGCGGAGACGATCGTGGGGATGGCCCAGGGCACCAGGATGCCGGCGCGCACGATCCCGCGGCCCTTGAACGCCTTGGCCATGATCAGCGCCATCGCCACCCCGAGAACGGTCTCGAGGATGACGCAGACGATGGTGATGGCGGTTGTGTTCAGGAACGCGTTGGAGAAGCGACCGATGGTGCCGTAGTTGCCGACCACCTTGTCCGGGTTGGTGAAGATGGCGGTGAAGTTCTTCAGCCCGCTGAAGCTCTCCCCACCGGTGATGATGCCCGTCGTGGGGTCAGGCAGGGAGTTGGTCTGGAAGAACGACTCGCGGATGGACAGCAGCACCGGGATGCCGGCCACCACGATGATCACGAGCAGCGTCGGGGCGAGCAGGATCCAGGCCAGCCGGCCCTGTCCGTCGCTGAGCGCGCTCTTCTTGTGTTTGTGACCGTCCTGCTGGACGGCGGGGAGACTTTGTGACTCCGCGGTGGCAGTTGCCATGCGGCCAACCTCCTTTGAGGAGAGATGCCCCGAGCCCCGGCGTGGCTCACGCCACGCCGGGGTCCGAAGAGCGAGGAACTACTTGATCAGCGTCTGGAGCTTGGTCTGCAAGCTGGCCATGGCCGCATCCGGCTGGGTCTGACCCTGCAGGGCACCGTAAGCGGCGTCCTGGATGGCCAGGGTGACGTCACCGTACTCGACCGCCTTCGGCCGCGGCTTCGCGGTCTCGATGCTCTTGAGCTGGATCGGCATGTAGGGGAACTTCTTGATGACGGCCGGGTCGGAGTAGATGCCCTCGCGGGTGGCCGAGGACGAGGTCGCGATCACGTTGGCCTTCATCACCTCTTCGCTGCAGAAGTACTTGATGAAGTCCGCGGCCGTGCCCTTGTTCTCGGCGTTGGTGGCGATGCCCTGGTTGTGACCGCCGAGGCTGGAGACGCCCGGACCGGCGATGCCCGGCAGCGGAGCCACCGCGTACTTGCCGACGATCTTGGACGAGCCGTCGGTCTTGGCGGCGAGGTTGTACACGTAGCCCCAGTTGCGGTGGAAGATCAGGTTGCCGGCCTGGAACGCGATACGGCCCTGCTCCTCCTGCCAGGTGATCGCACCCTTGGGGATGGTGCCGTCCTTGAACCAGTCAGCCAGCGTGCTCAGGCCCTTGATGGCCTCGGGGGTGTTCACGTTCGGCTTGCCGTCGTCGCCGACGATGACCCCGCCGGCCCCGTTGACGGCCTCGGCGAAGTTGACGGTCAGACCCTCGTACTTGTTGTACTGGCCGGCGAAGCACTCCAGCTTGGGGTTGTTCTCGCCCGCCTTGATCTTGGTGCAGTCAGCCTTCATCTCATCGAAGGTGGTGGGCGGCTGCAGGCTGTACTTGTCGAGCAGGTCCTTGCGGTAGTACAGCAGGCCGCCGTCGGAGGACTGCGGGTAGGCGTAGACCTTGTTGAAGTAGGTCGCACTGTCGACCGTGGGCTTGAGGAAGCCGTCGGTCGGGAACTGGTCGGCCGGCAGCGGCACCAGGATGCCCTTGGCCGCGAACTCCGAGGTCCAGACGACGTCGGTGCTCAGGATGCCCATCTTGGGGTTCTTGATCTGGGTGTTCTGGATCATCTGCGCCCGCTGCTGGTCAGCGTTGTCGGGCAGCTCGTGGATGATCACCTTGCCGGCCGGGTGCTGGGCGTTGAAGGCCGCCACCACGTTCTTCAGGTTCCCCGAGGTGTCCTTGCCGGTCCAGAGCTCGGTGTCACCCTGCTTGGAGAAGTCGACCCCCGGAGCCGAGGAACCGGCCGGGGTCGAGGAGCCACCGCCACCACAGGCGGCCGCGGCGAGCAATGCGGTTAGGGACGCTGCCGCGACAAGCACGCGGCGCGCCGGACGTGGAAAAGTCATTCAGGCCTCACTTCGTTGTAGAGGCACCCATCCGTGGTGCCACTTCGCCACACTAGATGATCTTCGTCACTCTGGAGCAACTCGTGCTGACCGAGTGTCGAGATTTGTTAAGGAGCCTCTCACACACCGACCCGGGCGGGAAGCAGTACCGGGAAGGCGGGGTCAGCCTCGGCGGCGGCGCGCGACCGCGCGGAGGACCACCACCAGGGACACGAGCCCTGCCGCGGCGCCGCCCAGGACGGCCAAGCGGTCGGTGCGCAGGTCGCCCCGGGCGTTGTAGACCAGCGACTTGGCGTTCTCGATCTCGGTGCTGACGAAGCGCTTGGCGCCGGCGATCTCGCGCTGCTTGATCCGCTGGGGGTGCACCTGGTCGATCAACGACTCGAGAGCTCCGGTGAGGCGGTCGCGCGTGGCGGCCAGGTCGGCTTCGATCTGGTCCTTGTCGCGATCCGGACGGCCCGAGCTGCTGCCTGCCATCATCACCACCCCTTCCCTGCTGCGGCCGACGCGGCAGCTGCCGGCGTCTGGGGGGCCAGCGTATTGCAGCGGCGCCGCAGGCCTGAGGGCGGCCGAGGATGGCGGCGGACGGGTACACGAGCATGGATGTCGGCGGCCCCCAGTAGGGTCGGAGACATGACGACCCGACTGACGACCGGCGATCCGGCCCCGGCCTTCACCCTGCCCGACGCCGACGGTCAGCCGGTGTCCCTCGCCGACTTCGCGGGCCAGCGGGTCATCGTCTACTTCTACCCGGCGGCGCTCACCCCGGGCTGCACCACCCAAGCCGTCGACTTCACGGCCGCGATGACCGACCTCAGCGCGGCGGGCGTGCACGTGCTCGGCGTCTCCCCCGACGCCCAGACCAAGCTGGCCACCTTCCGCGAGCGGTCCTCGGTGGGCTTCCCGCTGCTGTCCGACACCGAGCGCAGCACGCTCGACAGCTACGGCGCGTACGGGGAGAAGCTGCTCTACGGCAAGCTGGTCGAAGGCGTGATCCGTTCGACCTTCGTGGTCGACGTGAACGCCAAGGGGCTCGGCACGGTCGCCGTCGCGCAGTACAACGTCCGCGCGGCCGGCCACGTCGACAAGCTGCGCCGCGAGCTCGGCCTCTGACCGAGCCGGTGCCGAAGGAGGGACTCGAACCCTCACGCCCGTAGGCACAGGAACCTAAATCCTGCGTGTCTACCGTTCCACCACTCCGGCGGCGGCCGCAGCCTACCGCCTGGAGCCGTTCCGCCGGACGAGCCGGACGTGGGCGAACCCGTCGTGCTCCTCCCGCTCGGTCTGCCGCCACTGCTCGGGGTCGACGACCGGGAACAGCACGTCCCCGGGCGGCTCCTGGTGGACCTCGGTGAGCTCGAGGGCGTCCAGCCGGGCCCAGGCCGCGCGGTAGACCTGGCCGCCCCCGGCCACGAACACGAGCCGGTCGTCCAGCTGCAGGGCGCGGTCGAGAGCGGCGTCGAGGTCGCCGAAGACCACCACCCCCTCGGGGGCGTAGTCGGGGTCCCGGCTGACCACCAGGGTGGTCCGGCCGGGCAGTGGACGCCCGATCGAGTCGTGGGTGAGACGGCCCATGACCAACGGGTGGCCCATGGTCAGCCGTTTGAAGCGGGCCTGCTCGCCCGGGATACGCCAGGGGATGTCCGGACCGGCACCGATCACCCGGTTCTGGGCCACGGCGGCGATCGCGACCACCTCCGCTCGGGGGCTCATCGACGGCTCAGACCGCGATCGGGGCCTTGATGCCCGGATGCGGGTCGTAGCCCTCGATCACGATGTCGTCCATCGCGAAGTCGTCCAGGGACCCCACCGCCGGGTTCAGCACCAGCCGGGGCAGGGGGCGGGGCTCCCGCTCGAGCTGGCGTCGGGCCTGGTCCAGGTGGTTCACGTAGAGGTGGGCGTCGCCGAGGGTGTGCACGAAGTCACCCACCTCGAGGTCGCAGACCTGGGCCACCAGGTGGGTGAGCAGGGCGTAGGAGGCGATGTTGAACGGGACGCCGAGGAAGACGTCGGCCGAGCGCTGGTACAGCTGGCAGGACAGCCGGCCGCGGGTACCCGGCCCGTCAGCGGGGCTCACGTAGAACTGGAACATCGTGTGGCAGGGGGGCAGGGCCATGTCGCCGAGGTCGGACACGTTCCAGGCGCTGACCAGGTGTCGCCGCGAGTCCGGGTTGGTACGGATCGCCTCGACCGCGCCCGCCAGCTGGTCCACGTGGCCCGCCTCCGGCGTCGGCCAGGAGCGCCACTGGTAGCCGTAGACCGGGCCGAGCTCGCCGTCCGCGTCCGCCCACTCGTCCCAGATGCTCACGCCCTGCTCGTGCAGCCACTTCACGTTCGTCGACCCCGAGATGAACCAGAGCAGCTCGGCGACGATGGAGCGGACGTGCAGCTTCTTGGTGGTCAGCAGCGGGAAGCCCGCGCGCAGGTCGAAGCGCATCTGGTAGCCGAACGTGCTGAGGGTGCCCGTGCCGGTGCGGTCCCCTTTCGGTACTCCCGTGTCGAGGACGTGGTCGAGCAGGTCGAGGTAGGTCTTCACTCAGGACTCCTCCTGCGCATCGGTGGCCGCGCCCGGTCGGAGGCGGTGCAGCTCGGCGACCAGCACCGGCACGATCGCGGCGATGGCCAGGCCCCGGTGGCTGATCGCGTCCTTGGCCGCCGGGTCGAGCTCGGCGGTGGTCCGGTCGTGCCCGTCAGCCACGAAGAGCGGGTCGTAGCCGAAGCCATTGTCCCCTACCGGGGCCTCGACGAGCTGACCCGACATGGTCCCCCGGGCGACCTGCTCGGTGCCCTCAGGCAGCACCAGGGCCATGGCGCAGTGGAAATGGGCCCGCCGGTCGGCTCCGGTGAGGTCGAACAGCTGGCGCAGCAACAGCTCGTTGTTGCTCGCGTCGCTCGCGTCGACCCCCGACCAGCGCGCCGAGCGGACGCCGGGCATCCCGTTCAGCCGGTCCACGGACAGTCCCGAGTCATCAGCCAGCGCCGGCAGGCCGGTGGCCTCGACACAGGCCCGAGCCTTGAGCAGGGCGTTCTCCTCGAACGTGGCCCCTGTCTCGGCCGGTTCGGGGTACGCCGGGAGGTCGGCGAGGGCGAGCACCTCGATCTCGGGCGCCGCAGTGGCCACGATGCGTCGGAGCTCGGCCAGCTTCTTGGCGTTGTTGGTGGCCAGCACGACGACCGCCCCCGGAGCCTGTCGAAGGCTCACGCGCTCAGCGCGGCCTGCTGCAGCCGGGTCAGCTCGGCGCAACCGGCGGCGCCGAGGTCGAGCAGCTGGTCGAGGGTTCCGCGGTCGAACGGGGCGCCCTCGGCGGTGCCCTGCACCTCGACGAAGGTACCGGCGCCGCTCATCACGATGTTCATGTCGGTGTCGGCGGCGGAGTCCTCGGTGTAGCAGAGGTCCAGCATCGAGACGCCGCCGACCACGCCCACCGACACCGCCGCGACACTGTCGACCAGCGGTTCGCCGGCCAGCGCGTCCCGGCCCCGCAGCCAGGCCACGGCGTCGGCGAGGGCGACGTAGGCGCCGGTGATCGAGGCCGTCCGGGTGCCGCCGTCGGCCTGCAGGACGTCGCAGTCGAGCACGATCGTGTTCTCCCCGAGCGCCTTGTAGTCGATCACCGCCCGCAGGCTGCGGCCGATCAGCCGGCTGATCTCGTGCGTCCGACCGCCGATCCGGCCCTTGACCGACTCGCGGTCGCTCCGGGTGTTGGTGGCCCGCGGCAGCATCGCGTACTCACTGGTCACCCAGCCGAGCCCGGAGCCCTTGCGCCAGCGGGGCACCCCGACGGTGACGCTGGCCGCGACGAGGACCCGCGTCTGGCCGTACTCGACGAGCACCGACCCCTCCGCCTGGCTCAGCCAGTTCCGGGTGAAGCGCACCTCGCGCAGCTGGTCGAGTTCGCGTCCGTCGGCTCGGGTCATGGGCTCCACCCTAGGGGCGTGCACCGACAGTCCAGGAGCAGGCGGACCGGGCCAGCTCGATCGGGCCCTGGTAGTGGGGCGCCGCCTCGGCCAGCACCCGGTCCGGGTCGTGCCAGGGCGGGATGTGGGTGAGCACCAGCCTGCGCACCCCCGCCGCAGCCGCGGTCTCGGCCGCCTCGCGGCCCGAGAGGTGCAGCCCCGTCGGGTTGCCGGGCCGGTCGAGGAAGGCCGCCTCGGCCAGCAGCAGGTCGGCGTCGCGCGCCAGCTCGACCAGCGCGGGGCACGGGCCCGTGTCGCCGGAGTAGACCAGGGTGCCGCCGCCAGGACCGTCTCCGGTGACACGGAGGGCGTAGGTCTCGACGGGGTGGTCGACCCGGACGGTCTCGACCACGAACGGCCCGAGCCGCTGCTCGGGCCGCCAGTCCCGGTAGCCGAAGTGCTCGCCGATGCCGGGTCCGGGTTCGGGATCGACGACGCCGGGAGCGGTGACCTCGTAGGCCCGCACGATCCGCTCGCGGGTGCCGGACGGTCCCAGCACCGGGACGGGTGCCCACGGTGCCGTCGGGGAGTAGCGGGCGCCCACGTAGAACGCGCAGAGGTCCAGGCAGTGGTCAGGGTGCAGGTGGGTCAGCGCGATCGCGTCGACCTCGCGCGGGTCGAGCTGGGCCCACAGCCGGCCGAACGCCCCCGGCCCGAGATCGAGGACCAGCGAGTAGGTCCGGCCCTGGTACGGCGCCTGGACGAGGTAGCTGGAGGCGGGCGAGTCGGGACCCGACGTGGAACCACTGCAGCCGATGACGGTCAGGCGCACGACGTCAGCTCCTCACGCGAACTGCTCGACGTCGGAGACCAGGCCGCCCATCAGTCGGCGACCCACGCCCTCGAACGCCTCCGGGCTGCCGGTGGTGAGGAAGCGGTGGCTCGGCCTCCGCGGGTGGTCGTGGGTCAGGCCGCGGCGGGTCAGGGTGGCGTAGACCTCCAGCGCGCACTCGTCGGCGCTCGAGACCAGGCTGACCCCGTCGCCGAGGACGTAGGCGAGGACCCCGGTCAGCAGCGGGTAGTGCGTGCAGCCCAGCACCAGGGTGTCGATCCCGGCCGCCCGCAGCGGCTGCAGATACTGCTCGGCGCAGGCCAGCAGCTCGGGCCCACCGGTGACCCCGGCCTCGACGAAGGGAACGAAGCGGGGGCAGGCCACGGTGGAGAGCTCCACCTGCGGAGCGGCAGCGAACGCGTCGTCGTAGGCCTGGGAGGTGGCGGTCGCCTCGGTGCAGATCACCCCGACGCGCCCGCTCCGGGTGGTGGCCACGGCCCGCCGGGCGGCCGGCAGGATCACTTCGACCACGGGGACCCGGTACCGCTCGCGAGCGTCCCGCAGCACGGCCGCACTGGCCGAGTTGCAGGCGATGACCAGGGCTTTCACCCCTTGGGCGACGAGGTGGTCCAGGCACTCCAGGGCGAACTCGCGGACGCTGGCGATGGGCTGCTCGCCGTAGGGAGCACGTGCGGTGTCGCCGAGGTAGACCACGTCCTCGTACGGCAGCTGGTCGATCACCGCCCGCGCCACGGTCAACCCACCGAACCCGGAGTCGAAGATCCCGATCGGGGCCTCGGTGTCGGGAGTCACGGGCGATGAGTTTACGACCCGGCGCCGGTCCACCCCTCATGCCCACGCCCGACGCCCCGCCCCTGGACCTCGACGCGCCCGCCATAGACCTCGCACGCCTCGTGCTCGGCGTGACCGAGGAGCACCTGAGCCTGCCGACGCCGTGCCGCTACCCGGTGAGCGTGCTGCTGGTGCACCTCATCGGCCTCAGCCGCGCCTTCACCGACGCCGCCCGAAAGCTCGACGGACCCCTGACGCGAAGCGCCCCGAGCTCGGCGGACGTCGAGCTGGCGGCCGGATGGCGCGAGGAGCTGCCGCTCCGGCTGGCCGGGCTCGTCGGCGGCTGGCGTGACCCTGCGGCCTGGACGGGGATGACCGTCGCGGGCGGGGTGGAACTGCCCGGCACGGTGATGGGCGTCGTGGCCAACAACGAGCTGGTGCTGCACGGCTGGGACCTGGCGGTGGCGACCGGTCAGCAGATCCGGGTGGCCGAGGCGAACGTGGCGGCGTCCTGGCAGATGGTGTCGGAGACCCCGGACGACCCCGCCGCCCGACGGGGCCTCTTCGGGCCCGTCGTCCCGGTCGAGGACCAGGCTCCCCTGCTGCACCGCACGCTCGGTGCCGCCGGCCGGGACCCCGGCTGGGTGGCCGGCGCTCGGTGAGAGCTCAGGCCCAGACCTGGGTGTCCAGGAAGTCCTCGGTGGCGTCGAGATCGGTGGTGTAGGCGCCGGTGGAGAGGTACTTCCAGCCGCCGTCGCAGATGACCAGCACGATGTCCGCGGCCACCCCGGCCTTCTCGGCGCGGGCCGCCTGGGCCAGCGCTGCGTGCACGATCGCGCCGGAGGACAGCCCGGCGAAGATGCCTTCGCGCTCGAGCAGCTCACGGACGCGACGGACGGCGTCGCGGGAGCCGACCGAGAACCTCGACGTCACGTACTGCGGGTCGTACAGCTCGGGCACGAAGCCCTCGTCGAGGTTGCGGAGTCCGTAGACGAGCTCGCCGTAGCGGGGCTCGGCGGCGATGATCTTGACGTCGGGCTTCTTGTCGGCGAAGAAACGGCCCACGCCCATTAGGGTGCCGGTGGTGCCCAGACCGGCCACCACGTGGGTGACCTCGGGCAGGTCCTCGAGGATCTCGGGGCCCGTGGTCAGGTAGTGCGCCTCGGCGTTGGCGGGGTTGCCGTACTGGTAGAGCATCACCCAGTCGGGGTGCTCCGCGGCCAGCTCCTTGGCCACCCGGACGGCCTCGTTCGAGCCGCCCGCGGCCGGGGAGGACACGATCTCGGCCCCCCACATCGCGAGGATCTGGCGTCGCTCGACCGAGGTGTTCTCCGGCATCACGCAGATCAGCCGGTATCCGGCGAGCTTGGCGGCCATGGCCAGCGAGATGCCCGTGTTGCCGCTCGTGGGCTCCAGGATGGTCGAGCCCTTCCGCAGCTGGCCCGAGTCCTCGGCCACCCGGATCATGTTGAGGGCGGCACGGTCCTTGATCGATCCCGTCGGGTTGCGGTCCTCGAGCTTGGCCCACAGGCGCACCGTCGGGCTCGGGGACATCGACGGCAGTCCGACCAGCGGGGTGTGGCCGACGGAGTCGGCGAGGGAGTTGTAGCGGACCACGCTCAGCCGCCGGCGACGGCCGGGAGCACGACCACGACGTCCCCGTCCGCGGTTGCCGCCTCGAGCCCACCGGAGAACCGGACGTCCTCGTCGTTGACGTAGACGTTGACGAAGCGGCGGAGGGTGTCGGCCTCGATCAGCCGCGACTTGATCCCCGGGTGCCGGGAGTCGACGTCGTCGATCACCTGGGCCAGCGTGGCGCCCGTGCCGTCGACCCTCTTCTCCCCGCCCGTGAAGGTGCGCAGGATCGTCGGGATCCGTACCTCTACCGCCATGTCCGCCTCTTTCTGACCAGGCCGCCACGTGCCGCGGCGTTCTCCGTCCGAACGCGCGCCCACCAGGCACTATTCCGAGATCGCGAGCTCTTCCTCGGTCACGACACCGTCGAGGATCCGGTACGAACGAACTGAGACCCTCTCCTGAAGGGCGGTCGAGACCAGCACGTAGTGCGCCTGCGGCTCGGCGGCGTAGGAGATGTCGGTACGCGACGGGTAGGCCTCGGTCGCGGTGTGGGAGTGGTAGACGACGACGATCTCCTCGTCCCGGTCGTCCATCTCCTGGTAGAGGTGCAGCTGCTCGGTCGGGTCGAAGCGGAAGAAGGTGGGCGAGCGGTCGGCGTTGGTCATGGCCAGGATCCGGGTCGGGACGTCGGACCCCTCCGGGCCGACGATCACCCCGCACGCCTCGTCCGGGTGGTCGGCGCGGGCGTGGGCCACCATGGCGTCCACGTGGGACTGGGCGATGCTGAGCACGGCGGCGAGCCTAACCGGTACCCGCCCTTCGACGGGCTCAGCAGACGGTTACAGGGACGAGATCAGGGTCTCCTGGGCGAAGCCGAGCCAGTCGTAGACGCTGACCATGAAGCTGCGCGGGTCCTCCTCCGGCAGCTGGGCCAGGTCGTCGGCGCTCTCGGCGTCGGTGATCCCCAGCCGCGTGGCGACGGCGAGCCGGACACTGGTCAGCGTCCGCAGCCAGGCGTCCGCCTGGGCCGGGTCGACCCGCAGGTCCTTCGCGCCGGCCTCCGTCTCCCCGAGGGCCCGAAGCACGACCACCGCGTCCTCCACCTTCTTGCCCCGCAGGTCGCGCTCGGTGAAGCGCCGGAAGTCCGAGGACGCGGCCGCGTCGTGGGGGTAGGCGTTGGGGAACAGCCGCCGGAGCACGGGGTCGTCGGAGACCTCGGGCTCGTCGGGGTCGGCCTGCAGGTCGCGGACCAGTCGCTCGAACGAGTCCGCCTCCCCCTCGGCCGGCGCGTACTGCTCCGGCTCGCCGTCGGATACCAGCTCCACCAGCTGGTTGACCAGGGACGTCAGCAGCTCGACCTCATAGCCGCTGAGGGAGGTGCTGATCACGCCACGGCGCCGGGAGAACTTCCTCACGTGTCGGCCCCCATCACTCGTCGGACTTGTCGATGGTGGCCCAGAGGCCGTACTCGTGCATGGCGTTCACGTCGCGCTCCATCTCCTCCCGCGAGCCGCTCGAGACCACGGCCTTGCCGTCGGAGTGGACCTGCATCATCAGCTTGGTGGCCTTGGGCTTGGCGTAGTGGAAGTAGGTCACGAACACGTGGGTCACGTACGACATCAGGTTCACGGGGTCGTCCCAGACGATCGTCACCCAGGGGGTCTGCGGGAGGACCTGCTCGAGCGGCCGCTCGACGACTGCGGTGCCGCCGGCAGGGACGGCGCTGCCACCCTCGGTTTCGGCCATGCCGACCATTGTGACAAACCCGGCGCGGCGGTCGCACCAGTGGCGCTCGTTAGGCTGACCGTCGTGACCGCTTCTCCACGCACCGGCACCGACGTGTTGTCGACCGGCGCCACCTCCTGGGGACCCCGCGAGGTGCCGACGACCGCCCTGCTCACCGACCACTACGAGCTCACGATGCTGCGGGCCGCGCTGGAGGCCGGGACGGCGAACCGGCGCTGCGTGTTCGAGCTGTTCGCCCGACGGCTGCCCCCGGGCCGCCGCTACGGCGTCGTCGCCGGGGTCGGCCGGGCCCTGCGGGCGCTGAACCAGTTCCGCTTCGACGAGGAGTCGCTGCGGTTCCTGCAGGAGGCGGACGTGGTGGACACGGCCACCGCCGACTGGCTGGCGGGCTTCCGCTTCGACGGCGACATCTGGGGCTACCCGGAGGGCGAGATCTACTTCCCCGGCTCGCCGATCGTGGTCGTCGAGTCGAGCTTCGCCGCCGGCGTGATGCTGGAGACGGTGCTGCTCAGCATCTACAACCACGACGCCGCGATCGCCTCGGCGGCCTCCCGGATGACCCTGATGGCGGGCAGCCGGCCGTGCATCGAGATGGGCTCGCGCCGGACCCAGGAGCTGGCCGCCGTCGCCGCGGCCCGGGCGGCCTACATCGCCGGCTTCGAGGCCACGTCGAACCTGGAGGCCGGTCGTCGCTACGGCGTCCCGACCCGCGGCACCTCGGCCCACTCGTTCACCCTGCTGCACCCCACCGAGCGGGAGGCGTTCGCCGCCCAGATCGCCGCGCTGGGTGAGGACACCACCCTGCTGGTCGACACCTACGACGTCGAGGCGGCCGTCCGGACCGGGGTCGAGCTGACCGGCGGCCGGCTCGGGGCGGTGCGGCTGGACTCCGGCGACCTGGCCCTGCGCGCCACCCAGGTGCGCGAGCTGCTGGACTCCCTCGGCGCCACGACGACCCGGATCATCGTGACCAGCGACCTGGACGAGTACACGATCGCTGCGCTGTCCGGGGCGCCGGTCGACGGCTACGGCGTCGGCACCTCGCTGGTCACCGGCAGCGGCCACCCGACCTGCGGCTTCGTCTACAAGCTGGTGGCCCGGGCCGGCTCCAATGACCCCGGCGCGCCGCTGGAGCCCGTGGCCAAGAAGAGCACCGACAAGATCTCGGTCGGCGGACGCAAGTACGCCGTCCGCCAGCTCTCCCCCGACGGCGTGGCCGAGGCCGAGCTGATCGGGGTCGGGGCGGTCTCCCGGCACGACTCCGACGACCGTGAGCTGCTGGTGCCGCTGGTCCGCGGCGGGGAGGTCATCGGGGACGAGCCCCTCTCGGCCGCCCGCGAGCGGCACGTCCGCAGCCGCGCCGAGCTGCCGATGGAGGCGTCCAAGATGTCCCGGGGAGAACCGGTGCTGGAGACCGTCTACGCCGGTGCCGGGATCCCCGACGGCAACCCCTTCGCCGCCCGGCTCGGGGCCGTGGCACGGGCGGACGCGTGAGCACCGCGCTGGTCGTCGTCGACGTGCAGCGCGACTTCTGCGAGGGCGGGTCGCTGGCCGTCGCCGGTGGGGCTGCCGTGGCGGCCGCGGTCACCGGACTGCTGGCCGGCGACCACCCCTACGACGTGGTCGTGGCCACCCGCGACCACCACATCGATCCCGGCAGCCACTTCTCCGACTCCCCCGACTTCGTCGACAGCTGGCCCCGGCACTGCGAGGTCGGGACGCCCGGCGTGGAGTTCCACGACGCCCTCGGCTTCCGTGACTTCGACGCCGTCTTCGACAAGGGCGAGTACGAGGCCGCCTACTCCGGCTTCGAGGGCCGCTCGGCGCAGGGCAGCCGGCTGGCCGACTTCCTCCGCCAGCACGGGGTCGAGGCGGTGGAGGTGTGCGGGATCGCCACCGACCACTGCGTCCGCGCCACCGCCCTGGATGCCGCGCAGGCCGGCTTCGCCACCACCGTGCTGCTCAGCCTGACCGCCGCCGTGGCCCCGGACCGGCTCGACGCCACCCTGGCGGAGCTGGCGGACGCCGGAGTCAGCACCCGCTGAACCCCCACCTATCGTGGGCGCGTGACGTGGACCGCTGACCAGATTCCCTCCCAGGCCGGACGGACCTTCGTGGTCACCGGTGCCAACAGCGGGCTGGGTCGGGTGACGGCGGCCGAGCTGGCTCGCGCCGGCGGCCGGGTGGTGCTGGCCGTCCGCGACCGGGCGCGCGGCGAGGAGGCGGCCCGGGCCATGACGGGCGACGTCGAGGTGCGGCTGCTGGACCTGGCCGACCTCTCCTCGGTCCGCGCCTTCGCCGCCGGCTGGACGGGGCCGCTGGACGTGCTGGTCAACAACGCCGGCATCATGGCCGTCCCCCGGGGCACGACGGTCGACGGCTTCGAGCGTCAGTTCGGCACCAACCACCTCGGCCACTTCGCCCTCACGCTGCTGTTCCTGCCGGCCATCACCGACCGCGTGGTCACCGTCTCCTCCGGCCTTCACCGACGGGGCCGGATCGTGCTCGACGACCTGCAGTTCGAGCGTCGCCGCTACACCCCGTACGCGGCGTACGGGCAGTCCAAGCTGGCCAACCTGCTGTTCACCCTCGAGCTGGAGCACCGGTTGGAGCAGCAGGGCTCTCCCATCCGCGCTCTGGCGGCCCACCCGGGCTACGCGGCGACGAACCTGCAGGGCCGCTCCAGCAACCCGGTCGCCCGTGCGGCGATGGCCGTGGCCAACCGCGTGTTCGCCCAGAGTGACGCCCAAGGGGCGCTGCCGAGCCTGTACGCGGTGGTCACCGACCTACCCGGCGGCAGCTACGTGGGCCCGGACGGACGGAACGAGATGAGCGGGTACCCGACACTGGTCGGGCGCAGCGCGGCCGCGACGGACCCCGAGGTGGCCCGACAGCTCTGGGTGGCGTCGGAGCAGCTGACCGGGGTCGCCTACCCCGCCTGACCGCGGCGTTCGGCGCCAGGGCCATGCCGTCAGGGCCGCGAGGTCAGGGCCGCGAGGTCAGGGCCGCGAGGTCAGGGCCGCGAGGTCAGGGCCG
>NZ_CAXTOQ010000010.1:0-44080 GCF_964245895.1 uncultured Amnibacterium sp.
CCAGCGCCGCGCGAGCTCGGGGTCGTCGGTGACCCGGGTCACGAACAGCGGTGCCGTCGGCTCGGGCAGCAGCGACTCGAGCGCCGCCCGCCGGCGGCCGAAGGGGTCGTCCAGCAGCGAGCGGTCCCCGTCGGCCAGCAGGTCGAACGCGATGAACGCGGCGGGCGTCTCCGCGGCCAGCTTCGCGACGCGGGACGCCGCGGGGTGGATGCGCTGCGACAGCGCCTCCCAGTCGAGCCGCTGCGCGCCGATGTCGCCGGCCGGGACGACGACCTCGCCGTCGAGGACGCAGGGCCCGGGCAGCGCCGCGGCCAGGCCCTCGACGAGGTCCGGGAAGTACCGCGTCAGGGTCTTCCCGCCGCGGCTGCCGATCTCGACCGTCGTGCCGTCGAAGGCGACGACGCCCCGGAACCCGTCCCACTTCGGCTCGAACAGCAGCGCGCCGCCGCCCGGCGCGGCGTCCGGCACGGCCGCCACCGCCTTGGCGAGCATCGGCTCGATCGTCTGGTCAACGGGCAGGGGCATGCGGCCATCCTGCCGCGCGGGCCCGAGCGATCCAGCAGGACATCGCGAGGCCGACGGCAGGACAGGACGGCGATGGCAGGACGAAACGGGCCGATCCGTCCTGCTGACCGCGTTCTGTCCTGCTCAAGCCCTCGAGAGATCGCGTGCTCGAGGCATCGAGGCATCGAGGCATCGGGGCGCGCGGGAGTCCGCCACCATGGAGGCATGGACGGGTCCGTGCGCGTGCGGCTCGACCTCGCGTACGACGGCACCGACTTCGCGGGCTGGGCGGTGCAGCCGGGGCAGCGCACCGTGCAGGGCGAGCTCGAGCGCGCGCTCGCCGTCGCGACCGGACGCGCGGACGGGCCGCCGCCGCGGCTCGTGGTCGCCGGCCGCACCGACGCCGGGGTGCACGCGACCGGGCAGGTCGCGCACGTCGACCTGACGGCCGAGCAGCTCGACGCGCTCACCCGCGGCCACGACGGCGCCGCAGCCGTCGACTCGGCCGCGCGGCGGCTGACCGGGCTGCTGAGCGACCCCGGCGACGTCGTCGTCCACCGCGCGAGCACCGCGCCGACGGGGTTCGACGCGCGGTTCGGCGCGGTCTTCCGCCGATACCGGTACCGGATCGCGGACCGGCTCTTCGCCCGGGACCCGGTCGACCGCCGGCGGACCATGAGCCACCCGCGGCCCCTCGACGACGACCTGATGCGCGACGCGGCCGTCGCGCTGACCGGGCTGCACGACTTCGCGGCGTACTGCAAGCCGCGCCCTGGAGCGACGACGATCCGCGAGCTGCAGCTGCTGGACTGGCGTCGGGAGGCGGACGGGGTGCTGGTGGCGGAGGTGCGCGCCGACGCCTTCTGCCACAACATGGTGCGCGCGCTCGTGGGCGCGGGCATCGCGGTCGGGGTCGGCCGCATCCCGCCCGAGCGGATGGCGGAGCTGCTCGCGTCGCCGAGCCGGTCCAACGAGTTCGCGGTCGCTCCCGCGCACGGGCTCACGCTGGTGGAGGTGGGCTACCCGGCCGACGCCGACCTCGCCGCCCAGGCCGAGAGGGCGCGGGCGAGGCGCGAGCTCGCCTGACCCCGGGACCGCCGGCGGTCGCGAGCGTCCAGGATGTCCGGTACTATCGACCGGCCCTGCGGGAACGCTCCCGCACCGTTTCGAGCCCTCCACCGCTCGTTCCGACCGCGAAGCCCTCCACGAGGGCGCGGATCATGGAACCGGCACCGGAGCGGGATCCACGACCACCTCGAGCAGAAAGCGTGAGCATCGTGACGCGCACCTACAGCCCCAAGGCGAGCGAGATCACCCATGACTGGGTCGTCATCGACGCCACCGACGTCGTGCTGGGCCGCCTGGCCAGCCACGCCGCCGCCCTCCTCCGCGGGAAGCACAAGGCGACCTTCGCCCCGCACCTCGACAGCGGCGACTTCGTCATCATCGTGAACGCCGACAAGGTCGCGCTCACGGGATCGAAGCGCGACGAGAAGCTCGCCTACCGCCACTCGGGCTACCCGGGCGGCCTCACGGCGACGAAGTACTCCGAGCTGCTGGAGAAGCAGCCCGAGCGCACGGTCGAGAAGTCGATCCGCGGCATGCTGCCGAAGAACTCCCTCGGCCGCGCGCAGATCAAGAAGCTCAAGGTCTACGCCGGCCCCGAGCACCCGCACGCGGCGCAGCAGCCCACGCCGTACACCCTGACCCAGGTCGCTCAGTAGCAGCCGGCACCGGAAGAGAAGCACGAGACATGGCACGCATCGCAGACTCCATCGACACCGCTCCCGAGGTCTTCACGACCTCCTCCGCCCCGGAGACCGCCCCCGCCGTCGAGCGCCCGCCGCTCACCGTGCCGGGTGCCGCCGTCGGCCGCCGCAAGCAGGCGATCGCCCGCGTCCGGCTGATCCCGGGCAGCGGCACCATCACGGTCAACGGCCGCACGTTCGAGGACTACTTCCCGAACAAGCTGCACCAGCAGCTGATCAACGACCCGTTCACGATCCTGCAGCTGTCGGGCGCGTACGACGTGATCGCGAAGATCTCCGGCGGCGGCCCCTCCGGCCAGGCCGGCGCGCTGCGCCTCGGCATCGCGCGCTCGCTGAACCAGATCGACGAGGAGAACAACCGGCCCGGCCTGAAGAAGGCCGGCTTCCTGAGCCGCGACGCGCGGGTCAAGGAGCGCAAGAAGGCCGGGCTCAAGAAGGCGCGCAAGGCGCCGCAGTTCTCCAAGCGCTGACCGGCGCGACCCAGCACGCGATGCCCCGCCTCTTCGGCACGGACGGCGTGCGCGGGCTCGCGAACCGCGAGGTCACGGCCGAGCTGGCGCTGGCCCTCGCTCAAGCCGCCGCGCACGTGCTCGGCGACGGCCCTCGATCCGAGGGCCGTCGCCCGCTCGCCGTGCTCGCGCGCGACCCGCGGATCTCGGGCGAGTTCATCTCGGCGGCGGTCGCGGCGGGGCTGGCCGGCTCCGGCGTCGACGTGTTCGACGCCGGCGTGATCCCGACGCCCGCCGCGGCGTTCCTCGTCGCCGACGTCGACGCGGACTTCGGCGTGATGATCAGCGCCTCCCACAACCCGGCGCAGGACAACGGGATCAAGATCTTCGCTGCGCGGGGCGCCAAGCTGCCGGACGAGGTCGAGGACCGCATCGAGGCCGCCATGGCCGCCCCACCGCTCGCGCCGATCGGCGCCGAGGTCGGCCGCATCCGGCGCTTCGCGGACGCCGAGGACCGCTACGTCGTCCACCTCATGGCGACGCTGCCGCACCGGCTCGACGGGCTGCGGATCGTGCTCGACTGCGCGAACGGCGCGGCCGCGGGGGTGTCGCCGGAGGCGTTCCACCTCGCCGGCGCCGAGGTCATCACGATCGGCAACGACCCCGACGGCATCAACATCAACGACGGCGTCGGGTCGACGCACCTCGGCCCGCTCGCCGAGACCGTGCTGCGGATGAAGGCGGACGCGGGCATCGCGCACGACGGCGACGCCGACCGCTGCCTCGCCGTCGACGACCGCGGGAACGTCATCGACGGCGACCGCATCATGGCGATCCTCGCGAAGGCGATGCACGCCCGCGGCGCGCTGCGCGAGGACACCCTCGTCACGACGGTGATGAGCAACATCGGCCTGCACCGCGCGATGCGCGACGCCGGCATCGCGGTGCTGCAGACCCGCGTCGGCGACCGCTACGTGCTGGAGGAACTGGGCGCCAGGAACCTGTCCCTCGGCGGGGAGCAGTCCGGCCATGTGATCATGGCCGACCACGCGACGACCGGGGACGGCCTGCTGACCGGGCTGCACCTCATGGCGGAGGTGGCGCGCAGCGGGCGGCGGCTGTCGGAGCTGGCGGCCGAGATCGAGATCTTCCCGCAGGTGCTGCTGAACGTCCGCGGCGTCGACCGCACCCGCGCACACGGCGACGCCGAGCTCGACGCCGCCGTCGCGGCCGCCGAGGCGCGGCTGGGTGACTCCGGCCGGGTGCTGCTGCGCCCCTCCGGCACCGAGCAGGTCGTCCGCGTGATGGTCGAGGCCTCCCACCTCGAGGTGGCCGAGGAGGTGGCGTCCTCGCTCGCGGCGGTGGTGCTCGAGCGGCTCGCGCTGCCCACCGCCCCATGAGCCGGGTCGCGCCGCAGCCCGACCGGGCGACGCGGCTGCGGCGCGCGCGGGGGACCCTGATCCTCGGGCTGCTGCTCTGCCTGCCGCGCGCCGTGCTGGTCTGGTTCGTCTCGCCGGCGCTGGACCTGCTGCAGGTCGTCACCACCCTCGTCTTCGTGGGCGGACTGCTCGTGATCGCGATCGCGATCTTCCAGCTGCGGGCCCTCAGGACCGAGGCGGTCTGGCCGATCGGGCTGATCGGCGTCGCCTCCGTCGCGATCGCGGCGGTCGCCGTGCTGCTCGTGCCGCCCGGCACCGCGCCCTTCGCGTACGGCGGGTCGCTGATCGCGCCTCCCGCCGCCGCGGCCTACCAGTACGGGTACCTCCTGCTGGGCGCGATGTCGCAGCTGGGCCTGATGCTGATCGTCGGCGCGGTGGGACTCGCGATCACCCACCGGCGCAGCCGTCGCACCGGCTGAGCCGCTTCGCGCGGTGTGGTCTCGCGGCTCGCGGCGGTCGCACCTCGACCGGCGGGTGGTGCTGCGCTCGCACGTCGACCGGCGGGCGGTCAAATCTTCCGCAGCGCCACCGAGCGCACGGTGTGGTCGTCCGACTTCCGCAGCACCAGGGTCGCGCGGGACCGGGTGGGTAGGATGTTCTCCCGCAGGTTCGGCTCGTTGATCGACGTCCAGAAGCCGAGCGCCGCCTCCCTCGCCTCCGCCGGGCCCAGGCTGGCGAAGCGGTGGAAGTACGAGCGCGGGCTCGAGAACGCCGCGGTCTGCAGCCGCTGGAAGCGCCGCACGTACCACTCGGCGATGTCCTGCGTGCGTGCGTCGACGTAGACGCCGAAGTCGAACAGGTCGCTGACCGCCAGGCCGTTGCGCGCAGGCGGCTGCAGCACGTTCAGCCCCTCGATGATCAGCACGTCCGGCCGCCGCACCACGATCTCCGCGTCCGGCACGATGTCGTACCGCTCGTGGGAGTAGAACGGCGCCCGCACCTCCGCCGCGCCGCTCTTCACCGCCGTGACGAAGCGGAGGAGCGCCCGCCGGTCGTACGACTCCGGGAACCCCTTCTTCTCCAGGATCCCGCGCCGCTCCAGCTCCGCGTTCGGCAGCAGGAACCCGTCGGTCGGCACCAGCTCGACCTGCGGGGTGTCGTCCCAGCGCGCCAGCAGCTCGCGCAGCAGGCGCGCGACCGTCGACTTGCCGACCGCCACCGAGCCGGCGACGCCGATGACGAACGGTGTGGTGTCCGACGCGGTGCGCAGGAACGCGCTCGTGCGGCCGTGCAGCTGGCGGGCGCCGGTCGCGTAGAGATTCAGCAGCCGGCTGAGCGGCAGGTAGACCTCGCTGACCTCCCGCTCGTCGAGCGGCTCGCCCAGCCCGGCCAGCCGGTGCAGCTCCGTCGGCTCGAGCGGCTGCGGCGTGCCGGGCGCGAGCTCCGCCCAGCGCGCGCGCTCGATCTCGACGAACGGGCTCGGCCCGTGGCCGCCGTGGGCCGCGGGGCGATCGGACACGGTGGCGAGCGTAGTGATGCCCGTCCGGGAGGTGGCAGGCCCGCGTCCGGGGCGGGCGCCGCAGCCCGCCCGATACACTCGGCACGATGTGCGGGATCGTCGGGTATGTCGGATCGAGAGCCGCGATCGACGTGCTCGTCGGGGGCCTTCGGCGGCTCGAGTACCGCGGGTACGACTCCGCGGGGGTCGCCCTGGTCGGGGACGACGGCGCCCTCTCGACCCACAAGCGGGCGGGCAAGCTCGGCGTGCTCGAGCACGACCTCGAGCGCTCGCCGCTGCCGCCGTCGACGACGGGGATCGGCCACACCCGCTGGGCGACGCACGGCGGTCCCACCGACCGGAACGCGCATCCGCACCTCGGCGACGACGGCAGGCTGGCGCTGATCCACAACGGGATCATCGAGAACTTCGCGCAGCTGAAGGACGAGCTGGTCGACGAGGGGTACACGTTCGCCAGCGAGACCGACACCGAGGTCGCCGCCGTGCTGCTCGGCCGCGAGTACGCTCGCGCCGGCGACCTGCTGACCGCGTTCCGCGCCGTCGTCGGCCGCCTGCACGGCGCGTTCACGCTGCTGGCCGTGCACGCCGACGAGCCCGACCTCGTCGTCGGCGCGCGCCGCAACTCGCCGCTCGTCGTCGGCCTGGGCGACGGGGAGCAGTTCCTCGGCTCGGACGTCGCCGCCTTCGTCGAGTTCACCCGCCGCGCGCTCGCGATCGGGCAGGACCAGATCGTCGCCATCCGGCCGGAGGGCATCGAGCTCACGACCTTCGCCGGCGAGCCCGTCGAGGGCGAGGAGTACGAGGTCGCGTGGGACGCCTCCGCCGCCGAGAAGGGCGGCTGGTCGAGCTTCATGGCGAAGGAGATCAGCGAGGAGCCGGAGGCGCTCGAGCAGACCGTGCTCGGCCGCGTGCGCGACGGCCTCGTCGTGCTGGACGAGATCGGCGAGGGGTTCCCGGACGACGTGCTGCGGGGCGTCGACCGCATCGTGCTGCTCGGTGCCGGCACCGCCGCCTACTCCGGGCTGCTCGGCAAGTACGCGATCGAGAAGTGGGCGGGGGTGCCGGTCGAGGTCGACCTCGCGCACGAGTTCCGCTACCGCGACCCGGTGCTCGACGCGGGCACCCTGATCGTCTCCATCAGCCAGTCCGGCGAGACCATGGACACCCTGATGGCCGTGAAGTACGCGCGCGAGCGCGGCGCCCGCACCCTGTCGATCTGCAACACCCAGGGCGCGACCATCCCGCGGGAGTCGGACGCGGTGCTCTACACGCGCGCCGGACCGGAGGTCGCGGTCGCGTCGACGAAGGCGTTCACGGCGCAGGTCGTCGCGCTGTACCTGTTCGGGCTGCACCTCGGTCGGGTGCGGGGCGTGCTCGCCGACGCCGAGTCCCGCGAGCTGGTGGCCGAGCTGCAGGCGCTGCCGGCGAAGCTGCAGGTGGTCCTCGAGCAGGGCGAGGAGGTGCGCGAGATGGCCAGGCAGATGTCGGACACCCGCTCCGTGCTGTTCCTCGGCCGCCACGTCGGCTACCCGGTCGCCCTCGAGGGCGCGCTGAAGCTGAAGGA
Source organism: uncultured Amnibacterium sp. (assembly GCF_964245895.1). GTDB lineage: Bacteria > Actinomycetota > Actinomycetes > Actinomycetales > Microbacteriaceae > Amnibacterium. Next base: position 7,185 of record NZ_CAXTOQ010000010.1, read on the forward strand.
GCTGGCGTACATCCACGCCGAGGGCTTCGCCGCGGGGGAGCTGAAGCACGGCCCGATCGCGCTGATCGAGCCGGGCCAGCGCGTGTTCGTGATCGTGCCCAGCCCCCGCGACGCGTCGAGCCTGCACCCGAAGGTGGTCTCGAACATCCAGGAGATCCGCGCGCGGGGCGCGCACGTGCTCGCGATCGCGGAGGCGGGCGACGTCGCCGTGCTGCCCTACGCGGACGAGGTGCTGCGCATCCCCCTCGCCGGCACGATGTTCGAGCCGCTGCTCGCCGTCGCGCCGCTGCAGATGTTCGCGATGGAGCTCGCCGCCGCGAAGGGGCTCGACGTCGACCAGCCGCGCAACCTCGCGAAGTCCGTGACCGTCGAGTGACGCCGCGTCGATGATCGTGGGGATCGGGGTCGACGTGGTCGACATCGCTCGGTTCGGCCGCTCGCTCGAGCGCACCCCGCCGCTGCGGGACCGGCTCTTCGCGCGCAGCGAGCGCGACCTGCCGCTCTCCTCCCTCGCCGCCCGGTTCGCGGCGAAGGAGGCGCTGATCAAGGCCTGCGGGGACTCCAGCGGCTTCACCTGGCATGACATGGTCGTGAAGAGCGACCCGTCGCGCCGCCCGCGACTCGTCACCTCGGGACCGGTGGCGCAGCGCCTCGAGCTGCTGGGCGTCACGAGCGCGCACCTCTCGCTGAGCCACGACGCCGGCATCGCGAGCGCCTTCGTCGTGCTGGAGGGCTGACGTGGGGGTCGTCCCGTTCGTGCCGGGCCGAGCGCGCCGCCCCGCGCCCGAGGCGGGCACCCCCTCCGCGGCACCGGTGCGGGAGGCGCGGATCGACCCGTCCGCGATCGCCGCGAACGTCCGCGCGCTGCGGGCCGCCGCGGGTACCGCCGAGTTCCTGGCCGTGGTGAAGGCGGACGGCTACGGGCACGGCGCCGAGACCGCGGCCCGCGCCGCGCTCGAGGGCGGGGCGTCCTGGCTCGGCGTCGCCGACCCGGACGAGGCGGTCGCGCTGCGCCGCGCCGGCGTCGAGGCGCCGCTGCTCGCCTGGATCCTGCGCACCGACGCCGACTTCGGCCCGGTCGCCGCGGCGGCGATCGACCTCGGCGTCTCGTCGGAGGCGCAGCTGCTGCGCGTCGCCGCGACGGCGCCCGGTGCCGCGGTGCAGCTGAAGCTCGACACCGGCCTCAGCCGGAACGGCGTGGAGGCGCGAGCCTGGGGCCACGCGTTCGAGGTCGCCGCGGAGCTCGAGCACCGCGGCTCGCTCCGGGTCCGCGGGCTGTTCAGCCACCTCGCGAACACGTCGCCGGAGGAGGACGAGCTGGCGGAGCGGCGGTTCGCCGACGCCGTGCGGCTCGCGCGCGGCGCCGGCCTCGACCCCGCCCTGCTGCACCTGTCGAGCACGGCGGCCGCGGTGTCCCGCGACCAGTCGGCGTACACGATGGTGCGCTGCGGCATCGGGATATACGGCGTCTCCCCCTGGGGCGACCCGGGGCGGATCCCCGCTCGTCTCCGTCCGGCGATGACGCTCGCCACCGAGGTCGCCGCGGTCCGCCGCGTCGAGGCGGGCGCCGGCGTCTCCTACGACCACGTGTGGCGGGCTGACCGCCCGACCACGCTCGCGCTCGTGCCGATGGGCTACGCGGACGGGGTGCCTCGCGCCGCGTCGAACCGCGCGGAGGTGCTGCTCGGCGGGAAGCGGCGACCCGTGCGCGGGCGCATCGCGATGGACCAGCTCCTCGTCGACGTGGGCGACGACCGGGTCGCGGTCGGCGACGAGGTCGTGCTGTTCGGCGACCCGGCCACCGGCGCCCCCTCCGCGGACGAGTGGGGCGCGTGGGCCGGCACGATCGGCTACGAGGTCGTCACCCGCATCGGCCCGCGGGTCGCGCGGACGTCGGGGTGACCGCGACGCTCGCGGTGCCCGACGCCGAGGCGATGCACGCGCTCGGGATCCGGCTGGGAGGGCTGCTGGTCGCGGGGGACCTGGTGGTGCTGACCGGGCCGCTCGGCGCGGGGAAGACGACGCTGACGAGCGGGATCGGGGAGGGGCTCGGCGTGCGCGGGCCCGTCAGCAGCCCGACGTTCGTGCTCGCCCGCACCCACCCGTCCCTGGTCGGCGGCCCGCCGCTGACGCACGTGGACGCCTACCGGCTGGGTTCGGCGGCGGAGCTCGACGACCTCGATCTCGACTTCGAGCGCTCCGTCGTCGTCGTCGAGTGGGGCGCCGGGATGGTCGACGGCGTCGCGGACTCGGTGCTCGAGCTGCGGATCGCCCGCGCGGACGACGACGGCAGGGCCGTCGAGGTCGTCGCCTCCGGTCTCCGCTGGGCCGGCCTCAGCCTCTGACCACGCCCGAGCGGCAGGCTCCCGCCGCGGCGGCCCGGGCGAGCAGCAGTGGTCAGCACTCGGAGGTGAAAAGCCCTGCGACGACAGCGGCGAGCAACAGCCTGACGTTGTGAGTTGCCGAGGCGGCCACGCACGTTCTCGAGATGGCTTCGGACAGTTGTTGGGCTCACGACGAGCGCGCGAGCGATGCCGTCAAGTGGGCACCCGTTCGCGCGCTGCTCCAGCACGCGGAACTGCGTTTGCGTCACGCGTACGGGCGCTCCGAGAACGGGGCAGCCTTGGGTTCGAGGGAATTGGACTCCTTGCGCGATCGCTCGGCGCTGACCGGAGGCTATTCGGCACACCGCGGGCAACCGCGATCCGTGAGGCGTGTTGAACGAGTTGTCCGCATTTTTGAGGATTTTCGTTCGGGGTGCGGCGCGTGGCGCAGGGCGATTGCTGCGTTGTCGCTAGAGATTTCCTCAACAGGTTGGAGGCTCGGGATGAGCAGATCGCTGAAGCGACGAGTTGGTGGTTTCGGGGTGCCGTGGAGGACGCCCTTCGTACTGGGGCTTACGGCCGCGTTGGTGGCGACGGGTGGTGCCACCGCAATTGCGGACACGCTGCCTGCGGGGCCGTCGGCGACGGGCCTGACCGGGCTGCGCCCGAGTGCGACCCGTCTGTCATGGCGACTGAGCGATCGCCTGCAGGCTTCGGTCGACGTCGCAACGGGCAATCTGAACATCAGGTCGGTGCTGAGAACGTTGCCCGGTGCCACGTCCACAGTGCCGATCACGTTGAGCTACAACTCGCGGGCGAGCTCGAAGGGCGATGCGTTCATGGGTGCGGCGGACTCGACCGCGTGGACCTACGGCCTGGCAGGTTCGGGCAGCCTCTCGCTGCAGTCGGACGGTACGACGGTTGACTTCACGTCCTCCGATGGTGCTGTCTGGCCGTTCACGAAGGTCAGCGGTTCAAGTTCGGCTTACACCTCTCCGGCCGGTCTGAAGTCCATGCTGACGAAGACCGCGGACGGGTGGTCTCTTCACGCGCTGGAGTCGTCGCAGACCGTGATGTTCGACGGCACGGGGCGTCCAGTCTCGATCGCGGATCGGAACGGCAACGCGACGGCGATCGACTGGTCCGCGGGAACAGTGACCTCGTCGGCGGGTGCTGTCGATGCTCGATCGTTGTTCCTGTCGTACGACGGCACGTACAGCACGCAGCATCTCGATCAGCAGATTGACGGCTCGAATGTGCGTGATCAATTCGTCTCGCAGGACTCGTCGGGGACGATCCAGAGCTGGTCGTACCCGACCGGCGCTTCCGCGTTCGTGGACTACAACTCATCGGGGCGCGTGTCGAAGCTGTACGGCGAGGGCGACTACGAGCTCGATCTGTCGTACGACTCGTCAGGACGGGTGACGAAGGTCTCGCAGGTCGACGACGGAGGCGCCGGGACGGCCGCGATCGCGGTGACACGGCTGTCCTACCCGTCGCCGACGCAGACACTCGTGGCCGGCCCGAGGACGTCGCAATCGTCGTCGGTGGCGAGCGTGCCGCATCTCACGTACACGATCGACAGCGCGACCAACCTCGTCACGCAGGCGACGGATCAGGTGGGTCGCGTCCGCGCGGCGACGTACAACGCGAATCTCGACACGCTGACGTCCACGACGGGGTCTGGCACAACTGCGTCGACGTCGACGAACACGTACGGGGCGAACGGCGGTATGTCGCTGACGGGTTCCGCTTCGGCGTCGGGGGCGGCATCTTCTGCGGCGTACGCCAACTCGGCTCAGTCGAGCCAGTAGCTGCCGTCCTCCACGACGGATGACGCGGGGAACACCTCGCTCTACACCTTCAACGGCGCGGGGAATCAGCTCACCGCACAGTCGTCCGCGGTGGCGGCGCAGGCGAATGTCACCTACAACTCCGACGGCACTGTCGCCACGGCGAAGCTGCCCGGCAACTCGGGTGACTCGACGGACTATAGCTACGACTCCAACCACCAGGTCTCCGCGATCGACCCGGTCTCCGGTTCGAGCCTCGGCACGAAGCACTTCACCTACGACGTCTACGGGCGACTCAAGACGGCCAGCGACGGGGCCGGGCGCACCTCGTCGTACACCTACGACGACGACGACCGGCTGCTGACCACCGCTTTCTCCGACTCCACCGCTACGGTGACGAGCACCTACGACAACGCGGGAAACCTCACTAAGCAGGTTTCCGGTGGTGGCACCGTCAGGAACACGTACGATGCGTTCAACCGGCTGCTGAGCACGTCGAACACCGCCGGTGGGGGCACGATCTCGTACACGTACGACAAGGCCGGCAACCGTGCGTCGATGTCCACGTCGAAGGGCACGACGAACTACGTCTACGACGACTCGAACGTGGTGACCGCGCTGAACTACCCCGCCAACACCAACCCGACCCAGCGGCCGGTCACGTTCTCGACCGACAGCAACGGACGCCGAACGGACGAGTGGTTGGGGACCAGCAGCTCCTGGGCCGGGCACGTGCACACGACCTACGACCAGTCCGGGCGGATCTCGAACGTGAAAGCGGAGACCAAGCCCAGCGGCACGGCGACGACGGTGATCGATGTCGACTACTGCTATAACACCGGTGGATCCGGATCGAGCTGCTCGAGCACGTCGTCGAACGACCGCTCGAAGCTGCAGCGGACCTACAACCACATCTCGGGGCAGACCACGACCTACACCTACGACGACTCGGGTCGCCTGACCCAGGTCGTCCAGTCCGGCGGGTCCGGGGCGAAAAACACCTATTCGTACGCCTACAACGCCAACGGCGATCGCATCTCCGCGACCACGACCGGTAGCAGCAGCGCCAGCCAGACGCTGACCTTCAACGCCGCGGACCAGATCACCTCCAGCGGCTACACCTTCGACGGAGCCGGCAACCTCACGGCCTCGCCGGGCAAGACCTTCACCTACAACGCCGCTGAGCAGATGACGAGCGCCACGATCGGAGGGGTCACGTACACCTACAAGTACGCCGGCGCGTCGCAGAACGCGCTGCTGTCGGTGACCGGGAACTCGCAGACCCGCACCTACGCGTACGGTGCCCCCGATGCAGTCGGGAACCCGCAGCTGGAGATCTTCAGCAATAGCACGGCGAGCTCCCCAACGTTCATCTACAACGACCCGCACACCGGTCAGCCGCTGTTCACCGAGGAGAAGGCCACCGACAACGGGGCGCTGATCGTCTACGACGGGACGGGTAACCCGGTCGCGTTGCTGGAGACCTGGAACGACATCTCGCAGTCGAACGCGTACGACCCGTTCGGACTTGCGACCGTGTCGAGCGGCAGCATCCCGGATGTTGTGGCGCACAACCCGTACTCGTTCAAGGGCGGGATCCAGGACGCCGCGACCGGGTTGATCAAGTTCGGACAGCGGTGGTACGCCGCCAGCACCGGCGCTTGGACCCAGCAGGACACCCTCGACGCACCCCTCGACCCCGCCAACGCCAACCGGTACGCCTACGCCGGCAACGACCCCATCAATGGGTTTGATCCGACGGGATTCGTCACATCGTGTGAGACCTCCCAACAGGTCACGACGGCGCTCGGCACCGGGACGGCTATCGTGGCAGCGGCAGCTGCGATCTCAGCCCCAACGGTAATCGGGGGTGTCAGCCTCGGCACACTCGCGGCGGGCGGCGTGATACTCACGGGCGGAGTGGGGCTCTTCACGGCGGGTGAATGCCTTCTGGGTCTCTGATTTCTCTTCGAGAGGGGACGATGCAATTGCATTACCTCGCTGTGTTGGCCGCAGTGGTGATGGACGCACTGCTGGTCGCTCTCGTCTTCGCATTGAGAAAGGGCGTGCCAGAGATGACAGCAAAGCCAAACACCACCTGGCGCGCCCTGGTCTACCTCGCTCTCGCGTGGGCGGCGGTCCTCACGGTGATCACTGTTAACGCGCTATAGCGCGAGTGGCGCGCGCTAGATGCATTGCCCACGGAGGTTGGTGACGGCTTGACCCAGAGATCGATGTCGACTACTGCTATAACACCGGTGGATCCGGATCGAGCTGCTCGAGCACGTCGTCGAACGACCGCTCGAAGCTGCAGCGGACCTACAACCACATCTCGGGGCAGACCACGACCTACACCTACGACGACTCGGGTCGCCTGACCCAGGTCGTCCAGTCCGGCGGGTCCGGGGCGAAAAACACCTATTCGTACGCCTACAACGCCAACGGCGATCGCATCTCCGCGACCACGACCGGTAGCAGCAGCGCCAGCCAGACGCTGACCTTCAACGCCGCGGACCAGATCACCTCCAGCGGCTACACCTTCGACGGAGCCGGCAACCTCACGGCCTCGCCGGGCAAGACCTTCACCTACAACGCCGCTGAGCAGATGACGAGCGCCACGATCGGAGGGGTCACGTACACCTACAAGTACGCCGGCGCGTCGCAGAACGCGCTGCTGTCGGTGACCGGGAACTCGCAGACCCGCACCTACGCGTACGGTGCCCCCGATGCAGTCGGGAACCCGCAGCTGGAGATCTTCAGCAATAGCACGGCGAGCTCCCCAACGTTCATCTACAACGACCCGCACACCGGTCAGCCGCTGTTCACCGAGGAGAAGGCCACCGACAACGGGGCGCTGATCGTCTACGACGGGACGGGTAACCCGGTCGCGTTGCTGGAGACCTGGAACGACATCTCGCAGTCGAACGCGTACGACCCGTTCGGACTTGCGACCGTGTCGAGCGGCAGCATCCCGGATGTTGTGGCGCACAACCCGTACTCGTTCAAGGGCGGGATCCAGGACGCCGCGACCGGGTTGATCAAGTTCGGACAGCGGTGGTACGCCGCCAGCACCGGCGCTTGGACCCAGCAGGACACCCTCGACGCACCCCTCGACCCCGCCAACGCCAACCGGTACGCCTACGCCGGCAACGACCCCGTGAACAACAGCGACCCCGCGGGGACCGCTGTCAACTGGAGACAGATCGCTTCAGACACGACTGCCGCCGCGGCGACTTTGCTGGTCGGAGCCTTCGTTGCGGGGACAGTTGCCGGAGTATGCGCCGCGACTGCTGGTGTCGGCTGCGTGATCGCGATTCTGGCTGGGGGTGCGTTGGCAGGCGGCATCGGATATGGAACGACAGCTGCAATCTTCGGCACCGAATATGACCCGCTACAGTCCGCGATCAACGGCGCGTTTTCTTGAACTCGAGATCATTGACCCAGCGGCAGCGGCGGCTCAGGCGACGAGCTAGCTTTTTAGTTGCTTCAGCGATCGTTCTAATCATTGCAGGAATCGCCATAGATGCCGGACTTCACATTCACGTAGTGTTCGTCGTCTGCTTGATTCTCGCCGCATCTTCAGTGCTAATGCCATTCGTTGTCTGGAGGAATTCGGACTCCGTCTTCGACGTTTCGGAGAATGACGAAGATCTCCCGCACTCCGGCGGCTGAAAGGGATGGAGCGATCAGCGGCGCTGTGGGCGGACTGCTTGTTGGAGCTGGCGGCGCGGCGTACAGAAGTATTACGGCGGTGGGGTGAATGCGAGGGTTTAATGTTCCCCTGATATTGTTTCTCGCAGCGGTCGTCTCTCTGATGTTCGGTTCGTTTCGTCTCGCCTACTTCCTCCATCAGAAGAATGTGCGTAAGCGAAACGAGCCAGCCGAATCGTTCCGCTGGGTGAGCATCGGGTTCATCGTGCTTGCCTGGGTGTTACTGCTATTCGCCTACTTGTCGGTCACGGTCTGGTCCTCGGGCGCGACCGCTTAACGCTCGGCACCCTATCTGTGATCGATCTAACAGAACCGGTTACACATATCGAAATGTTCGCGGCTTGAAGTTGGTTGTCGCGGACTCGGTGCTCGAGCTGCGGATCGTCCGCGCGGATGACGACGGCAGGGCCGTCGAGGTCGTCGCCTCCGGGCCCCGCTGGGCCGGCCTCAGCCTCTGACCCCGCCCGCCCGGCAGGCACCCGCGGCGGCTGCCCGGGCGAGCAGCAGCTGCTTGCCTGGCGGGATCGCGCCCGAGTCGAAGCCGTACGGCAGCGAGATCAGCACGTCCGCGTCGCAGAGCCGGAACCGCTGCGCGATCGCGTGCACGGTGTCGCCCGCCGCGACCGTGTAGAGGTAGCTCTCGACGCCCATCCGCAGCGCGGTGCCGGCGGCGGCCGGTCGCGAGCCGTGGTCGACGACCGACGGCTCGGGCACCAGCTGCCCGGTGCCGGGATCGATCGCGACGGTGCGGACCGATGACGCCGCCGTGGGACTCACGGGTGCGGCGGAGGGGGCGGCCGGCTCGAGCGCGCCGCTCAGCAGCGCGCCGCCGACGAGGGCGCCCGCGGCGGCGACCACCGCCACCGGCAGCCACGGCGTCCGGCGCGCCGGCGCCGGCGCCGGCGCCCGGTCGGCCGACGGCTCGCCCACGACCGAGAGGTACGAGTCGACGTCGTCCTGCGAGGCGCCGTCGCGGTAGAGGCGGCGGCGCAGCGCCTCCGCGTCCAGCGACGACCGGTCCACCGGGTCACGGTAGCCGCGGAGGCTGGAGGCGCGGCGCGCTCGTAGGGTTGCTGCTCGTGCTGCTCGCGATCGACACCTCCGGCGCGACCTCGGTCGCGGTGGTCGACGACGCCAGGCAGCCGGTCGCGCACCTGCTCGACGAGGACCCGAGGGCGCACGCGGAGCACATCGGGCCGCTGCTCGAGCGCGTGCTGGCCGATGCCGGCAGGCCGCCGATCGACGCGGTCGCCTACGGCGTGGGCCCCGGCCCGTTCACCGGGCTGCGCGTCGGGATGGCCGCCGCCCGCACCGCCGCGCTCGTCCTCGGCGCGATCGAGCTGCCCGTGCTGAGCCACGACGCGGTCGCGCTCGAGGCCGTGCGCCGCGGGCTCGCCGTCCCGTTCGTCGTCGTCGCGGACGCGAAGCGGCGGGAGCGGTTCGCGACCGTGTACCGCGGGCTCGACGCCGCCGGTACGCCGACCCGCGACGGCGAGCCGACGGTCGGGCCGGAGACGGACCTGCCGGCGCTGCCGCACGTGATCGGCGCCGTCGACGCGGCCCTGCTCGGTGCGGTCGCCGCGCTGCGGCGCGCGGCCGGTGTGCCGCTGGAGCAACCCGAGGCCCGGTACCTCCGCAGCCCCGACGTCACCCTCGCGACCGTGCGGAAGTCGGTGCTCGGATGAGCGTGCCGGTGCGGTCCGCCTCCGGCGAGGACCTGGACGCGGTGATGGCGATCGAGCGGGCGAGCTTCCCGACCGACGCGTGGTCCGCCTCCGCGATGCGGGAGACGCTGCTGGACGCGGACGCCTTCGTCGCCGAGGACGCCAGGGGAGTCGTCGGCTACGCGGCGGTGCTGGCGCCGCCCGGCAGCGGCGACGCGGACGTGCTGACGATCGCGGTGGGGGAGGCGCACCGGGGCGAGGGCACCGGTGCCGCGCTGCTCGAGCGCATGCTCGCGACCGCGGTCGACCGCGGCGCCCGTCGCGTGTTCCTCGAGGTCCGCGCGGACAACCCGGTGGCCCAGCACCTGTACGCGTCCCGCGGCTTCCGCCCGGTCGGCCGCCGTCGCCGCTACTACCAGCCGGACGGGATCGACGCCGTCGTGATGCGGCTCGACCTCGGAGGCGAGCGGTGAGCGGTCGGCCGGGACGGCCGCGCATCCACGCTGCCGGCCCCCTGGTGCTCGGCATCGAGACGTCGTGCGACGAGACCGGCGTCGGCATCGTGCGCGGGCGGGAGGTGCTCGCGAACGTGATCGCCTCCTCCGTCGAGGAGCAGGCGCGCTACGGCGGCGTCGTGCCCGAGATCGCCGCCCGCGCGCACCTCGAGGCGATGCGGCCGACGCTCGAGCGGGCGCTCGAGGTCGCCGGTGTCGCGATCCGCGACCTCGACGCCGTGGCGGTCACGGCCGGTCCGGGCCTGGCGGGTGCGCTGATGGTGGGCGTCGGCGCGGCGAAGGCGCTCGCCGTGACCGCGCGGAAGCCGCTGCACGGGGTCAACCACCTGGTCGGGCACGTCACCGCCGACCTGCTGCACGCGCCGGGCGAGGCGGTGCGCCCGATCGAGCTGCCGACCGTCGCGCTGCTCGTCTCGGGCGGCCACACCTCGCTGCTGCTCGTGCGCGACGTGGTCCACGACGTGGAGTCCCTGGGCGAGACGCTCGACGACGCGGCGGGGGAGGCGTTCGACAAGACCGCCCGCCTGCTCTCCCTGCCGTACCCGGGTGGGCCGTCGATCGACCGCGCGGCCGTCGGCGGGGACCCCGCCGCGATCCGCTTCCCGCGCGGCCTCACCGCGGCGAAGGACCGGGACCGCCATCGGTTCGACTTCTCCTTCTCCGGCCTGAAGACGTCGGTCGCCCGGTACGTCGAGCGGGCGGAGGCGGAGGGCGTGCCCCTGCCGGTCGCCGACGTCGCCGCCTCCTTCCGGGAGGCGGTCGTCGACGTGCTGCTGACGAAGGCGCTCGACGCGTGCGCGGCGTCCGGCGTGCCGCGGCTGCTGCTCGGCGGCGGCGTGGTGGCCAACCGTCGCCTGCGGGAGGCGGCGCAGGAGCGGGCGGCCGCGGCCGGCGTGCGGCTGCGCATCCCGCCCCTCGACCTCTGCACCGACAACGGCGCCATGATCGCCGGTCTCGGGGCGCAGCTGGTCGAGGCGGGGGTGGCGCCGAGCCCTCCCGGGTTCGGGGTCGACTCCTCCCTGCCGGTCGGCGTGGTGCAGCTGCGCTGACGGATCCCAGCGTGTCCGTTGACGCTCGGGCCCGTGCGCTGGGAGCATGACGGACCACCGACCTGTGAGGAACCGATGAGCGACTACCAGCCCACCCCGCCGCCCGCGCCGTACACGGGCGCGGCCGTCCCGGCGACCGAGCGCTGGAACGTGCTCGCGATCGTCGGCTTCGTGCTCGCCTTCGTCGTCTCGCTCGGCGCCGTGATCTGCGGCCACATCGCGCTGTCGCAGATCAAGCGCACCGGCGAGAAGGGCCGCGGGCTCGCGCTGGCCGCCGTGATCCTCGGCTACCTCGGGATCCTGTTCGGGATCATCGCGATCATCGCCTACGTCGCGATCATCGCAGCGGCCGTCTCGAGCGGCAGCATCAGCACCTCCCCGTGACGACGGCGACTCAGGGCACCCCGCAGGCGCCCTGGAACCCGCTCGCGATCATCGGCTTCGTCCTGGCCTTCGTGGTGCCGCCCGGCGCGATCGTCTGCGGGCACATCGCCGGGTGCAGATCCGCACCACGGGCGAGCAGGGCGACGGGCTGGCGCTCGCCGGCCTGGTGCTCGGCTACGTCTTCACCGGGCTGCTCGTCCTGTTCGTGCTGGTCTGGCTCGCGGTGATGCTGACGACCCTGTTCGGCTTCCTGGCCGTCTTCAGCCAGATCCCGGCGGGCGTCTACGGCCGCTGACCGCCCCTGCGGCGCTCGCCCGAGCGCTTCAGCAGGACGATCCGCGTTCAGCAGGATCATCCGGCCCGTTCTGTCCTGCTGACGCCGTTCTGTCCTGCTGACGCACTCGGTCGACGCGGGCATGACGGCCCCGGATGTCGGCTCCGGCAGCATCGGTCGGTTCCCGCAGCGACAGCGTGCTCGAGATGCTGCTGGAACCGACGGGCGCTGCCGGAACCGACGTGGGGAGAGCGCTCAGTGCCGGTGCCTGCCGACAGGAGGGCTTCAGCCGGCGATCCGCGTTCAGCAGGACGATCCGGCCCGTTCTGTCCTGCTCAAGCCGTTCTGTCCTGCTGAAGTCCTCGGTCGACGAGGTGCTCAGTCGCGGTGGCAGAGCAGGGCGACCCGGCGGTCCGCGGTGCGGGTGACGACGAGGACCGACTCCTCCTCGCCCGTCAGCCCCAGCTGCGTCCGGAACGCCGCCGGGTCCAGGTCGACCCCGCGCTTCTTGATCTCGAGGCGGCCGATGCGCCGCGCCCGCAGCTCCTTCCTGATGCGCTGCCGGTCGAACGGCAGCACCGCGTCGATCGCGAACCCGGTCAGGAACGGGGAGTCGACCGGGCCGTCGCCCGTCAGGTAGGCGATGCCAGGGCCGACCGGCCGCGTCCCCGTCGACCGGGCCAGGTCGCCGAGCAGGCGCGCGCGCAGCACGGCGCCGTCCGGCTCGTGGAGGTGGTCGCCGAGCGGGCCGACCGCCTCGTCGGGCGCATCGCCCGGCCCCACCAGCTCGGCGGAGCCCGCCGCGCCGATCACCAGCGCTGCCCGGCGCACGCCCGTGCGCGCCAGGCCGCCGCGCCAGACGACCAGCTCGACCACGTCGCCGCGGTCCGACACCCACTGCGTCTCCGCCGCCTCCGGCAGCGCGTCGCGGTCGTGGGCGGGCGACAGCTTCACCCCCGTCGGCAGCCGCTCCGCGAGCCGATCCGCGAAGGCGAGGGAGGGGCTGTAGTCCTCCGCGCCCACCCGCCGCGTCCCGGCGTGGCCGGCGGTGCGCCGGGCGGGATCCAGCCAGGCCGCGTCGACGCCGTCCAGGTCGACGGACTCGGCGTCCGCGGCCACGACCTCCGCCTCCGGGAACGGCTCGAGGTTGTAGGCGGCGAGGGCCGCGGTGACCGGGTCGCGCTCGACCGCCAGCACCTCGAGGCCCGTCGCGGCGGCGGCGAGCGCGTCGCCGCCGAGGCCGCACCCGAGATCCGCGACGCGTCTCATCCCGGCCGCACGCAGGCGCGCCGCGTGCCGGACGGCGACCCCGAGGCGGGTGGCCTGCTCGAGGCCGGCGCGGGTGAACAGCATGCGGTCGGCGAACTCCCCGAACTTGGCCACCGCCTTCCGGCGGAGGGCGGCCTGGGTCAGGATCGTGGCCGCCTCGTCCGGCGAGAACCCGTCCCGCCGCAGCGCGGCGGACCGCGCGACGACCTGCGCCGCCGACCCCAGCGCGGTCTCCGCCGCGACCGCGTCGAGCATCCGGGTCGTCAGCAGCGCTTCCAGGTCGCGGGCGTCCATCCGGTCACGCTAGAGGCGTCCGGCTGCTGGCACTCGCGTTGCATGAGTGCCAGACGACGAATAGTGTTGGGGGCTGGCACTCGACCCCGTCGAATGCCAACCGAACGTGTTGAAGCACTCATGAAAGCAGAGGTGGACCGTGCCGGTCTCCATCAAGCCGCTCGAGGACCGCATCGTCATCAGCCAGGTCGAGGCCGAGCAGACGACCGCGTCGGGCCTCGTCATCCCGGACACCGCCAAGGAGAAGCCCCAGGAGGGCGAGGTCGTCGCCGTGGGCCCCGGTCGCATCGACGACAACGGCAACCGCGTGCCGATCGACGTCGCGGTCGGCGACCGCGTCATCTACTCGAAGTACGGCGGCACCGAGGTCAAGGTGCAGGGCGAGGACTACCTGGTCCTCTCCGCCCGCGACGTGCTCGCCGTCGTGGTGCGCTGAGCCGACCCCATTCGGACGAAGGCCCCCCGCTTCGGCGGGGGGCCTTCGTCGTCCAGGCGCGCACGGCCGGCCGTGCGCACGGCTAGCGTTCTTCGGTGATCTCGGGGGAGCGGACCTCGTCCCGCGCGGGCGTGCTGTTCGGCATCGGCGCCTACGGGCTGTGGGGTGCGATGCCCGTCTACTTCATCCTGATGGCGCCAGCCGGCGCGTTCGAGATCGTCGGCTGGCGGATCGTCTTCTCCGTCGTGTTCTGCGTGCTGCTGCTCGCGGTGACCCGCGGCTTCGGCCGGTTCCGCGGGGTGCTGGCCGACCGCCGCGCGGTCGCGTCCTTCGCCCTGGCCGGCGCGCTGATCTGGGTCAACTGGACCGTCTACGTGCTCGCCTCCACGTCGGGACGGGTGCTCGACGCGGCCCTCGGGTACTTCATCAACCCGATCGTCACGATCCTGCTCGGCGTCGTGATCCTGCGCGAGCGCCTGCGCCCGGCGCAGTGGGTGGCGATCGCCGTCAGCGCGGCGGCCGTCGTCGTGCTGGCGGTGGAGGCGGGGACGCTGCCGTGGATCTCGCTGGCGCTGGCCGCCTCCTTCGGCCTCTACGGCCTGGTGAAGAAGCGGGTCGGCCGGATCGACGCGGTGTCCGGCCTGACCCTCGAGACCGCGTGGCTGACCCCGGTCGCCGTCGTGCAGCTGGTCGTCGTCGGCGCGGGCTCCGGGCTCGCGTTCGGAGCGGCCGGCTGGTTCCCGACCCTGATGCTCACCTCGGCCGGCATCGGCACCGCCGTGCCGCTGCTGCTCTTCGCCGCGTCGACCCGGCGGCTGCCGCTGTCGGTCGTCGGCTTCCTGCAGTACGTCGCACCGATCCTCCAGTTCGCGGTCGGCGTCGCGGTGCTGCACGAGCCGATGCCCGCGGCGCGGCTGATCGGCTTCGCGCTCGTCTGGGTCGCGCTCGTCGTGCTCGTGGCGGAATCGCTGCTGCACGGCAGGCCGCGCCGGACCGCGCCGACGGTGCAGCCGATCGGCTGACCTCAGCCCACGACGCCCGTCGAGTGGAACACGTCGTAGGCGACGGTGGGGCCGGTGCCGGGGATGTCGGTCGCCGCGAAGGAGACGCAGAGCGCCGTCGTGCACGCCTGCCCGTCGCCGCCTCCGCGGCCCTGCCGGTCCTTGGTCAGGGTGAACCCGCCCTCGACGAGCAGGCGGCGTGCCGCCGCGTACGCCGCGTCCGCGTCGGCCACGCGTACCACCCGATGCCATTCGCCGTCGCTCGCGGAGGAGGACAGCGTGCGGCCGCGCACCGCGGGGAAGGCGGGTACGGACGGGACGGAGGCGGTCGGCGAGGTCGCCGGTGCGGTGGCGGCGGTGCACGCCGAGCAGGCCAGCAGGACCATTCCGGCGGCCGCCGCCGCCCGGAGGGCTCGGCTGCTGGGCGGCATGCTGCGGACCGTAGCAGCGCCCCTCCTTGTAGTGCCGCTCAACCGTGGGTCACGCTTTGCTAACGAATCATTGATCCGGCCGACCTGGAAACACGCCTGGAACGCGGGATGCATACGGTTGCGGCACGTCGCCGACAAGCCGGCACGTCTGCCATCGCACGACAGAAGTAAGGATCCGAATGCCTGGACACCTCCGCATGGGCCGCCGCCTGGCCGCCCTCGCGATCGGCGCCACGGCCGCCGTCGCCCTCGCCGCCTGCTCCTCGGGCGGCGGCACCGCCACGACCTCGAGCCCGACCGCCTCCTCCGCCGCCACCGGCGACGCGATCAAGGCCGTTGCGAAGTGCGACTCCGGCGCCGACGAGTCGGCGCAGCTGAAGCTCGGGGCGTTCCTGCCCCTCACCGGCGGCCTCGCCTTCCTCGGCCCGGCCTCGGTCGGCGGCGTGGACCTCGCGCTCTCCGACATCAACGCGGCGGGCGGGGTGCTCGGCAAGGACGCCTGCGTCAACCTCGTCGACTCGAGCGAGACCTCGCAGGCCGCGGTCAGCATCGCGAACATCAAGAAGCAGCTGCAGTCGAAGGTCTCGGCCATCGTCGGGCCGGAGTCCTCCGGCGTCACGTACAACGTGCTGCCGACCATCAAGGGCGCGAAGACGGTGCTGTTCTCGAACGCGGCGACGGACGACGGCCTCACCGGCGTCTCCCCGTACTTCTTCCGCAACCCGGCGCCGAACGGCTTCGAGGCGTCCGCCCTCGGCAGCCAGATCGTCGCCGACGGCCGCAGCAAGGTCGCATTCCTGACCTTCAACGACCCGTACGGCACCAACCTCCGCGACGGCATGGAGAAGGTCGTCGCCGACTCCGGCAGCGCGAAGGTCGTCTACGGCGGCAAGGGCAAGAACCAGGAGTTCCCGTCCACGGAGACCAACTTCGGCTCCGACGTGTCGGCGGCGCTCGCCACGAAGCCGGACGCGATCGTGATCATCGCGTTCGACCAGACGAAGCAGATCATCCAGGCCCTGGTCTCCTCGGGCTGGAAGATGGCGAACACGTACTTCGTCGACGGCAACCTGAACGACTACTCCGCGGACCTGCCGGACGGCACCCTCACGGGCGCCAAGGGCGCGACGCAGGGCGTCAACCCCTCGCCGGACCTGCGCAAGCGCATCGCCGCCGCCTATAAGGCGAACGGCGGCTCGTCGGACATCACGTCCTACGGCTACGGCGCGGAGGCGTACGACGCGTCCACGCTGATCGCGCTGGCCGCTGAGAAGGGCAAGAAGTCGGACTCGGCGACGATCCAGAAGAACCTGCCCGCGGTCTCCGGCACCACCGGCGGCACCGTCTGCAAGTCCTTCGCGGACTGCAAGAAGCTGCTCGACGCGGGCAAGGAGATCCAGTACCAGGGCCTCGCCGGCACCGGGCCGTTCAACGCGAAGAACGACATCTCGAGCGGGTACATCTCCATCTACGAGTTCGACGGCAACGCGCCGTCGAAGTTCCTGACGTCCACCAAGGAGTCGGACTCCTAAGGAGCAGCTCAGGCACCCCGGGCCCGGCCGCACGCAGCGGCCGGGCCCTCGGCCCGCCCACCGGACGGTAAGGACCGCATGATCCGCACGATTCCCCGCCTGGCAGCGATCCTGGTCGCCGTCGTCGGCATCCTCCTCGGCGTCCTCGCCGCAGGGCTGCCGGCGCAGGCCTCGACCAGCCCGAGCCCCAGCGCCTCGGCACCCGCGGGCGGTGGGGCCGGCAGCATCACCGCGGTCCCGACCTGCGCGCAGACCGACACCACCGGCTGCGTGTCCGGCACCCTCCGCGACAGCGACACCAACCCGGTCGCCGGCGTCACGCTGACGCTCGCGCCCGAGGGCGGTGCGCCGGTCGCGACCAAGACCTCGAAGCAGGGCGTCTTCAGCTTCGCCGTCACCGCCGCCGGGAAGTACACGCTCACCCTCGACGACGCGACCCTGCCGAAGGGCGTCAAGTCGACGAACGGCACCGAGCGCACCCCCACGGTCCGGCTCGGTGCCCTGGCCCCCGCCGGCTTCGCGCTGTCCGGCACCGTGTCGTCGAAGGAGACCGACTCGAACCCGACCGGTACCGGGGGGATCGGGCGTCTCTGGAACCAGATCTCGCTGGGGCTGCTGCTCGGCCTGCTGCTCGCGCTCGGCGCGATCGGGCTCTCGCTCGTGTACGGCACGACCGGGCTCAGCAACTTCGCGCACGCGGAGCAGGTGACGCTCGGCGGCTTCCTCGTCTACGTGTTCGGCATCCAGCTCGGCGTGCCGTTCGTGCTCGCCGCCGTCATCGCCGTCGCGATCTGCGCCCTGACCGGCACCGTGCAGGACCGCCTGATCTGGCAGCCCCTGCGGCGGCGCGGCCTCGGGCTGACGCAGCTGATGGTCGTCACGATCGGCCTGCAGCTGGCGCTCGAGTACCTCTACCAGTACATCTTCGGCGGCGGCGTGCGGAACGTGTCGCGCACGATCCAGGCGAACACCGGCCCGCTGAACATCACCCCGAACGCCTACGTCGCGATGGGCATCTCGCTCGTCGTGCTGATCGTGGTCGGGCTGCTGCTCACCCGCACCCGCATCGGCCGCGCGACCCGCGCGGTCGCCGACAACCGGCCGCTCGCCGCCGCCTCCGGCATCGACGTGGACGGCATCATCCGGCTCGTCTGGACCGTCGCGACCGGCCTCGCCGGCCTCGCCGGCCTGCTGTACGCGCTGGTGTACGGCGGCATCGCCTGGAACACGGGGGCGGAGCTGCTGCTGCTGCTGTTCGCGGCGGTCACGCTCGGCGGCCTGGGCACGGCGTTCGGCGCGCTGGTCGGCTCCCTGATCATCGGCCTCGTCACCCAGCTGTCCAGCCTCGTGCTGACCGCCCAGCTGCGCTACGCGTCCGCCCTGCTCATCCTCATCGTGGTGCTGATCTTCCGGCCGCAGGGCATCCTCGGTCGCAGATCGCGCGTCGGCTGACGAAGGAAAGGAACCCCATGGACTTCCTCAGCACCCTGTTCATCGACTTCGGGCTGCAGATCCTGTCGACGGTCACGGCGGCGTTCGCGATCGCGGCCATCGGCCTCAACCTGCACTTCGGGTACACCGGCCTGATCAACATCGGCCAGGCGGGCTTCATGCTGCTCGGCGCGTACGGGTTCGCGATCACCGTGAAGTTCGGCGGCCCGTTCTGGCTCGCGGTGCTCGTCGCGCTGGCGGCCGCGACCGTGTTCGCGCTGATCCTCGGGCTCCCGACGCTGAAGCTGCGAGGCGACTACCTGGCGATCGTGACGATCGCGGCGGCGGAGATCATCCGCATCGTGGGCGGCAACCAGCAGCTGGCCCCGGTCACCGGCGGCGTCGCCGGCATCGGCAACCAGGTCTACAGCGACGCGTTCACGGCGCTCTCGCCGTTCCCGCAGGACGGCTCGTTCTCGCTGGGGCCCTACACGTTCCCGCTCACGCAGGGCGACAGCTGGTTCCTCCGGATCGTCTGCTGGGCGGTGCTCGCGATCGTGCTCGTCGTCGTGTTCCTGCTGATGCGCAGCCCCTGGGGCCGAACCATCCGCGGCATCCGGGAGGACGAGGACGCAGTGCGCAGCCTCGGCAAGAACGTCTACCTGTACAAGATGCAGTCGCTGATCCTCGGAGGCGCCATCGGCGCCCTCGGCGGCGTGCTGTTCGTGCTCGGCGCGTCCGTGCAGCCCGACTCGCTGGGCCGCAGCCAGACGTTCCTGCTGTACACGATCGTGCTGCTGGGCGGTGCGGCGACCGTGTTCGGGCCGGTGCTCGGATCGGTGCTGTACTTCATCATCATCATCGGGCTGCAGGACGTGGTCGGGCAGTTCATCCCGGCCGAGATCATGTCGCAGGAGCAGATCCCGCAGTTCGGCTGGATCGTCGTCGGCGTCGGGCTCATGCTGCTGGTGATCTTCAGACCGCAGGGCATCCTGGGGAACAAGAAGGAGCTGAGCTTCGGTGACTGACGCGACCACCTCCACCGCTCCGGCGGCGGACGACGGGTACGACTACGACCGGGCGGCCCTGCGCACGAAGCTGCGGGACGTCGCGCAGGAGCCGGGCAGCGCGAAGCCGCAGCCGATCCTGGCCGTCGACAACGTGGTGCGCAGCTTCGGCGGCGTCAAGGCCGTCGACGTCGAGCACCTCGAGGTGCAGCGCGGCGCGATCACCGCGCTCATCGGTCCGAACGGCGCCGGCAAGACGACCTTCTTCAACCTGATCACCGGGTTCGACCGGCCCTCCTCCGCGAAGCCCCGCTTCGGCGGCGGCGATGGGCCGTACGCCACCTGGCGCTTCCAGGGCAGGAGCCTGACGGCGACGAGCGCGTTCCGCGTCGCGCAGTCCGGCATGGTCCGCACCTTCCAGCTGACCAAGGCGCTCGAGGCGATGACGGTGCTGGACAACATGCTGCTCGGCGCCAAGGACCAGCCGGGCGAGCACCTGCTCACCGCCCTGGTGCGGCCCGTGTGGCGCAAGCGGGAGGCGGAGATCCGGACCAAGGCGCAGGACCTGCTCGCCCGGTTCAAGCTGGACACGAAGGCGCAGGACTACGCCGGCAGCCTCTCCGGCGGCCAGCGCAAGCTGCTCGAGATGGCGCGGGCCCTGATGAGCGACCCGGCCATGATCATGCTCGACGAGCCGATGGCCGGGGTGAACCCGGCCCTCACGCAGTCGCTGCTCGGGCACATCCAGGACCTGCGCGACCGCGGCACCACGGTGCTGTTCGTCGAGCACGACATGCACATGGTCCGCCACATCTCCGACTGGGTCGTGGTGATGGCCGAGGGCAAGGTCGTGGCGGAGGGGCCGCCCGAGCACGTCATGCAGCACCAGGCCGTGGTGGACGCCTACCTCGGCTCGCACCACGACCAGGACCTCGGCGACGACAGCGTGCTCGACGAGGACTTCGTCGCGGGCGAGAGCGACGACGAGGCCGCTGCCGCCTCCGCCGGGCCGGGCGCGCCCGTCCGGAAGGACGCCGACCGCACGGAGGAGACGGACTGATGGTGGAGTACACGGGCAACGGCGATCCCGTCGTCGACGCGCAGCACCTCGACGCCGGGTACCTGCCGGGCATCAACATCCTGAACGACTGCAGCCTGCAGGCGTACCCGGGCGAGCTGATCGGCATCATCGGCCCGAACGGCGCGGGCAAGTCGACGCTGCTGAAGGCGATGTTCGGGCTGGTCCCCGTCCGCGAGGGGACGGTGCTGCTGAACGGCGAGGACATCACCAACCAGAAGGCCAACAAGCTCGTCCAGGCGGGCGTCGGCTTCGTGCCGCAGACCAACAACGTGTTCCCCTCGCTGACCATCGAGGAGAACCTGCAGATGGGGCTGTACCTGCGGCCCCGCCGGCTGGCCGAGCGGCTCGAGGTCATCTACGACCTGTTCCCGGTGCTGGCGCAGCGCCGCAGCCAGCGCGCGGGCGGCCTGTCCGGCGGCGAGCGCCAGTCCGTCGCCATGGCGCGGGCGCTGATGATGGAGCCGAAGGTGCTGCTGCTCGACGAGCCCTCCGCGGGCCTGTCGCCGGTGCGGCAGGACGAGACGTTCATCCGCACGCGGAAGATCAACCGCACCGGCGTGACGATCGTGATGGTCGAGCAGAACGCGCGCCGCTGCCTGCAGATCTGCGACCGCGGCTACGTGCTCGACCAGGGCAGGAACTCCTACACCGGCACCGGCCGCGAGCTGGCGGACGACCCGAAGGTCATCGAGCTGTACCTCGGCACGCTGGCGAAGGACGTGGAGGAGCTGACGAGCGAGGAGCTGCCGGCCTAGCCGGTGCGCCCCACCCGGCCAATAGCATGGCGGTGCGGGAAGAACCCGCGCGGCGCGCGAGTTGGGGGCACACATGGCTGACGATCCGTTCGGACTTCTCGGGCTCACCTACGACGACGTCATGCTGCTGCCGGGGCACACCGACGTCATCCCGAGCGAGGCGGACACCTCCACCCGCCTGACCCGGAACATCCGGATCGCGTCCCCGCTCGTCTCGTCCGCCATGGACACGGTGACCGAGTCGCGGATGGCGATCGCGATGGCCCGCCGGGGCGGCCTCGGGGTGCTGCACCGCAACCTGTCGATCGAGGACCAGGCGACCCAGGTCGACCAGGTCAAGCGCAGCGAGTCCGGGATGATCACCCACCCGGTGACCACGACCCCCGACGCGACCGTTGCGGAGGTGGACCGCCTCTGCGCGCACTTCCGCGTCAGCGGGCTGCCGGTGGTCGACGGCGACGGTCGGCTCGTCGGCATCGTCACGAACCGCGACATCCGCTTCGTGTCCCCGTTCGAGAAGGAGAGCACGCGGGTCGCGGACGTGATGACGAAGCAGCCGCTCGTGACCGCGCGCGAGGGCGTCGATCCCGACGACGCGATCGGCCTGCTCGCGCAGCACCGCATCGAGAAGCTGCCGCTGGTCGACGAGGACGGCCGGCTGACCGGGCTGATCACCGTCAAGGACTTCGAGAAGAGCGAGCGGTACCCGAACGCCACGAAGGACGAGGCGGGGCGCCTCCGCGTGGCCGCGGCGATCGGCTTCTTCGGCGACGCCTGGGACCGGGCGATGACCCTGATCGACGCGGGCGTCGACGTCCTCGTGGTGGACACCGCGAACGGCGACAGCCGCGGCGTGCTCGACATCGTGCGCCGCCTGAAGGCGGAGCCGCGGGCGGCGCACGTCGACGTCATCGGCGGCAACGTCGCGACCCGCAGCGGCGCGCAGGCGCTGATCGAGGCGGGCGTCGACGCGGTCAAGGTCGGCGTCGGCCCGGGCTCGATCTGCACGACCCGCGTCGTCGCCGGCGTCGGGGTGCCGCAGGTGACCGCCGTCTACGAGGCGTCCCTGGCCGCGCGGGAGGCGGACGTGCCGGTCATCGCGGACGGCGGGCTGCAGTACTCGGGCGACATCGCGAAGGCGCTCGTCGCCGGGGCGGAGTCGGTCATGCTCGGCTCCCTGCTCGCCGGCACGGACGAGAGCCCGGGCGACCTGATCTACGTGAACGGCAAGCAGTTCAAGACCTACCGCGGCATGGGTTCGCTCGGGGCGCTGCAGACGCGCGGCACGAAGACCTCCTACTCCCGCGACCGGTACTTCCAGGCCGACGTGCCGAGCGACGAGCAGCTGATCGCCGAGGGCATCGAGGGCCAGGTGCCGTACCGCGGCCCGGTGGGCAGCGTCGTCTACCAGCTGCTCGGCGGGCTGCGCCAGTCGATGTTCTACGTCGGCGGCCGCACCGTCCCCGAGCTGCGGGAGCGCGGCCGCTTCGTCCGGATCACCGCCGCCGGCCTCAAGGAGTCCCACCCGCACGACGTGCAGATGGTCGCGGAGGCGCCCAACTACCGTCGCTGACGCGCTCGCTCGTCGGCATTCCTCCGGCCGGCTGAAGGAGCACTTCGGCAGGCTGTACGCGCTCCAGCAGGCTGTGGCAGGCCCTTCGAGCCTGCTGAAGCGCGCGCAGCCTGCCGAAGTGCGTCGCCCCGCGGGGCCGCCAGCGGCCCCTACGCCGGGGCCGCCGCGGGCGCGTCGCGGTCGGCCATCAGCTCGTCCGCGATGGCGAGCACGGAGGCGACCGCGTCCGTGGCGGCGATCGCGCGGGCGAGGCGCGCGGCCGCCCGGCGGAACCGGGCGCGCTCGTCGAGCACGCGGGCCACGGCGCCGCCGACCGCCTCCGGTGACGGCCGCTGCTCGTGGAGGTCCACGCCGACCCCCGACCAGCGGACGCGCGCGTTCACCTCCGCCCGGTCCTCCGACGTGCCCGCGACCACGAGCGGCAGGCCGTGCCGCAGCGCGTGGTGCACGGCGCCGTAGCCGCCGTTCGTCACCATCACGTCGGCCGCCGGCAGCAGGTGGTCGTACGGCATGAACCGCTCCACGCGCGCGTTCGCGGGCAGCGGCGCGCCGTACGCGCGTTCGACGGTCGCGGCGTCCGGCCCGCCGGTCGTCGCCACGACGAGCACGTCCTCGTCCGCGAGGGCGCGGATGGTGGGCACGATCAGGTCGGTCGGATCCTCGTTCGCGTAGGTGCCCTGGGTGACGTGCACGATCCGCCGGCGCTCGCGGTAGTCCCACCACTCCGGCAGCGGGAACCGTCCCCAGGCAGGCAGCGGCCCGATGAACCGCACCCGGTCGGGCAGGGTGCGCCGCGGGTACTCGAACTGCGGCACCGACGCCTGCGCCCACCGGTCGGCGACGAGCGGCAGGCCGAACAGGGGGCCTTCGAGCGGCCTGCCGGTCAGGCGCTGCACCGCGGCGGAGAACTCGCGCCGCACGCCCGCCACGCCCAGCACGTCCGAGGCGGCCGTCAGCGCCGCGTTCCGCACCACGTTGAGGGGCCCGTCGATCGGCGCGAGCCCCATCCCGAACGGCGGCACGGCCGGGTCCGGCACGGGCAGCGGACCGAGTCCGACCGCGAGCACCGCCGGCCGGTCGGCGCGCGGCTGGAACGCCAGCGCGAGGGCGCCGACCGACAGCGTGTCCGCGACCACCAGGTCGAGCCGCAGCCGGCGGTGCAGCCCGACGACGGCCCGGTGGTCCTCGTCGATCGTGTCCAGGAACAGCCCGTGCAGCACGTCGACGACCTCGCGCACCCGTGCGCGCGGCCGGCTGCGGTCGAGCCGCGCGGTCGGCACGGCCGCGTCGTAGGGCAGCCGCACGAACACGGCGCCCGCGCCCTCGATGGCCGCGCGATGCGTCTCGCCGCCCAGGAACCACACGTCGTCGCCCCGCGCGACCATGGCGCGCACGACCTGCAGCAGCGGCAGGACGAAGCCGTCCAGCCGGACGCTGGTGAAGAGGACGCGGGACACGGGAGCGACTCTGCAACCGAGGTGATCGCTCACCCGGGAGGCGGGACGCCCCCAGTCCAGGGGGTTGCGGAACGCGTCGATAGGGTTGCCGGTCGTGAGCATGGACTTCGAGATCGGCCGTGCGAAGCGGGCCAGGCGCGTCTACGCGTTCGACGACGTCGCCGTCGTCCCCTCCCGCCGCACGCGGGACCCCGAGGACGTCACGACCGGCTGGTCGATCGACGCGTTCCAGTTCCGGGTGCCGTTCCTCGCGGCGCCGATGGACTCCGTGATGTCCCCGGCGACCGCGATCGCCTTCGGGCGGCTCGGCGGACTCGGGGTGCTCGGCCTCGAGGGGGTCTGGACCCGGTACGAGGACCCGGAGCCGCTGCTCGCGGAGATCCGCGACCTGCCGGAGGAGCGCGCCACGGCCCGGATGCAGGAGATCTACCGCGCGCCGATCCGCGCGGAGCTGATCACCGCGCGCATCGCGGAGATCCGCGCGTCCGGGGTGCCGGTCGCCGCGGCGCTGTCGCCGCAGCGCACGCAGGAGTTCTCGCAGACCGTCATCGACGCGGGCGTCGACCTGTTCGTCATCCGCGGCACGACCGTGTCCGCCGAGCACGTGTCGAAGTCGACCGAGCCGCTCGACCTGCGCCGCTTCATCTACGAGCTCGACGTCCCGGTCGTCGTCGGCGGCGCCGCGACGTACACGGCCGCGCTGCACCTCATGCGCACGGGCGCGGCCGCGGTCCTGGTCGGGTTCGGCGGGGGAGCGGCGACGACCACGAGGACCGCGCTCGGCATCCACGCCCCGATGGCGACCGCGGTCGCGGACGTCGCGGGGGCACGTCGCGACTACCTCGACGAGTCCGGCGGCCGCTACGTGCACGTCATCGCGGACGGCGGGCTCGGCAACTCGGGCGACATCGTGAAGGCGATCGCGGTCGGCGCCGACGCCGTGATGCTCGGCACGACGCTCGCGCGCTCCACGGAGGCGCCCGGCGGCGGGTGGCACTGGGGGCTCGAGACCCACCACGAGCAGCTGCCGCGCGGCCGCCGGGTGTGGGTCGGGCAGGCGGCACCGCTCGAGGAGGTGCTGTACGGGCCGGCGCACGTGCCCGACGGCACCGTGAACCTGGCCGGCGCGCTGCGCCGGTCGATGGCCACGACGGGCTACTCCGACATCAAGGAGTTCCAGCGCGTCGAGGTCGTCGTCGCGCCCTACGACCGGTAGCCCTCGGCCGCGCTGAACATCCGTGCAGTTCCGCCCCGAGCGGAGGGGCGCTGGAAGTGCCGAAGGTACCCTTCGAACGTTCGAGCAGGGCTGCGTGACGCAGCGCCCGTTCAGGGCGCTGCGCAGCAGCACAGCCTCGGGCCCGCTTGCGGATCCGAAGGCATGAACACGGAGGAGGCCCGCCATGGCGACGAAGAACCCGGTCAGCACCGACGAGGTGGCGCCGCCCGCGGCGGCGAGCGGCGCAGGCGGGCTCGGCCCGGCGCAGCGCGGAGCGGCGATCGCCGCGATGCGCGACCAGGAGCTCGACATCCTCGTCGTCGGCGGCGGCATCGTCGGCACGGGCGCCGCGCTCGACGCCGTCACCCGCGGCCTGAGCGTCGGCCTGGTGGAGGCGCGGGACTGGTCGGCCGGCACCTCCAGCCGCTCCTCGAAGCTCGTGCACGGCGGCATCCGCTACCTCGAGCAGCTGAACTTCGCGCTCGTGCGCGAGGCGCTCATCGAGCGCGGCCTGCTGCTGCAGCGCATCGCCCCGCACCTCGTGAAGCCCGTGAAGTTCCTGTTCCCGCTGACGCACCGCGTGTGGGAGCGGGCGTACATCGGCGCGGGGATGGCGATGTACGACGCGTTCAGCTACACGGGCGGCCGGCCTCCCGGCGTGCCGCACCACCGCCACCTGACCCGCGGGCAGCTGTACAAGGCGATCCCCTCCCTGAAGAAGGGCGCCATGATCGGCGGGATGACCTACTACGACGCGCAGGTCGACGACGCCCGGTACGGCGCCTCCGTCGCCAGGACCGCGGCGTTCTACGGCGCCCACGTCGCCACCCGCGTGCGCGTGGAGGGGTTCATCAAGGTCGGCGAGCGCGTGGTCGGCGTCGACGTGCACGACCTCGAGACCGGCGAGAAGTTCGAGATCCGCGCCAAGCAGGTCGTCAACGCGACCGGCGTGTGGACGGACGACACCCAGGCCCTCGTGGGGGAGCGCGGCCAGGTCCACGTGCGCGCCTCGAAGGGCGTGCACCTCGTCGTGCCGCGCGACCGCATCCGGTCGACGATGGGCATGATCCTGCGCACCGAGAAGAGCGTGCTGTTCGTGATCCCGTGGGGCCGGCACTGGCTGGTCGGTACGACGGACACCGACTGGGACCTGGACAAGGCGCACCCCGCCGCGACGGCGAAGGACATCGACTACATCCTCGACCACGTGAACGAGGTGCTCGCGGTCCCGCTGACCCGCGAGGACGTCGAGGGCGTCTTCGCAGGGCTGCGGCCGCTGCTCGCCGGCGAGAGCGAGGAGACCAGCCAGCTCTCCCGCGAGCACTACGTCGCGCACGTCGTGCCCGGCCTCGTGGTCATCGCGGGCGGCAAGTGGACCACCTACCGCGTGATGGGCAAGGACGCGATCGACGAGGCGGCGTCCGCGATGGACGGCCGCATCCCCGAGTCGGTGACCGAGGACATCGCGCTCGTCGGCGGGGAGGGGTACCAGGCCGCCTGGAACCAGCGCCGCGCGACCGCGGCCCGCGTCGGCATCCACCCGGCCCGCATCGAGCACCTCCTGAACCGCTTCGGCACGCTCGCCGACGAGGTCCTCACGCTCATCACCGAGCGCCCCGAGCTCGCGCAGGCGGTGCCCGGTGCGGACGACTACCTGCAGGCGGAGATCGTCTACGCGACCACGCACGAGGGCGCCCTGCACCTCGACGACGTGCTCGCCCGCCGCACGCGCATCTCCATCGAGGCGTGGGACCGCGGCGTGTCCGCTGCGCCCGTCGCCGCCGCCCTGATGGCGGAGGTGCTGGGCTGGGACGCCGCGCACGAGCGGCTCGAGGTCGACACCTACCTCGAGCGCGTCCGGGCCGAGCGGGAGAGCCAGACCATGCCCGACGACGAGTCCGCCGACCGCGTGCGCCTCGAGGCGCCGGAGATCGTGCAGGCTGTGTGACCGTGACGTCGCCCGCAGCACCGAGCAAGCCGCTGCGGGCGGCGTTCGTCGAGCCGAGGGCGCTGGGCCTGCTCGCGCTCTTCGTGCTGCTCGCCGGCGTCTTCGCCGGGCTCTGCCAGTGGCAGATCTCGCGGGCGGTCGAGCAGGCCACGGTCGTGGCGCGGCCGACGGAGCGGACGCTGCCGCTCACGCGGGTCGCGCGGCCGGCTGAGCAGCAGACGGACGCGTCGGTGGGCCAGCGGGTCCGCACGACCGGCCGGTTCGTGCCGGCCGACACGCTGATCGCCGGGGACCGGCTGAACGACACGACCCGCGGGTGGTGGGTGATCGGCCACGCGGTCGTCGACGACCCGGCCGGCGCGCAGCTCGCCGTCGCGGTGGGCTTCGCGCCGACGCGGGCGGAGGCGGAGGCGGCCGCCGCCGCGTTCCGCGCCGCTCCCGCGACCGACCGCGTGCTCGAGGGCCGCTACGTCGACAGCGACGCGGCCGAGCCGACCACCTCGGGGGACCCGGACGTGCTGACCGCGGTCTCGACCGCGCGGCTGCTGAACCTGTGGACCGAGGGGACCGGCGGACCGACCTACGAGGGGGTCCTGACGCTCGCGTCGGCCCCGGACGGGCTGACGGACATCTGGTCGCCGCGGCCGGGCGGCGAGGTGGAGCTGAACCTGCTGAACCTGCTGTACGCGGTCGAGTGGGCGATCTTCGCGGTGGCCGCGTTCTACGTCTGGTACCGGCTGATCCGCGACCGGTGGGAGCAGCAGCAGGTCGGCGAGGACGAGGAGGCCGTGGACGCCTTCTCCGACAGCCGGTAGAAGAACCGCGTCTAGGATCTCGGCCGTGCCCTGGAGCCCGCTGCGCGTCCCGCCCACCCGCGACTTCCCGACGATCCGGCGCAGCCTGCTCTTCTACAAGGTGTTCGCCTACGCGACCGGCACGTTCCTGCTGCTGGTCTGCACCGAGGTGGTGCTGCGGTACGTGTTCGGCTCGGAGGTCGTCGTCGGCGGCGCGCTCGGCGCGGTCGCCCTGGTCGCGCCCGAGCAGGTCCGCGCCGCGGGCGGGTTCAACCTCAGCCTCGCCGTGCTGATCACGCACGGGTACCTCTTCATCGCCTACCTCATCAGCGACTTCGTGCTGATCACCGTGATGCGCTACCCGATCACCCGGTTCCTGCTGATCGCGGCGGGCGGCGTCGTCCCGGCGCTCTCGTTCATCATGGAGGCGCGGGTCAAGGGCGAGGTGCAGGGCTACCTGCAGGAGCGCGAGCGCCGGCTGTCGATCCGGACGGCCTGAGCCGGCCGCTCAGCGCGCGGCACCGACGAAGGCCGCTGCGGCCTCGTTCGCCGCCCGGGCGGCGTCGACGGGGTCGAGCCCGGCGAGCAGGCCCGCCAGGAAGACGCCGACGTGGGTGTCGCCCGCGCCGTTCGTGTCCACCACGTCGACCGCGGGCGCCCGGAGGGGGACCGGCGCCGCACCGCGCACCGCGAGCACGCACCCCTCCGCGCCGAGGCGCACGACCGCGCCGGTCCGCACGGTCCCGGCGAGCAGCAGCGCCGCTCGGACGGGGTCGCCCAGGCCCGTCGCGGCGCGCGCCTCCGCGTCGTTGCCGCTCCACCAGTCGAGCCGCGGCAGCAGCCGGGCCAGCACCTCGGGATCGGCGTCAGCACCGAACGGGCCCGGGTCGAGCAGCACCCGCACGCTCGGGCCGAGCGACTCGACGAATCGGGCGATCGCGGCGCCCCTGCCCGGCGCCACCAGGCCGTAGCCGTGCACGTGCACGACGTCGTCCGCGTCGAGTACGAGGCCGCCCAGCTCGGGCCGGGTGGCCTCGGCGCCCGGCACCGTCAGGAACGTGCGCTCGCCGTCGGGCTCGAGCACGGTCAGGACGTAGCCCGTGTCCCGGTCGGGCACCGGCGGCAGCGGCGCGGGGATGCCGGCGTCCGCGAGCGCCCTCCGCGCGAGGTCCGCGAACACCCCGGTCCCGATGCGGCCGGCGTACAGCGCCGGCGCCCCGGCCGCCCTGGCGGCCGCGACCGTCCGGAAGCCGCCGCCGCCCACCTCCAGCCGTCCGGCGGTCGCGAGCACGTCGCCGCCGCGACGGGGCAGGTGGGGCGCCGCGGCGATGACGTCGATCATCGCGTTGCCGATCGTGACGACGCGTCCGCTCATCGCAGCGCCAGCAGGGCGTCGACGCGCGCCTCCAGGTCGAGGTCGTTGACGGACCGCACGAGGGCGACCGCCTCCGCGGGGAACGCGTCCACGCCGTGCACGGCGCCGGCCATCGCCCCCGTCATCGCGGCGATCGTGTCGGTGTCGCCGCCGAGGGAGGCGGCGGCGCAGCAGGCGGCCCAGGGGTCGTCGGGGTGCAGCAGCAGCATCGCGAACGCGGCCGGCACCGACTCCTGGGTGGCGAGGCTCGTGCCGACGAGGGCGACGAGCCGATCGATCGCGAGCGTCCGGTCCTGGCGACCTGCGAGATCGATGCTCCACAGGATGCGGGCGGCGACGTCCCCGCCCGCCACCCACCGACCGCGGCGGGCGCCGGTGCGGGCCGCGGCGACGCCGAGCGCGACCGACGCGGAGAGGCTCAGCCCCTCCACCCCGGCGCTGACCACGGCGGCGACCGCGGCGGCGCCGGCGATCGCGATCGACGTGTGGTGGCTGACGAGGCAGGCCTGCTCGACCACGTCCAGCAGGCCGTCGACCGGATCGACCGGCACCGCGATCCCGACGGGGGCGATCCGCATCGCCGCGCCGTTCGTGGTCCCGTTCGCGCCGGCGAGCTGGGGAGGGGTGCCGGTGCGGACCGCCTGGATGGCCGAGCGGGTGGAGGGGCCGAGCAGGTCGGCCGAGCCGCGCGCCACCGCCTCCCGCTCCCACCGGTCCAGGCCGTCGGCGAGGCGGCCGGGGTCGATGCGGCCCGCGCCGGCGACGAGCACGTCGGCGAGCAGCAGCGCCTGCTCGGTGTCGTCGGTGACCCGGCCGGCCGGCAGCCCGTGCGCCAGCGGGTGGTCGGGCGCGGCGGCGCGGAAGCCGGTCACCCCGCCCGCGGCGACGATCGCGTCTCGCGGCAGCGTCTGCGTCGGCATGCCGAGCGCGTCGCCGATCGCGAGGCCGGTGAGGGCGCCGAGCGCTCGATCCCCGCGGTTCACGACCCCACCCGGCTGAGCACGTCGGCCGCGTCGCTGATCGTGATCAGCGGGCCGTACAGCGCCATCGCGTCGAGCGCCCGGCGGTGATCGGCCTCGGACAGCCCCGCGCACGCGTCCGCCACCACGGTCACGAAGCGCCCGGCGTCCGCGGCGGCGAGCGCCGTCGACAGCACGCAGCAGTCCGTCGACACCCCAGCGACGACGAGGCGGTCGTCGCCCGCCGTCGCGACGGCCAGGTCGGGTCCCCACTTCCCGAACGTGGTGGCGGTGACGACCGGCGCACCCTGCGCGTCGAGGTCGGCGGTCAGGTCCCAGATCGGGTCGTCCGCCGGCCGCAGCTGGTGGGGCCAGTCGCGGTAGTACGGGATCCAGGCCCCGGCCGGCTCGGCCGGCGCCACGAAGCGCGTGAAGACGGTCCGGCCCGCGAAGGCGGGCAGCAGGCGGCGGACGCCCGCCTCCGCGGTCGCGTACCCGGGCGTGGCCCAGGCGCTGCCCGCGTCGGCGAACACCCGCTGCATGTCGACGACGACGAGCCGCGGCCCCGGCGTCACCGCGCCTCCGGCAGCGGCAGCGCCTCCTGGCGGCGCACCGTGCCGCGGGTCAGCACGACCGTGCCGACGAACCCGAGCACGAGCGCCAGCAGCACGCCGAGGTTCGCACCCGCCCACGCCCCGTCCCGGCCGCCGATCGGGCCGAGCAGGTAGCCCTGCCAGGCGAACGCGGGGGTGTAGCTGATCACGAGGCCCCAGCCGATCGCCGTGCCGAGCAGCACGAGCAGGACGGCGGAGGGCCGGACGGACCCGTAGCGGCCGCGCGCGTCGAGCAGCTCGGCGTCGGCGTACGCCTTCCGGCGCAGCACGATGTCGCCGAGGAAGACGCCGCACCAGGCCGCGATCGGCACGCCGAGCGTGATCAGGAAGCCCTGGAACGGCCCGACGAAGTCGGGGGAGAAGAAGGCGACGTAGATCGTGCCCGCGATGACCAGGACGCCGTCGATGCCGGCCGCCGCGAAGCGGGGGACGCGCACGCCGGCCGACAGCAGGGCGAGCCCGCTCGAGTAGATGTTCAGCACGCTGCCGCCGACGAGGCCGAGGATCGCGACGACCGCGAACGGGACCAGGAACCAGGTGGGCAGCAGGCTCGTCAGCGCGCCGATCGGATCGGCGCCGATCGCCGCGGACAGCTTCGGGGAGGAGCCGGCGAGCAGCAGCCCGAAGACCACGAGGATCACCGGCGCGACGGCGCCGCCGAAGGTGGTCCAGCCGAACACGCCCGCGCCGCGGGTGCTGCGCGGCAGGTACCGCGAGTAGTCGGCGGCCGCGTTCACCCAGCCGAGCCCGAACCCGGTCATCACGAACACGAGCGCGCCGATCAGGGCGGTGGCGTCGCCGGAGGGCAGGGCGGCGACCGCCCCCGTGTCGATCGAGCCGACCGTCAGCGCGATGTAGACGACGGTGAGCACGCCGGTGACGATCGTGATCCACCGCTGCATCCGCATGATCACGTCGAACCCGGCGATGCCGCCGCCGACGGTGAGCGCCGCGACGACGACCAGCGCGACGATCTTCGTCAGCGGGCCGAGGTCCAGCCCCAGCTCCGTGAACACCGTGGAGGTGGCGAGCACGGCGAGCGACGTGAGCGCCGTCTCCCAGCCGACCAGCAGCACCCACGAGATGACGGAGGCGAGCCGGTTGCCGTGCACGCCGAACGCCGCGCGGCTGAGCAGCATGGTCGGGGCCGAGCCGCGGCGGCCCGCGAGGGCCACCAGGCCGCAGAGCGCGAACGAGATCACGATCCCGATCACCGCGACGACCGTCGCCTGCACGAACGTGATCCCGAAGCCGAGGATGAACGAGCCGTAGCTGAGGCCCAGCACCGACACGTTGGCGCCGAACCAGGGCCAGAAGAGGTCGCGGGCGCGGCCCTTGCGCTCGGACTCGGCGATGGTGTTGAGGCCGTTCGCCTCGACGCCGGCCGGGGCGGGCGGCGCAGCGGTCGGCGGGGCGCCGGGATCGATGGCGGTCATGTGAGCAGTTCCTCTCTGGCGGTGGATCGGTACAGGGCGGGCGGCCGGTGCCGCACGCCGGCCTGGTGCGCGCCGGTCGGCGCGACGGTGCCGGTCGCCTCGACGCGGCGCCGGAAGTTCGCGGGGTCGAGGCGCCGGCCCAGGATCGCCTCGTGCACCTCCCGCAGCTGGCCGAGCGTGAACTCGTCCGGCAGCAGGGCGTGCGACAGGTGCGTGTACTCGAGCTTCGCCTTCAGGCGCTTGACGGCCCACCCGACGATCTCGTCGTGGTCGAACGCGAGCAGGGGCAGCCGCTCGGCCGGGAACCAGGCGACGTGCGGGTCGTCAGGGGTCCGCTCCGCCTCCTCCGTGCGCACGAGCGCCCAGTAGACGACGGAGACGACGCGGTCCGCGGCGCCCCGGTCGACCGCGCCGAACGTGTACAGCTGCTCCAGGTGGGCGGGGTCGAGGCCCGTGGTGTCGGCCAGGCTGCGGCGGGCCGCGTCGCGCAGCGACTCGTCCGCGCGCAGCGGGCCGCCGGGCAGCGCCCACCGGCCGAGGTGCGGCTGCCGCACCCGCTGCACGAGCGGCAGGTGCAGCACGGGCTCCCCGTCGACGCCGCGCAGCCCGAAGATCACCGTGGAGACGGCGACGGTGACGGGCTGCTCGGGCACCGGGACCCCCTAAAGGTCGGGACGACATGAAGTGGTGAGCGCGAGCGTAGCACTTCGGGTGCTCCTGACCATTACCGGGTCGGGAACGGCGTCGCCGGTCCGTACCCTTGGAGGGGTGACCAGCACCTCGCCGGAACCCGCCCCCGCCGAGCCCGCTCGGCCGCCCGGGGAGGCGCACCCCGTCCTGGTCGTCGACTTCGGCGCGCAGTACGCGCAGCTGATCGCCCGGCGCGTGCGCGAGGCCGGGGTGTACTCCGAGATCGTCCCCCACGGGGTGACGGCGGCCGAGGTCGCGGCGCGGCAGCCTGCCGGCATCGTCCTGTCGGGCGGGCCGTCCAGCGTCTACGAGGAGGGCGCGCCGGCGCTCGACCCGGGCGTGCTCGAGCTCGGGGTGCCGGTGCTCGGCATCTGCTACGGCTTCCAGGTCATGGCGCAGCAGCTCGGCGGCACCGTCGCGCACACCGGCCGGCGCGAGTACGGCTCGACCGCCGTCCGCCTCGCGGGCGACGCGACCGACTCCGGCACGCCGCTCGTCGCCGGGCAGCCGGCGGACCAGGTCGTGTGGATGAGCCATGGCGACTCCGTCGCGACCGCGCCGGAGGGCTTCCGGGTGCTGGCATCGAGCGAGTCGACGCCCGTCGCGGCGTTCGCGAGCGACGAGCGGCGGATGTACGGCGTGCAGTGGCACCCGGAGGTGAAGCACACCGCGCACGGCCAGGCGGTGATCGAGAGCTTCCTGCACGACGCGGCCGGCATCGCGGCCGACTGGAACCCCGGCAACGTGATCGAGGAGCAGGTCGCACGCATCCGCGCGCAGGTCGGCGACGCCCGGGTGATCTGCGGGCTGTCCGGCGGGGTCGACTCCGCCGTCGCGGCCGCGCTGGTGCAGCGCGCGATCGGCCGTCAGCTGACCTGCGTCTTCATCGACCACGGGCTGCTGCGGGAGGGGGAGGCCGAGCAGGTCGAGCGCGACTACGTCGCCGCGACCGGGGTCGACCTCGTCGTCGTCGACGCGGCGGACACCTTCCTCGGCGCGCTCGACGGGATCGCCGACCCCGAGACGAAGCGGAAGACGATCGGCCGCGAGTTCATCCGCGCCTTCGAGCGCGCCGCAGCCGACGTCGTCGCGCGGGCGCAGGACGAGGGCGGCGCCGTGCGCTTCCTCGTGCAGGGCACCCTCTACCCCGACGTCGTCGAGTCCGGCGGCGGCAGCGGCACCGCGAACATCAAGAGCCACCACAACGTCGGCGGCCTGCCGGAGGACCTGGAGTTCGCGCTCGTCGAACCCCTCCGCACGCTCTTCAAGGACGAGGTCAGGGCGATCGGCCGCGAGCTGGGGCTGCCGGAGGCGATCGTCGGCAGGCAGCCGTTCCCCGGTCCGGGGCTCGGCATCCGCATCGTCGGATCGGTGACGCGGGAACGCCTGGCGACCCTCCGGCGCGCGGACGCGATCGCCAGGGAGGAGCTGTCCGCCGCGGGGCTCGACGCGGAGATCTGGCAGTGCCCGGTCGTGCTGCTCGCGGACGTGCGCAGCGTCGGCGTGCAGGGCGACGGCCGCACCTACGGGCACCCGGTCGTGCTGCGGCCGGTGTCGAGCGAGGACGCGATGACGGCGGACTGGACGCGGCTGCCCTACGACGTGCTCGCGCGCATCTCCAACCGCATCACGAACGAGGTGCCCGACGTGAACCGGGTCGTCCTCGACGTCACCTCCAAACCGCCGGGCACCATCGAGTGGGAGTGACCCGCGCCGGTCGTCAGCCCGCCGCCGGCCCCGAGAGGCTCGCGACCGTGTACTGGGAGACGCCCTGCCGCAGGTCGTCGGGCTCCGCGGTGCCGGCGGCCTCCTTCCACAGCTCGGTCTCGATCCGGGCGGCGACCTCCGCCAGGGCGTATCGGTCGACGCTGAACGGGTCGTGGGTCACGGTGTCGAGCAGGCAGAGCGCACCGATCCGGTAGCCGTCCTGCGACTCGAGCGGGTGGCCGGCGTAGAAGCGCCAGCCGTCGGCGGCGATGGGCTCGCCGGCGAGATCGCCGAGCACCAGGGCGCCGTTCCGCCGGATGGTGCGGTCGCACGGCGCGATCCGGCGGGGGACGTCCTCGGACGGCATGCCGACCGCGGCCTTGAACACGACGCGCTCGCCGTCGACGAGGGTGATCGCGGCGCCGGTGATGCCGAACAGCTCGCGGGCGCTGCGCAGCAGCCGGTCGAGGCGGGCGTTGGAGCCGGACGACATCAGCCCCGTGCGATCGAGCGAGCGCTGCCGGTCGAGCTCCGGGTCCGGCAGGTTCCGCTGCTCCCGCGCCGCGGTCGGCAGCGGGGCGAGGGCGAGCAGATCGAGCCGGGTGGCGAGCATCGGGGTGATCCGCTCGGCGAGCTCGTCGTAGCCGGAGGCCGTCCGCGGCGCCTCGAAGCTCGACGCCGGCGCGCCGAGGTGCACCACCCCTGGGCGGCGCACGCACAGCTCCTCCGCGATCCGGTCGAGCCGGCTCGCGTGCTTGTCCACCAGGCCGCTCCAGCCAGGGGCGCCGGCCCTGCCCTGCAGCGGGCGGATCGAGAGCACCGCGATGACGGTCGACGGCGTCGTCGCGGCGCGGACCGTGTCGATGAGCGCCGACAGGTCGGCGCGCCAGCGCTCGGAGGACGTGCGGGTGTAGGCGTCGGTCGCTCCGATGCAGATCACGACGGCGTCGTAGTGCTGCATCCGCGCCTCCCTGACCAGCCGCACCGCGGAGGCCGCGGTCTCGCCGAACCGGGCCCGCACGTCGACGGAGGCGCCGCGGCGGGTGGCGGCGGCGAGACGCCGCGCGAGGTGGCCGGGCAGCGCCAGGTCCTGGGTCAGCACGCCGAACCCGACCGCCGGGCCGCTGCCGAGCACGAGCACGCGGTCCGGATCGGGGCCGGCGACGAACTGGCGCGCGGCGTCACCGGGGCGCGGGACGAGGACGAGCTCGTCCCATACGCGGCGCTGCCAGCGGGCGGCGAGCGGGACCAGGAGGTCGGACACCTGCATCGATCGGCCTTTCGTTCCTTGAGGACGGAAGGGAGGCTATGCAGCGCCGGACCGCGGGCGCGCCGCGGACACGCCCCCGGGTGCACGCGTTGCGGCGGTCGCCCCGGACTGGGGACGCCTCAGGCTCTGAGGGATGCAGGAGGGGCGCCCGGCCGAAGCCGGGCGCCCCTCGAGTCAGGCGGTGCGGGTCAGTTGCTGCCGCGGAGGATCGCGATCAGGCGCAGGAACTCGAAGTAGAGCCAGACGATCGTGACCATGATCCCGAACGCACCGGTCCAGCCGTACTTCGCGGGGATGCCGCGGCGGACGCCCTGCTGGATCTGGTCGAAGTCGAGCACCAGCGAGTAGGCGGCCATGATGACGACGGCGACGCCGATCAGCACACCGAGCCAGCCGCTCTGCAGTCCGAAGGTGGTCGTGACGACGCCCGTGACCTGCAGGACCACGTTGAGCAGCTGGAACACCAGGTAGGCGACCATCGCGATGAGGAAGATCTTCGTGGCCCGGGCGGAGGCGCGGATCCTGCCGCTCGCGAACAGGGCGAGCGTCACCCCGACCGTGATGAAGGTCGCGAGCGCGGCCTGCAGCGGGATGCCGTTCCACCGCTCGTTGAAGAACGAGGAGAGGCCGCCGACGAAGAGGCCCTCGAACGCCGCGTAGAGGACGATGAGCGGCACGGACGGCTCGCGCTTGAAGGTGTTCACCATCGCCAGCACGAAGCCGGCGATCGCGCCCACGATCGCGAGCACCGGGATGAACCATCCGACGGCGGACGTCGCGAGGAGGACGGCGAGGAGCACGACGGTCTTCACCGCGGTGTCCTCGTAGGTCATGCGGCCCGTGTCGGCGGGGGACGCGGCCGGACGCTCGTACAGCTCCTCGAGCTGGGCGGCGCTGACCGTGCTG